>CAZGSW010000380.1:0-1504 GCA_964528635.1 uncultured Rhodoplanes sp. | reverse complement strand
AGCGCGAAGGTCGGGATCATCTCCACCGAGAACGCCGAGGCGTGGTCGTTGTAGACCACGATGCAGACGTCGGGCTTCGCCTTCGCCATCCATTCCTTGGAGCGCTCGAAGCCGCGGAACACCCGCTGCCAGTACGGCTCCGACTCGCGATGATTGTCGATCGCCGCGCCGATGGCCGGCACGTGCGAGGACGTCACGCCTGCGATGATCCTAGCCACGTTTCTTCCCTTTCGGCTTCGCCTTCGACTTTGCCTTCGGCTTGTCCGCCTTGACGATGCTCGATCCGGCCTTCGCATGCTTGCCCGACCGGCTGCGGTTGCCCTCGACCGGGCGGCCGCCGCGCAGCATCAGGTTGGCATAGTCCTGTTGCGTCGAGCCCGTCATGACGGCGGCCAGGTGCTGGAACGGATGGCCGTCGGTCGCGCCGAGCTTGGCGGTGAAATAGATGTTGCCGCCGAGTTCCAGCATCCGGTTGTATTCGCGCTTGAGGATCGCCTCGCGCTGCTCCGGCGTGAGCAGCGGGAAATTCTTCTCGATGTAGCCTGCCTCATCCGCCTTGAAGGCCTTGCGGTTGTCCGCCTTCATCAGCGACATGCAGAACATGTTGAGGTGGTAGCCGCGCCGCGAGCGGTCGGCGTCGAACACGTAGGTGCCGGGAATGTCGTCGTATTCCTTGTCGGCTGATTTTGCGGGCGCCATGTCGAGCTCCAACGCTCAGGTCGGACATAACCGTCCGTGGATTGGATATATCCGAGCACACTTTCCGGGCATATCCGGAACATTGCGTATATATCCGCACACGTTCTGGATATATCCAATCGCCTGACCATTGCAACGGCGGCCCTTCCAGCTTCATGGTGAGGAGCGTTGCGAAAAGCGCGTTCGCGCGCGCCTTCTACAGCCCGGCGTCGCGCCAGTTCGCCGCCGGCTGCTCGGGATGGCTTTTCAGCCCGGCCCGGTGCACGCCCGTGATGGCGGCATACTCGTCCTTGTCGGAGGCGTCGCCGGAAATGCCGACGGCGCCGATCACCTGCCCCTCGGTCATGACCAGCACCCCGCCGGGCACCGGGATGAAGCGGCCGTCCGACGCCGCGGCGATGGCGCTCTGGAACGCGGGCCGCTCCTTCAGCCGGTCGCGGATGTGGCGGCTGGAGATACCCATGCCGAGCGCGCCGGCCGCCTTGCCGATGGCGATGTCGGCGCGCAGGTTGCCGGAGCCGTCCTGGCGCTTGAGCACCACCAGATTGCCGCCGACGTCGAGCACCGCGACCGTCAGCGGCAGCAGGCCGGCCTCCGCGCCCGCCTTCAGCGCCTCGTCGACGATCGTCTCCGCCGTTTTCAGCGGCAGGCTGGTTTGCAGACGATGGACGTAATAGTCGGACATGGAGTGTCCCCGAACGAAATGGGTGGTCTCAGTGCGCGCGGCAAAATCCCTTCACCCTCCCCTGGAGGGTAGGGGAATCGCATATGGCCTTAGAGGGGAGTTGCATAGCGGTGAGAATTG
>CAZGSW010000379.1:0-1515 GCA_964528635.1 uncultured Rhodoplanes sp. | reverse complement strand
CACTAGATGCTGCCGACCGTCTTCAGCCGCACCCGCGGGTGAATCTCGGACTGCGACAGCACGCTGGTCTGGGTGCGGAAGCGCTCGACGATGCCGCGCACGAACGGCCGCACCGCCGGCGAGGTGACCAGCACCGGCGCCTCGCCCTCGCGGGCGGCCTCCTCGAAGCGCTCGCGCACCAGCGTGATGAACTCCGACAGCCGGGACGGCTGCATGGCGAGGCTGCGCTCGTCGCCCTGGCCGACGATCGACTCGGCGAAGCTCTGCTCCCACTTCGCGGACAGCGCGATCAGCGGCAGGTAGCCGCCGCGGGTGGTGTGCTGCGCGCAGATCTGCCGGGCGAGCCGGACGCGGACGTGCTCGGCCAGCGACACCGGGTTGCGGGTGAACGAGATGGCGTCGGCGATGCCTTCGAGGACGGTGGACAGGTCCCGGATCGAGATGCGTTCGGCGAGCAGGAGCTGCAGCACACGCTGGATGCCGGACACGGTGATCTGGTTCGGCACCAGATCCTTGACCAGTTCGGCCTGCTCCTTCGGCAATTCCTTGATGAGCTTCTGCACCTCGCCGTAGGACAAAAGCTCCGACATGTTGGCCTTCAGCAGCTCGGTGAGGTGGGTCGACAGCACGGTCGCGGCGTCGACCACGGTATAGCCGCGCATCGCCGCCTCTTCCTTCTGCGCCACGTCCACCCAGGTGGCGGGCAGGCCGAAGGTCGGCTCGGTGGTGTGCAGGCCGGGCAGGTTCACCTGTGCGCCGCTCGGGTCCATCACCATGTGCTGGTTCGGCCAGATCCGGCCGGTGCCCGCCTCAACCTCCTTGATCTTGATGACGTAGGTGTTGGCTTCGAGCTGCACGTTGTCGAGGATGCGGACCGCCGGCATCACGAAGCCCATCTCGATGGCGAGCGAGCGGCGCAGCGCCTTGATCTGCTCGGTGACACGGTCGCCGCCGTTCTGGGCATTGACCAGCGGCAGCAGCGCGTAGCCGAGTTCGATCTTGAGGTCGTCGATGCGCAGCGCCGAGCCGATCGGCTCGTCGGTCGGAGCCTCCGCGGCGACCTTGTCGGCGGCGACACGGGCTTCCGCGACCTGTACCTCCTTCTGGCGCTTGTCGATCGCGTAGGCGAGGGCGCACGCGCCGCCGCCCAGCACCAGGAACGGGAGCATTGGAATGCCCGGCAGCAGCGCCATCACCAGCATCACGGCGCCGGACATGCCGATCGCCTTGGGATAGCCGGAGAGCTGCGCCATCAGCGCCTTGTCGGCGGAGCCGCTGACGCCCGCCTTGGTGACGAGCAGGCCCGCGGCGGTCGACACGATCAGCGCCGGCATCTGGGTGACGAGTCCGTCGCCGACCGTAAGCAGGGTGTAGGCGTGCGCGGCTTCCGCGAACGGCATGCCCTGCTGGGCGATGCCGATGATCATGCCGCCGATGATGTTGATGAACACGACCAGCAGGCCGGCGATGGCGTCGCCGCGCACGAACTTCGAGGCGCCGTCCGTGGCGCCGAAG
>CAZGSW010000378.1:0-1524 GCA_964528635.1 uncultured Rhodoplanes sp. | reverse complement strand
CTTCCATCACCTCGTACTGGCCGCCGCGGGCGAGCAGCTTCGAGCCGTTGTGCTCGTGCCACGCATCTGCGGCGGTGCGGTAGGCATCGAAGCCGTCCGAATTGCTGACGTCGAGATGCGGAATCCAGTAGCCCTTCGGCATCGCGGTGCTCCCTTACTGTCCGGTTGCCTGCGTGATCTCGGCGACGATCGCCTGCGCCGCCGCCGCCGGATCGGCCGCCTCGACGATCGGCCGGCCGACCACGAGATAATCGGCGCCGGCGGAAATGGCGCGCGCCGGGGTCATCACCCGCTTCTGGTCGCCTGCCGCCGCGCCTGCCGGACGAATGCCCGGTGTGACCAGGGCCATCCGCGCCCCGACAATGGAACGCACCGTCGCGGCCTCCTCCGCGGAGCAGACCAGGCCATCGACACCGATGTCATGCGCCTGCGAAGCGCGCTCCTCGACCAGCTCGCCGACGGTGAAATCGTAGCCCGCCGCCGCGAGATCGGCGTCGTCGTAGGACGTCAGCACCGTCACCGCGAGAATCTTCAGCGTCGAACCGGCGCGCGCGTCGACCGCCGCGTGCATGGTTTGCGGATAGGCATGCACGGTCAGGAACGTCGCGCCGAGTTTCGCAACGCTCTCGACGCCCTTCGCCACCGTGTTGCCGATGTCGTGCAGCTTGAGGTCGACGAAAACCTGCTTGCCGGCACGCACCAGCGTCTCGGCCAACGGCAGTCCGCCGGCGAACGCGAGCTGGTAGCCGATCTTGTAGAACGACACCGCATCGCCGAGCCTGTCGATCATCGCTTCGGCGGCCTGCACCGACGGCAGGTCCAGCGCCACGATGAGTCGATCACGCGCGTCCATCTACGCCATCTCCCGAGCCATGTCGGTGAGCCGCTGCGTCAGCCGCTTGAGCATGCGCGCTGCGCGCTCGTCCTTGAGGTTGTCCATTTCGTCGAATGCGTCGCTCGCCCGCATCACCGCAATCTGATCGGGGATCACGAGCGCGCCGCAGCCGAGCTCCAGCACCTGGCGCAGCGCCATCAGCGAACGCATGGCGCCGAGCGCGCCGTCCGACGCTCCACCGATCGCGAATACGCGGTTCTTGTAGGCGGCGAGCGGCTCTTCGCCGCGCTCTCGCACCCGCGACACCCAGTCGATCGCGTTCTTCAGGAGCGGCGTCATCGACGCGTTGTATTCCGGGCTCGCAATGAACACGCCCTGCTGGGTCATGATCATGCGCTTGAGCTTGATCGCATTTTCGGGCGGACCGGACGTTGCTTCCAGGTCGCCGTCGTAAATCGGCATCGGGTAATCGGTCAGCGAAATGCGCGTGACGTCGGCGCCGGCAAGCAGCAGCTCCTTGCTGGCCAGAGCGGCCAGCCGCGAATTGTGCGAGCCGGTTCGGACGGAGCCGGAAAGGACGAGAACATTCGGAAGAGACATAACCCACACATAGCATAACGAGACTTGGCACAACGCGACTTGGCATAGAGTGACTTGGCACGGGGTGATTTGGCACGGGGTGATTTGGC
>CAZGSW010000377.1:0-1527 GCA_964528635.1 uncultured Rhodoplanes sp. | reverse complement strand
AGCGGGAGTGGGTAGCGGACGTTAAGTGCGGCGCGGTCCGTACCCCATCGACGCTGTAGCTCTGCACCAGACTCCCAGCCACCAGGTTCCAGCCGTCCACCAGCACGAAGAAGATCAGCTTGAACGGCAACGACACGACCACGGGCGGTAGCATCATCATGCCCATCGACATCAGCACGGACGCCACCACCAGGTCGATGATCAGGAACGGCAGGAACAAGAGGAAGCCGATCTCGAACGCGCGCTTGAGTTCGGAGATCATGAACGCCGGGATCAGGATACGAAGCGAGGTCGCCTCGGGCGTCGCGGGCGGCGGCTCGTTCGCCATGTCGCTGAACAGCTTGAGGTCCTTGTCGCGCACGTTCTTCAGCATGAAGGTGCGGAACGGCTGCGACGAGCGCTCGAACGCCTGCTCGACGCCGATCTCGTTGGCGATCAGCGGCCGGATGCCGGTGTCGTAGGCGGCGGTGAAGGCCGGCCACATCACAAAGCCGGTCAGGAACAAAGCGAGCGAGATGATCACCGCGTTGGGTGGCGCGGTGGCCGTGCCGAGCGCGGTGCGCAACAGGGAGAGCACGACGACAATGCGCGTGAACGAGGTCATCATGACCAGGATCGAGGGCGCGAGCGACAGCACCGTGAGCAGCGCGACGAGCTGGATCACCCGCTCGGTCAGCCCCGAGCCCTGGCCGAAGTTGATGCTGATGTCTTGTGCGTGCGCGGGAACGGAGAGAAGCGCTATCGCCGCCGCCGTCGCCAGACGGACGCAGGCGGCGAGCCTTCTGTCCGTCAGCTTTTCCCCGGTCGGCCCAGCAGGCTCGCCATTTCTTGCTCGAGGCTCTCGAAGTCCTGTGACGGGGCTGCGGCAGCCGGTGCAGCGGCACTGGCCGCGGCCACCGCCGGCCTGGGAGCCGGTTTTGGCGCTGGCTGAGGTGCCCGCTGCGGCGCGGGCTGCGGCGCAGGCACCGGCGCGAGCTTCGGTTCGATGCGCCTTGGTGCGGCCGCAGGCTTGGCGGATTCGGCAGGCCGGCGCAAGGCAGCCTCGAGCTGATGCGCCATGGTGGCGAGATTGGCGTCGTCGGCGGCCGAAACAACGGGGGCGACCTGCACCGGCGGGGCCTGCCTCGGCACCGGCCGTGGTGCCGGCGCCGGCCGGGGTTGCGGCGGCGCAGGAGGTGGAGGTGGCGGCGCTGCCACCGGCTCGGCCGGCACGACGCGCTCGACCACCGGTTCGATGGCGGCGGGCCACTGCGTGTCGGGATCCTCGACGACCTGCGCGCGCTCGGCGCGGACCGGCGCAGGAGGCGTCACGACCGCCGCCGGCGCTGGCGCGACGGCGGGCTCGGGCTGCAGCGGCCATGCCGCGGCGCTGTCCGGCAACGGAATGGCGCGAGGCAGCGGCTCGCCGCCGTTCACCCGCACGGCAGGGGCGTCGCGGGCGACGGGCGCGGCGGACCGCACGATGTTGGTTTCCACCACCACGTCGGTCGGGCCGCCGATCATCAGCAGGTGCTCGACGTTGTCGCG
>CAZGSW010000376.1:0-1550 GCA_964528635.1 uncultured Rhodoplanes sp. | reverse complement strand
CGGCCGACCACGCCCGACATGGCGTGGGTGGCGCCCTGCACCTCGCCGATGGCGATGTTGATGGATGCGGTCTTTTCCCGGATGTCGGTCAGCGAGCGGGTGGTCTGCGCCGCCAGCGATTTGACCTCCTGTGCGACCACGGCAAAGCCCCGGCCCGCTTCTCCGGCCCGCGCCGCTTCGATCGTCGCGTTGAGCGCCAGAAGATTGGTCTGACTTGCGATTGCGGTGATGACCGCGGCGACATGGTCGATGTGCTGCACCGCCGTGGCGAGTGCCGAGGCGTGGTCCACCGCGGTGTCCGCGCATGAGGCCGCTTCGCCCACCACCGCCGAGGCCTTGTCGACCTGCGCGCCGATCTCTTCCATCGATGCTGACAGCTCCTCCACCGCGGACGCCACGGTGGCTGCGCCGTCGGTGGTCTGCAGGGCCACCTCGGCGGCGGTCCTGGCGTGACGGTCGGACTCGTCGGCGATGCCGCTCATCGAGCGCGCAAACTCTTCAAGCTCGGTGGCGGACGCGGCCAGCGCCGCCGACAGCGTCAGGAATTCCTGCTCGAACGAGTTCGCCACGCCGGCCAGCATCGCCTGCCGCTCGGCGGTCGCATTGGTGCGCTCGGCCGCCCGCTGCCGCTCGGTTTCGCGCAGCGCAAGGCCGTTATCGCGGAAGACTCCGACCGCCTGCGCCATGGCGCCGACCTCGTCGGTGCGGTGACGTCCCTCGATTCGTGCGCTGAAATCGCCTTGGGCGAAGCGCGTCATGGTGGCGGCGAGTCGCTGCAGCGGCCGCGCGATGGAGAAATGGGCGAGTGCCATCGCGAGCAGGATCGTGCCTGCCGTGCCGCCCAGCAGCGAGACGAGGATGACCCGAAACGACCAGATCTGCCGCTCCGCCGCCTCTTCGAGGATGGTCTTGGACTCTCCACCCAGAATGTTGATCAGCCGGTACATCTGCGCCCCCGCGTCGTCGAGGGCGGCGTCGAATCTCAGCTCCAGCAGGCGTCGCGACTGATGGTGATTCTGCGCCATGGCGGCCTTGCGGATCTCGTCGGCGATCTCATGGGCGCGGTCCAGCCGCTGCGAGATGATGGCGATGTCGTCCGACCGGCCCGGATAGTAGCGCCGGACGTTTTCCAGCAGCGTCTTCGCGCTACGGTAATCGTCGTTGATCGGTCCGCTCAGTTCGCGCGCCTCGTCCGCGCTGTCGGCGGCCAGTGTCTTGTAGGTCGCGACGCCCATCGACTGGATTGCGGCCTTGCACTCGGCAAGCGCGAGCCGAGCCGGCGCGACTCGGTTCGCGAGCGAGTGGCTGAGATGATTGATGTCCTGGACGCTGCGCAGCCCGTACCAGTTCGCAAGACCGGACATGAGCCCGAGCCCCGCGATGAGCAGGGCGGCTTTCACGGCGATGCGCGGTCGGAAACGGGAGGGAATACGAATCATGGGGCCGTCGATTGACGGCGCGATTTCTAGCGTCGACGTGTTGCGGTGGTGTTAAGGCGCAAAGCACGCACCTGTCATAAAACTGTCGCGCTGCGTTTACCGCGGCGTGCC
>CAZGSW010000375.1:0-1585 GCA_964528635.1 uncultured Rhodoplanes sp. | reverse complement strand
CGCAGCCCTTGCCCTTGGTCCACTGGCCGGCGCGCTCGATCTGGAACACGCGCTCCGACACGTCGTTGGACAGGAAGTAGCCAGCCACCGCGCTCATCGCGTTCTCTTTCTTGAGATAGCTGGCGCGTTTGCCGATCACGATGCCGAGCTCCACCTCGTAGTCGAGCTTGGACGATCCCTTCGGCGTGATGGTGTTGTCGTTCGGTCCGCAGATGCACGACAGCGCCTTGTTGAAGATGATCGGCTCCGGCGGCAGCTTCATGCCGGCCTCGGCGGCGTGGTCGGCGTAGTTCAGGCCGATGGCGATGAAGTTCGACGGCCGGGCCACGCACGGGCCGAGCCGCGGCTTGCCATTGACCAGCGGCAGCCGGTCGATGTTGGCCTTCTTGATCTTCGCGAGGCCCGCGGCGGACAGCGCCTCGCCGTTGATGTCCTTCACGACCCTGGAGAGGTCGCGGATCTTGCCCTGCTTGTCGATGATGCCGGGCTTCTCCTTGCCGGCGGCGCCGTAACGGACGAGCTTCATTGGGTGTTCCCCCTTAGTGCGATGGAGTGGTTGATTAATGGATTGGGTGACGCATCATGCGTTGGTGGTGGCATATGAGCAAGGTGCTCTCACTCGTGTCCCGGGCGATGAAGGCGAACTCCATCAACGTCATGGCCGGGCTTGTCCCGGCCATCCACGCCTTGGCGGCAAAGTAAGACGTGGATGCCCGGCACAAGGCCGGGCATGACGCGGTGAGACCGATGCTCGCTGCCACTAAAACGCTCCCGGAAAAATCCCGCCGTCCATCAGCAGGTTCTGCCCGGTGATGAACCCGGCGTGCGACGAGCACAGGAACGCGCAGGCCGCGCCGAACTCGTCGGGCTGGCCGAGCCGCTTCGCCGGTACCGCAGCGGCGCGGTTCGTCATCGCCTGCTCGAGCGTGATTCCCTGCTTCTTGGCGGTGATCTCGTTGTTGGAGCGCAGCCGGTCGGTGTCGAACGGGCCCGGCAGCAGGAAGTTGATGGTGACGTTGTGCTGCGCCACCGAGCGCGCCACCCCGGCGAGGAACGCGGTGAGCCCGGCGCGCGCGCCGGACGACAGGTCGAGGCCGACCAGCGGCATCTTCACCGAGCCCGAGGTGATGTTGACGATGCGGCCGAACTTCTTCTTCACCATCGGGTCCATCGCCTTCTGGATCAGCTCGATCGGCACGATCATGTTGCCGATTGCGCCGGCGATCATCTTGTCGCGGTCGAGTTCGCGGAAATCGCGGAACGGCGGGCCGGCGTTGTTGGTGATCAGGATGTCGGGCTCCGGGCAGGCGGCGAACAATTTGGCCTGACCGTCCGGCGTGCCGACGTCGGCGACCACGGCGGTGATCTTCGCGCCCGTCGCCTTGCGGAGTTCCTCGGCGGTCTTCTCGAGGCGCGCGGCGTCGAGCCCGTTGATCGTCACCTCGCAGCCGGCCTCCGCCAGCCTGTGCGCGCAGGCACGGCCGAGCCCGCGGCTCGACGCGCAGACGATCGCCTTGCGGCCGGCAATTCCAAGATCCATGTCACTGCTCCTTGTTGTCGGGCGCTTTTATCGCAGCGTCACACC
>CAZGSW010000374.1:0-1602 GCA_964528635.1 uncultured Rhodoplanes sp. | reverse complement strand
ATCGCCACCGGCGGCGTGGTGCCGCGCGGCGCCGACGCCGTGGTGATGATCGAGAACACCGAGCTGATCGACAGCATTCCAGCGATCGAACTGCGCCGCGCGGCATCGCCCGGGCAGTTCGTGTCGTATGCCGGCTCCGACATCGCACGCGGCGAGACGCTGCTGCGCAAGGGTCAAACGATCGGATCGCGCGAGACCGGCATGCTCGCAGCCTGCGGCCTTGCCGAAGCCGAGGTTGTGCGCAAGCCGAAGGTCGGCGTGCTCTCCACCGGTGACGAGCTTGTCGCGCCGGGCGGCGCGCTGCGGCCGGGCGGCGTGTACGACAGCAACGGTGCGATCCTCGCCGCAGCGATCGTCGAGGCGGGCGGTGACGCCGCCCCGTTCGGCGCCTTCCCGGACGACGAGACGGCGCTCGAAGCCGCGGTGCGCCGCGCGCTCGATACCAGCGACATGGTGGTGCTGTCGGGCGGCACCTCGAAAGGCGCAGGCGATCTCTCGCACCGCATCGTGTCGCGGCTGGGCGAGCCCGGCATTCTCGTTCACGGCGTGGCCCTCAAGCCGGGCAAGCCGCTCTGCCTCGCGGTGGCGCAGGGCAAGCCGATCGTTGTGCTGCCCGGCTTTCCGACCTCGGCGATCTTCACCTTCCACGCCTACGTCGCGCCGGTGATCCGGGCGCTTGCCGGGCGTTCGCCGGAGGCCGCGGAAACCGTGGAGGCGCGGGTGCCGGTCCGCATCGCCTCGGAGCTGGGCCGCAAGGAGTTCGTGCTGGTGTCGCTGGCGGAGACCGAAGGCGGCGCCATCGCGTTTCCCTCCGCGAAAGGTTCCGGCGCAGTGACGAGCTTCTCGCAGGCCGACGGCTTCATCGAGATCGACGCGCTGGCGAACGCGCTCGACGCGGACACGCAGGCGAAGGTGACGCTGATCGGCCAAGCCGCGAAGGCGCCGGACGTCGTCGTCATGGGCAGCCATGACGTGGCGCTCGACGTGGTGGTCGGCGCGCTCGCCGAACGCGGCTTTTCCGCGCGCACCATCGCGGTTGGCAGCCAGGGCGGCGTCCACGCCGCGATGCGCGGCGAGTGCGACGTCGCGCCGGTGCATCTCGTCGATCCGGAAACCGGCGTCTACAACGAACATCTGCTGACGCCGGGCCTGTCGCTGGTCAAAGGCTGGCAGCGCATGCAGGGTGTCTTGTTCCGCAAGGGAGACACGCGGTTCGAGGGCCGGACCGCGGCGCAGGCGGCCGGGGCCGCGCTCGCCGATCCGTCCTGCCTGATGGTGAACCGCAACGCCGGAGCCGGAACCCGCGTGCTGATCGACAAGCTGCTCGGCGGCAAGAGGCCCCCCGGCTATTCCAACCAGCCGCGCTCGCACAATGCGGTGGCGGCGGCGGTGGCGCAGAACCGCGCCGACTGGGGAGTCGCGATCGAACCGGTGGCGAACCTCTACGGCCTCGGCTTCCTGCCGCTGGCGCCGGAGGAATACGATTTCATTCTGGTGGGCGCTCGCAAGGACCGGCCCGCGGTGCAGACCTTCCTCGCCGCGCTGCGCGATCCGGCCACACGCGAGAAAATCCGCGCGCTGGGCATGCAGCCGGCGGAATGA
>CAZGSW010000373.1:0-1619 GCA_964528635.1 uncultured Rhodoplanes sp. | reverse complement strand
GATCAAGACCGCCGGCTGGGCGGTGATCCGCGATAAGACGTTGAACAAGGAATATGACGCCGCGCACATGCTGTCACCGATGCCGCTTGCCATTTCGCTCGGCGTCGGATCGACACCCGTGCCCTATACCGTGCCAGCGATCGAGAATATCAACGGCCAGGCCATCACGCTGTCGGTGAAACACAAGGACAAGCGCGATCCGAAAGCCTGGAAGGGCTTCAAGTTCGCGGTGCCGTTCGACTATTCGATGCACAATTACCTGCTGCGTTACTATCTCGCAGAGCATGGCCTCGATCCGGACACCGACGTGCAGATCCGCGCGGTGCCGCCGCCGGAGATGGTTGCAAACCTGCGTGCAGAAAACCTCGACGGCTATCTCGGCCCCGACCCGATGAACCAGCGCGCCGTTTATGACGGCGTCGGCTTCATCCATGTGCTGTCGAAGGACCTGTGGGAGGGGCATCCCTGCTGCGTGTTCGCCGCATCGCGCGAGTTCGTCACGGGGGCGCCGAACACTTACGCGGCGCTGCTCAAGTCGATCATCGACGCGACCGCGTTCGCCTCGAAAGCCGAGAACAGGAAGCAGATTGCCGAGGCGATCGCGCCCGCCAATTATCTCAACCAGCCGGTCACCGTCCTTGAACAGGTGCTGACCGGCACGTTTGCCGACGGGCTCGGCAAGGTGCAGCGGGTGCCGACCCGCGTCGATTTCGACCCGTTCCCGTGGGAGTCGTTTGCGGTGTGGATCATGACGCAGATGAAGCGCTGGGGGCAGCTCAAGGGAGACGTCGACTACGCCGGCGTGGCCAAACAGGTGTTCCTGGCCACCGACACCGCCAGGCTGATGAAGGAGGCCGGCCTGACGCCGCCCGCCGCGACGAGCAAGTCGTTCTCGGTCATGGGCAAGACGTTCAATCCGGCCAAGCCGGAGGAATACGTCAACAGCTTCAAGATCAAGCGGAGCGCGTAAACCTCGCTACGCCGCTTCGCCAAGGAAGACTGCCGGGAGTCTTTGATGACAGGTTCGCTGAAACTGCGCGCGGCCGTGGTATCGGTCCTCGTGTTCGTGGTCTTTGTCCTGACGTGGCATCTGGCGGTGCGCGGCACCGCCAGCGTGCAGCAGATGGATCCGGAATACGCCAAGCTGATGGGCGCGACCGCGACCCAGGGCAAGTCGGCCGTGCCGGGTCCGCTCGATGTCGGCGCAACGCTGCTGCAGCACTTGCGCGAGCCGTTTTACGACAAGGGGCCGAACGACAAGGGCGTCGGCATCCAGCTCGGCTATTCGATCGCGCGGGTTGCGGTCGGGTATTTCCTCGCCGTGATCGTGGCGATCCCGATCGGGTTCCTGATCGGGATGTCGCCGCTGATGAGCCGTGCGCTCGATCCGTTCATCCAGGTGCTCAAGCCGATCTCGCCGCTCGCATGGATGCCGCTGGCGCTCTACACCATCAAGGACTCCAGCCTGTCGGCGATCTTCGTGATCTTCATCTGCTCGCTGTGGCCGATGCTGATTAACACCGCGTTCGGCGTGTCGCAGGTGCGCAAGGAATGGCTCAACGTGGCGCGCACGCTGGAGGTCGGCACGCTCCGCCGCGCCTTCACCGTGATCCTGCCGG
>CAZGSW010000372.1:0-1658 GCA_964528635.1 uncultured Rhodoplanes sp. | reverse complement strand
GATCGACGTCGCCGGCCTGAAGAACATGAAGTGGGTCAACATCAAGCCGCAGGTCGACGAGATCGAGTTCCCGGACGGCCACCGCATCATCCTGCTGTCGGAGGGCCGGCTGGTGAACCTCGGCAACGCGATGGGACACCCGAGCTTCGTGATGTCGTCATCGTTCACCAACCAGACGCTGGCGCAGATCGAGCTGTGGACCAACCCCGGCAAGTACGAGAAGAAGGTCTACACGCTGCCCAAGCACCTCGACGAAAAGGTCGCGCGGCTGCACCTCGAAAAGATCGGCGTGAAGCTCACCAAGCTGCGACCCGATCAGGCCGAGTACATCGGGGTCAAGCCGGAAGGTCCGTTCAAGGCGGACCACTACCGCTACTGAGCGTTCGCGGCCAGCGCCGCGGCAACGGAACGGCCCGCCAACCGGCGGGCCGCTTTCATTTTACGGAACGCTGTGCGCGGGGCGTGCCTGGAGTGACACGCGCACGATGCCGGCGCCTTTCCACCGCTGTCATGCCCGCGAAAGCGGGCATCCAGTCCCCACAGGTCCATGGGTGAACACTGGATCGCTCGCGACCCGCCTTCGCTGAAACTTCGGCGGACTGGACCTTGCCCGCCGAAGCCTGTTGGCGCAGGCGGGTCGCGGCGATGGCACCGGATTTTGCGGCACGGCCCAGACCTTCTTGCCGCAACGCAACCGCAGTGTTATCTGCCGCCCATGACGGCCGCCGCCATCGACAACATCCGCAATTTCTCGATCGTCGCCCATATCGACCACGGCAAGTCGACGCTTGCCGACCGGCTGATTCAGCTCACTGGCGGGCTGGAACAGCGTGAAATGGTCGAGCAGGTGCTCGACAATATGGATATCGAGCGCGAGCGCGGCATCACCATCAAGGCCCAGACCGTCCGCCTCAAGTACCGGGCCAAGGACGGCAGGGATTACATCCTCAACCTGATCGACACTCCCGGTCACGTCGACTTCGCCTACGAGGTCAATCGCTCGCTGGCCGCCGTCGAAGGCTCGCTGCTGGTGGTCGACGCCTCGCAGGGCGTCGAGGCGCAGACGCTGGCCAACGTCTATCACGCCATCGATGCCGGCCATGAGATCGTCTCGGTGCTCAACAAGGTCGATCTGCCGGCCGCCGAGCCGGACGCAGTGAAGCGCCAGATCGAGGACGTGATCGGCCTCGACGCGTCCGATGCGCTTTTGATCTCGGCCAAGACCGGACTCGGCATCGCCGAGGTGCTGGAGGCGATCGTCACGCGGCTGCCGCCGCCCAAGGGCGACCGCAACGCCCCGCTGAAGGCGCTGCTGGTCGACAGTTGGTACGACGTCTATCTCGGCGTCGTCGTGCTGGTCCGGATCGTCGACGGCACGCTGAAGAAGAACCAGCACATCAAGATGATCGGCACCGACGCGACTTATGAGGTCGACCGCGTTGGCGTCTTCACGCCCAAGCTGCTTGCGGTGGACGAGCTTGGTCCCGGCGAAATCGGCATGCTGACCGCCTCGATCAAGGAGGTCGCCGACACCCGGGTCGGCGACACCATCACCGACGAGAAGAAGCCGGTGGCCGAGGCGCTGCCCGGCTTCCGTCCCGCCATTCCCGTGGTGTTCTGCGGACTGTTCCCGGTCGATGCCGCGCAGTTCGAGGATC
>CAZGSW010000371.1:0-1757 GCA_964528635.1 uncultured Rhodoplanes sp. | reverse complement strand
AAGAACGTCGCCACCGTGATGTGCTCCAAGGGCAAGCACGGCGACATGATCCAGAAGAAGTATTTCGAACGCGGCCTGCCATGCCCGGTCGCGGTGGTGTGCGGCATGCATCCGGCGCTGTTCATGATCGCCGGTCTGGAAATCCCGCACGGCAAGAACGAGTACGACGCAGCCGGCGGCCTGCTCGGCGAGCCCGTCGAGGTGATCTACGGCCCGAAGACCGGTCTGCCGATCCCGGCGCACGCCGAGATCGCGTTCGAGGGCTTCATTCACCCCAACGACAGACGCGACGAGGGCCCGCTCGGCGAATGGACCGGCTACTACGCCGGCGGCCTCAAGCAGGAGCCGGTGATCCGCGTCGAGACCATGATGTACCGCGACGATCCGATCCTGCTCGGCGCGATCCCCGGCATTCCGCCCGACGACGACTCGTTCTACCGCGGCTCGTACCGCTCGGGCGCGGTGTGGAACCAGCTCGAGGCCGCGGGCGTGCCGGAGGTGCGGGGTGTGTGGTCGCACGCCGCCGGCGGCTCGCGGCTCTGGCTCACCGTTTCGATCAAGCAGCAGTACGCCGGGCATGCCAAGCAGGCCGGTCTGATCGCCTCGCAGTGCCACGCCGGCGCCTACGTGAACCGCTTCGTCGTGGTGGTCGACGAGGACATCAACCCCGCCGACATCGACAAGGTGATCTGGGCGATGTGCACGCGGTTCGACCCGCGCGAGGGCATGGAGGTGCTGCGCGGCTGCTGGTCGTCGGCGCTCGACCCGATGGCTTATTCGGAAAAGGACCCGCGCAACGCCCGCGTGGTGATCGACGCCTGCAAGCCGTTCGGCCGGAGAGATACGTTCCCGCGCGAGGTGCGCGTCAGTGCCGAGGTGGAGAGAATCGTGCGCGAGAAATTCGGGGAGTTCCTGCCGAAGTGAGTGAGATGGTTCTGTTCGCGCACCGCTCTCGTGTCCCGGCCAAGCGAGCGTCAGCGAGCGCGAGCCGGGACCCCGGTTTCTTTCCCGGGGCAAGCTGGGTCCCGGGTCTGCGGCGCACCACTGCGCTACGCTTGTGCTGCGCCGCGCCCGGGACACGAGACCTCTCATGACCGACAAGCTCGACCTCTCCCTCAACATCAACGGCCGCGACTATCCGGTGCGCGTCGAGCCGCGCCGCACGCTCGCCGACACCATCCGCGACGAATGCGGACTGACCGGCACCCACGTCGGCTGTGAGCATGGTGTCTGCGGCGCCTGCACGGTGATCGTCGACGGCGATCCGGTGCGCTCGTGCCTGATGTTCGCGGTTCAGGCGCAGGGCAAGCCGATCCGCACCGTGGAAGGACTGGCCGACGGACCGCGGCTGCATCCGCTGCAGCGCGCCTTCATCGCCCACCACGGCCTGCAATGCGGGTTCTGCACGCCGGGGTTCCTGATGCTCGCCGCCAGCATCCTGGAAAAGCGCAACGACGTGGGCGACGAGGAGCTGCTCGATCTGCTGTCGTCGAATCTTTGCCGCTGCACCGGTTACCAGAACATCATCGCGGCGGTGAGGACCGCCCGCGAGGAGATGCGCTCCTGGCCGCAGCTCGAACTGAAGCTGGCGCCGCCGGGGTCGTAAGTGACGCTACGCGTTCACCCGGCGCACTATCCGGTGTCATGCCCGCGAAGGCGGGCATCCAGTATCCGGGAGATTGCCGACGAGCACTGGATCGTCCGCCTTCTTCCACCTTCGCTGGAGCTTCGGTGGACTGGGACTTAACCCGCCGAAG
>CAZGSW010000370.1:0-1759 GCA_964528635.1 uncultured Rhodoplanes sp. | reverse complement strand
AGGCTGTCCCCGTTTTCGCCGGAGTCCGGGCCGGTCGCGAATCGCGGTTCGGGCTGCCGCCGAAGGTTGAATGTCCGTACATGGCGCGTCTGCCATGTCAAGAACGCCCGATTTTCGGCCGCCCCAGGCCCGAAAAGCGGATTTGCCGGTATAAACAGATTGTCACATCGGACAACCGTCTAGGCACATTGCGACTGCGCCGGAATTATGGTTTGAGAAGCCTTGGGATACCCCCTCCCGCCGCACCGCCTGCTGAGGAGCGGCCCCCCGAAGGGCGCCTTACCGGAAGCGGCATCGACAAGAATCAACGCCGGCCGGTGCGGTTCGGACGCGACTGTTTCGCTTAAAGGAGCGAAGACGACGATGCGGATGCTCAAGCGGTTGGCGGCCGTATTTGCCGCGACGATGTGCCTTGGTGCGGTGGCCGGTCCGGCCATGGCCGCGATGGGGCAGCCATCGCCCTGGCAGATCGGGTTGCAGCAATCCGTCAGCCCGGTCATGGACGATATCGTCTGGTTCCATGACTTCCTGCTCTATCTCATCACGGCCATCACGCTGTTCGTTCTCGCGCTGCTGGTCATCGTCGTGGTCCGGTTCAACGCGCGTGCCAACCCCGTTCCGACCAAGACCACCCACAACACGCTGCTGGAGGTCGCCTGGACCCTGATCCCGGTGATCATCCTGGCGGCCATCGCGGTGCCCTCGTTCAAGCTGCTGTTCCTGCAGACCAACATCCCGCAGGCCGACGTCACCGTGAAGGCGATCGGCAAGCAGTGGTACTGGAGCTACGCCTATCCGGACGACAAGTTCGAATTCGACTCGCTGATGGTCCAGGAAAAGGACCTCAAGCCGGGGCAGCCCCGGCTGCTCTCCGTCGACAACGAGATGGTGGTCCCGGTCAACAAGGTCGTGCGCGTCCAGGTGATCGGCGCCGACGTCATCCACGCCTTCGCGGTGCCATCGTTCGGCATCAAGATCGACGCCGTGCCGGGCCGTCTCAACGAGACCTGGTTCAAGGCGACCCGCGAGGGCATGTACTACGGCCAGTGCTCCGAGCTTTGCGGCAAGGATCACGCCTATATGCCGATTGCGGTCCGCGTGGTGAGCGAGAAGGACTATGCCGCCTGGATCGAGGATTCGAAGAAGAAGTACGCGGTGAACGACGGCGACCGGCCGATTACGGTCGCCGCAACGGCCGAATAGGCCGGCGAATTCAGCGGGCGATGGAAAAACGTCGAAGGGTTTGACTATGGCAACGGCTCACGGCGCACACGGCGATCACGCACACCACGACGATCACGCGCACCACACCCCGACCGGTTGGCGCCGCTACGTGTACTCGACCAACCACAAGGACATCGGGACGATGTACCTGGTGTTCGCGATGGTGGCCGGCGTAATCGGCGCGGCGATGTCCGTTGCGATGCGTATGGAGCTGCAGTTCCCCGGGCTGCAGATCTTCCACGACGCCCACATGTTCAACGTGTTCACCACCGCCCACGGCCTGATCATGATCTTCTTCATGGTCATGCCGGCGCTGATCGGCGGGTTCGGCAACTGGATCGTGCCGCTGATGATCGGAGCGCCGGACATGGCGTTCCCCCGCATGAACAACGTCTCGTTCTGGCTCCTGCCGGCGTCCTTCACCCTGCTTCTGATGTCGGCCTTCGTCGAAGGCGAACCGGGTGCGCCCGGCGTCGGCGGCGGCTGGACGATCTACGCGCCGCTCTCGACCAGCGGCCATCCGGGCCCTGCGGTC
>CAZGSW010000369.1:0-1760 GCA_964528635.1 uncultured Rhodoplanes sp. | reverse complement strand
GGCAGGCCGGTGATATTCTGCACGTAGTTGCGAGTCTCTTCGGGCAGCTTGCCGCGCCGGTTCATCCAGTCCTGCACCCGCTTCGGACCCGCGTTGTACGCAGCGGCCGCCAATCCGAGATTCCCGAATTGTCCCAGAAGTTCTCGCAGGAACTTCGCGGAAACCGCCATGGAATGAAGCGGGTCAAACGGGTTTTCCAGTCCGTAGGCGCGGGCCACGCGCGGCATGAACTGCGCGATACCCTGTGCACCGGCCGGGCTCACAACATGCGAGCGGAAGCCGCTTTCCTGCTGAATCAGATTGGCAAAAAACGGAACGGGAAGATCGTGCTCCGCGGCGAGGAGGGCGGCGTGGCCGCACAGCGCCGACCGGCTCGGAACATGCCCCACGGTCATGGACGGCGCCTGCACGACCGGCTCGGCCACCGCGACACGGGGCGGTGCCTGCTCGTCGCCGCCGAACCACAGCGCATCGAACGCGGCCTCCGGCAGCGGCTGCGCGCCATGGCGGACCCGGTAGGCGAACGACGTATTCTCCGCGGCAAGCTCGGGATGCCCGGTGGGAAGCCCCGCGACCTCCGCGGAAAACTCCGAGAACGCCGGGAGTTGCTCGGACGTCGCGCCGAATTGCCCGGACGTGGCCCCCGCCACCGCGGGCAATAGACAAACGAATAGCGCGCAGACGAGAAGCCGCCCCATGCCCGGTCGATCCGCCTCTGAGGACGCGCGTCGAAGGCGGCGCGTCCGGCCCTGTCGGATTTTTTGAAGTCGTTTGATCCCCTCGACGCCCGAAAAACTGACGGTGAATCGGGACCGGAATGTGGACGAAAAGCGGTCAGGGTTGGGAAATGTTCAGGAAATACGCGGTTTTCCGGAACCTTCTTCGCCGCGGATCGTTTCACCGCGCCTTGATCGCGCCGGGCCCGATCCGCGACCGGGCATTGCGTTGGCCGCGAGATAACGAAAGCCGGCGCCGGCATCCACCGCCGCCCCGGATTCTGGGCCTGGATTCCGGGCTCCGGCCTTCGAACGGCCCCGGAATGACAAACGAAAGGGTGTGCTGTCAGCGGCGCGGCGCGCTCACGCGATCCTGGAGCGGTAGTGATCCCACGTCTTCCTGAACAGGGCGGGAGAGCGCAGCTTCTGCCGGCACGCAGCCTGCTCCTCCGCGCTGAACACGTACGGCTCGCCGATCTGCATCGCCATGTACTGACGGCGCGCGTTCTCCTCGACATAGGCCGCGTAGGCGAAGCATTCGCGAATATCTTCGCCCGCCGCCACCACGCCGTGGGCTTTCAGCATGACGACCGGGTTGTCACCCATGATCGCCACCATCTTCTCGCCCATCTCGCGGCTGTTCACGGACATCGGCGAATCCATCACCGGCATGGCGCCGAGCAGCGAGGCCTGCGCATACACCACCTTCTGCGGCGTGCCGGTCATGGTCAGGTAGGTCGACCACTGCGGATGGGTGTGGAACACCGCGTTGACCTCCGGCCGCGCACGATAGACCTCGGCATGGATCGGGAATTCCAGCGGCGGCCTGACGTTGGAGCCGTCGACCGGCCGGCCGTCCAGGTCGATCGCGACGATGTCATCGACCGTAAGGCTCGCGCGCATCGACGCGCCGGAGTTGATGTAGAACGAGCCGGCGTCGCGCCGCACGCTGCAATGGCCGTTGTGGTCGATGTACTCCGCCTTCTCCAGCATGCGGATGGCGTCGACCAGCTCCTGCTTGAGCTGAAGCTGCGATTGATCCTG
>CAZGSW010000368.1:0-1773 GCA_964528635.1 uncultured Rhodoplanes sp. | reverse complement strand
GAACCGTGCTGCTCGGCGTCAGGGCGGTGGTCACGCAATCGTTCGAGCGCATCCATCGCTCCAACCTGATCGGCATGGGCGTGATCCCGCTGTGCTTCGAGGAAGGCACGTCGTGGCAGTCGCTCGGGCTCAAGGGCGACGAGACGGTCACCATCCGCGGCCTGCACGGCGAACTGAAGCCGCGCCAGAAGCTGATGTGCGAGATCGTGGGTTCCGACGGCAAGCTGACGCGGGTCCCCCTGACCTGCCGGATCGATACCTACGACGAGCTTGAATACTTCAGGAACGGCGGCATTCTGCAGTACGTTCTTCGCCATCTTGCGGCCTGAGATCCCTCGGGCCGGGACCGGGCGGGCCTGGCCGGGCGCGCTGCCGCCCTCACCGTGAAGTGAGTGGCCGGTGAAGGCGGCACCGACTATCAATCCAGGCATGGCTGCGCGGGCACAGGGAGCAGGGAGGACGTCGTGAAACCTGTCCGCATCGTGTCCGTGTTCGCTCTGGGCTGGGTCGCCGCGACCGCCGGTCCGGCTGCCGCCGAGCCGCGCGCCGTGCTCGAACTGTTCACCAGCCAGGGCTGCTCGTCGTGCCCCGCCGCCGACAAGCTGCTTGGTGAGCTTGGCAAGGATCCCTCGCTGGTGACGCTGACGCTCGCGATCGATTACTGGGATTATCTCGGCTGGAAGGACACGCTGGCGCTGAAGGGCCACGCCGCGCGCCAGCGCGCCTATGCCGGCACACGCGGCGACCGCGAAGTCTATACCCCGCAACTTGTCGTCAACGGCCTCTCCCATGTGAACGGCGGCAACCGCGGCGCGATCGAGCGCGCCATCGGGATCAGCCGCAAGCAGACGACCGCTCTCGCCATACCGGTGACGGCGGCCATTTCCGGCGACAAGCTCAGCATCAACGTGGCGGCCGGTAACGGCGGCCAGCCTGCCGGCGAGGTGTGGCTGTGCCCGGTCACCAAGGCCATCCCGGTGAAGATCGGCCGCGGCGAGAACCGCGGCCATACGGTCACCTACACCAACGTCGTGCGGCGCTGGGTCCGGCTCGGCGAGTGGTCCGGCAAGGCGCAGACATTCGACGTGCCGCTCAAGGACCTGCAAACCGGCGGGATCGACTCCGTCGCGGTGCTGCTGCAGGCCGGGGCAGCCTCGACACCGAAGCTGATGCTGGGAGCCGCCCACCTCCCGCTGCACTGACCGCGTCGCCGGCTTCCGTCCGCACACGTCAAAGAGTTCGCAAAAGAAAAAGGGGCCGGCTGACTGGCCGGCCCCAGACTTTTGGGGATTGAACCTTACGCGGAAAAACGGGCCCGGTTCGCCTGCACCCCGGGGGGCTGGGGGGCTGAGGAATCCGGTGCGCTGAACGAACCGGGCCGTAGGCAACTGTCCTGATATTAGCGGGCGGTTGGGCTTCCGCTTGGCTGAATTGGGGCCGCTTTATGATTCTGCTAACGAATCCGTGAGCGCGGCGGCCCGCCGCAGCACCCCGGCCAAGCCCTTGCCGTGACTTGCTTCCGGGGCGATCATGACCGCGGGACGACACAAGGAGGCGCCGCATGACGTTCGGCGAGGCCGACCCAAGCCAGATTTTCGGGGGCGCGACCGCGCCGTCCGCCGCCCCCGCAAACCGCGTGACGTTCGACCGGCGCGAACTGGACCGGATCCTGGCCCTGTACGGCCGCATGGTCGCGGCCGGTGAATGGCGGGACTACGCCATCGACTTCCTCAAGGACCGCGCCGTGTTCTCGGTGTTTCGCCGCGCCTCCGA
>CAZGSW010000367.1:0-1853 GCA_964528635.1 uncultured Rhodoplanes sp. | reverse complement strand
TCCCGGGTCTGCAATGCATCACTTCGTGCTGCATTGCGCCCGGGACACGGACCGAGAGATCTTTCGTCCGTCACGCCGCCTGCACCTCGTCCGCCACCAGCGCGAGGAACGTGTCCTCGAGGCTGGTGTCGCCCTTGCCGGCGCTGCGATTGAGTTCGTCGAGCGTACCCTCGGCGATCAGGCGGCCTCCTGCGATCACGCCGATGCGGTCTGCCATGCGCTCGGCCACTTCGAGGATGTGCGTGGTCATGATCACGGTGCCGCCGGCGGCAACGCGCTCGCGCAGCACGGTCTTGACCTGCCGCGCCGATCCGGCGTCGAGCCCGGTCAGCGGTTCGTCGAGAATGATGAGGCGGGGGTCGTGCACCAGTGCGCCGGCCAGCGCCACCTTCTGCCGCATGCCCTTGGAGAAGCCCTCGCAGCGCTCGCTGGCGTGCGGGCCGAGCCCGAGCCATCCGATCAGCTCGTCGGCGCGCCGCGCGGCGGTCGCGCCGTCGATCTGCCAGAGACCTGCGACGAACGCGAGATATTCGAGCGGCGTCAGCTTGTCGTAGATCATCGGCTCGTCCGACACCCACGCCATGATCTGCTTGGCCGCCACCGGATCGGCGAGCGCGTCGATGCCGAAGATGCCGATGCTGCCGGCGTCGGGCCGCAGCAGCCCTGCGACCATGCGCAGCGTCGTGGTCTTGCCGGCGCCGTTGGGGCCGAGCAGCGCGTAGAACTCGCCGGACCGCACGGTCAGGTCGAGCCGGTCCACGGCGGGGCGGTCGAACGCCTTCCTGAGGCCGCGGATTTCAAGCGCGGCGAGCGGCGTGTGCTGGTTCATGGCTGCGCGTCCGGTGAGGCGCGCGAGCCTAGTTGAGAGAGGTTTCAGGCCCGTGAATCAAAATGCCGCAAAGTTAATGCGAATCTGGCGTTCTCCGCTGTCATTCCGGGGCGCGGACGAAGTCCGCGAGCCCGGAATGACGGCAGTGCACTTCGCTGGCGTCGTGCCGCTACTGCGGCCGCGCCGCCGCGATATCGGCCTGTGTGGTGAACGTATCGATAAAGAACTCGCGCACCGGCAGGCCCGCGGCGCGGAAGTCCTTCCGCGCGGCGCGGCATAGCGCCGGCACGCCGCACACGTAGGCCTGGAAATCCGCCAGCGAAGGGTGGTCCTCCAGCACCGCCTGGTGCACCAGCCCGTGGCGGTAGCCCGGTTCCACCGCATCGGAGATCACCGGGATGTACTTGAAGCGCGGATTCTCCGCCGCCCACTTCTTCGGCAGGTCGGAGTAGAGCCCGCCGGCCTGCCGCGCGCCCCAGTACAGCATGACGTCGCGTGCGATGCCTTTCTCCGCCATGTCGAGGATCATTGACTGCATCGGAGCAAAGCCGGTTCCGCCCGCCACGAACAGGATCGGCTTGTCGCTCTCGCGCAGCGAGAAGCTGCCGAACGGCACCTCGACGTCGAGCGTGTCGCCGGGCTGCATCTTTTCGAACACGTGGCTGGTGAAGGCGCCGTCCTGCACGAGGCGGACATGAAGCTGGATGCCGTCGCTCTCGCACGGCGCGTTGGCCATCGAGAAGTCGCGGTTGCGGCCGTCCGGCCAGAGGATGCTGACGTACTGTCCGGCCTTGAAGCGCACGCGCTCCCCGGCCGGATAGCGCAGATGCACCAGCATCACGTCGTCGGCGAGGCGCTTCATGCGGAACACCCGCGCCTTCAGTTTCCGGCGGGCGAACGGGTCGGCCTTCTCGATCATCTTCGGCAGTATCTCCAGGTCCGAGCGGGGACGGGTCTGACAGTACAATACGTTGCCTTCCGCCTTTGCCGGCGACGCGCTCGGCGCCGCCGAGAAGGCGGAAGG
>CAZGSW010000366.1:0-1887 GCA_964528635.1 uncultured Rhodoplanes sp. | reverse complement strand
TCTATTTCATCATGATCACGCTCGCCTTCGCGCAGGTGGTCTATTACATCGCCAACGGCCTCGACCGCTACGGCGGCGACGATGGCCTCACCATCCAGCATCGCAGCACGTTCGGCGGTCTTCTGGACCTGACGAACCGGACGTTGTTCTACTACCTCTGCCTCGCGTGCCTGTTTGCGACCATCTATCTGGTCTGGCGTCTGATCAACTCGCGGTTCGGGCAGGTGATCCAGGGCGCGCGCTCCAACGACCGCCGGATGCGCGCGATCGGCTTTCCCACCTTCCGCTACAAGCTGACCTGCTTCGTCATTGCCGGCGTCATCTGCGGCCTGGCCGGCGTGCTTCTCGCCAATCACACCAACTTCATCAGCCCCTCGCTGATGCACTGGACGCGCTCCGGCGACCTGATCGTCATGGCCGTGCTGGGTGGAATGGGAACGGTGATCGGTCCGGTCATCGGCGCGGTCGCGCTGCTGGTGCTGGAGGAGACGCTGCCGCACCTGATCGGGTGGGTCACCCACGTCTTCACCGGCAAGGAAATCGTTGCGGCCAGGGAGTACTGGCAGCTCATCCTGGGCCCCCTGCTGCTGCTGATCGTGATCTTTGCGCGCGGCGGGATCGAAAGCCTGATAGCGGGGCGGCGCCGTGGCTGAAACGCTGCTGAAAGTGGACGGCTTGACCAAGCGGTTCGGTGGCGTGATCGCCTCCGAGAATATCAGCCTGGACGTTCGCGCTGGCGAACTGCACGCCATCATCGGCCCGAACGGAGCGGGCAAGACCACGCTGATCGGTCAGCTCGCCGGTGAGCTCAGTTCCGACAGCGGGCGCATCGAATTCGATGGACGCGACATCACGGCGCTGCCGGTCTATGAGCGGAGCATGCTCGGGTTCGGACGCACCTTCCAGATCACGTCGCTGTTTCCGGACTTCACCGCGCTCGACAACGTGGCGCTGGCGGTGCAGGCGCATGCCGGGCATTCGTTTCATTTCTGGCAGGACGCCCGGCGGCAGCCGGAGCTGCGTGATCCGGCCCGCGCCGCGATCGACCGCGTCGGGCTGTCGGCGCGCGCCGACGAATATGTCGCCAACATGAGCCACGGCGAGCACCGCCAGCTTGAACTCGCGATGGCGCTGGCGACCGGGCCGCGCCTCCTGCTGCTCGACGAGCCGATGGCGGGTCTCGGGCCGGAGGAATCCGCGCGGATGGTGCAGACGCTGCGCGAGCTGAAGCGCGGCCTGACCATTCTCCTGATCGAGCACGACATGGAGGCGGTGTTCGCGCTGGCCGACCGTATTTCCGTGCTGGTGTATGGCCGCGTCATCGCCTCCGGCGACCCGGAGGCGATCCGCGCCAACGCCGAGGTGCGGCAGGCCTATCTCGGCGAGCAGGAGGCGGTGACTGCGGGAGCGGGCCATGGCTGACACGCTGCTCGAGGTCAACGGCATCGAAACCAGCTACGGGCTGAGCAAGGTCCTGCACGGCATTTCGCTGTCCATTGCGGCAGGCGAGATGGTGACCCTGATGGGCCGCAACGGGATGGGCAAGACCACCACGGTGCGCTCCATCATGGGGCTGACGCCTGCGCGTGCCGGGACGATCCGGTTCGGCGGACGGGAGATCCGGGCGCTGCCGTCGTACCGCGTCGGCAAGCTCGGCATCGGGCTCGTGCCGGAGGGGCGGCAGGTGTTCCCGAACCTGTCGTGCCGGGAGAATCTGGTCGCCACCGCCGCGAACCGCTGCGAGTCGGCAAGTCCCTGGACGCTGGACAGCATCTGCGAGCTGTTTCCGCGGCTCGGCGAACGGCTGGGCAACATGGGCAACCAGTTGTCCGGCGGTGAGCAGCAGATGCTGGCGATCGGCCGCGCGCTGATGACCAATCCGCGGCT
>CAZGSW010000365.1:0-1957 GCA_964528635.1 uncultured Rhodoplanes sp. | reverse complement strand
AGCCATCAGAAAGCGCTCGAGGCGTTTCGGCGCGGCGAGACGCAAATCCTGTTCGGCACGCAGATGATCGCGAAAGGTCTCGACTTCCCGAACGTGACGCTGGTCGGCGTCGTCAACGCGGATGTCGGCTTGCACCATGCCGACTTCCGCGCGTCGGAGCGGACGTTTCAACTGCTCGCCCAGGTCGCGGGCCGAACGGGGCGCGGCGCGCAGGGCGGCTACGTCTATGTCCAGACCTGGCAGCCGGAGCATCCCGCGATCACGCTGGCGGCCCGGCACGATTACCTGACCTTCGCCTACGAAGAGATGCGGCAACGCCAGGCGCATAGCTATCCGCCGTATCAGCGCATGGCGCGCCTGATCGTGCGTTGTAAAGAAGAGAAGGCGGGCAACGATTACGCCGACCGCCTCGCCGACGGGTTTCGCCTGGAGATGGAACGGCGCAAGAACGCGGGAGAGCCGACCGACTTGCGTTTGCTGGGGCCGGCGGAGTGTCCGGTGTTTCGCTTGAAGGGGTACTTCCGGTTTCACTTTCAGATGCACAGCGCGAGCTCGGCGGTGATGCACCAGGTGCTGCGTGCGGTGTTGCCGACGGTGCGCGTGCCGAGCGGCGTCGAGTTGACGGTGGATATCGATCCGCAGGACATGCTGTAGAGGCGGTTGTGGCGGCGAATGAGGTATGGAATCATAAGTGGAACGCGCCGCGCAGCGCCGTCAGTGCTTCCGGACCGCGTGCGCGATCGACGACGACGCTGACGCGAATCTCGCTCGTGTTGATCATGGCGATATTGATGCCGCGTTCCGCGAGCGCGCCGAACATGCGGCGGGCGACGCCGGTGTGGGTGCGCATGCCGATGCCCGAGACGATCAAGCGGGCGATGTCCGGATCGGCGGCGAGCGTCGCGTGCGGATCGAGCGTATTCACAACCGCTTGCGTCACGTTCAACGCACGCGGCAAATCCTGGATCGGCACGCTGAAGGAAAGCTGCGACTTGCCCGGCTCCGACGGATTGCCGACGATCATATCGACGACGATGCCCGCGGCGGCGACCGCTTCGAAAATCCGTGAGCAATGGCCGATCCGGTCGGAAAGGTGGAAGATGGTGATTCGGCCCTGCTCGACATCAAGCACCACATCGCTGACGACGATGTCTTCCATGCTCGACAGTTGCGTGAGCAGATCCTGTTCGTTTTTTACAACGACGATGTCCGTATTTTTCTTCGCGAAGAATGGGCTGGACGCATGCTTCGATTCGATCGGTTCGCCCGACCCCGGCCTCGGCTGATCCAATTGAAACGCGGCATGCACGGCGAGCAGCGCCTTGACGCCGTCGGCTTTATCGACGAGGACGGAAATCTTGATATCGCCGGTGGTGATCATCTTGAGGTTGACGCCGGCTTCCGCAAGCGACGCGAACATGCGCTGCGCGACGCCGGTGTGGGTGCGCATGCCGGTGCCGACGATGGAGACTTTGCTGACGTCCTCTTCATAGGTGATGCGTGCGCCCATTTGCTGAACGACGGGTTCGAGCGTCTTGAGCGTCGCGTGGAGTTCGATGGCGGGGACGGTGAAGCCGATGCTCGCCTTGCCGCGGACGCCGACGTTCTGCGCGATCATATCGACGGCGATATTCTTGTTCGCAATGGCTGCGAAAACCTGATGGCTGACGCCGGGTTGATCGGGCACATCGACGACGGCGACGCGGGCTTCGTCCTTCATCAACGCGGCGCCGCACACGACGACATCGTGCATCCAATCCGCTTCGGGGACAATCCAGGTTCCTTCGACATCGCTGAACGACGAGCGTTTTTGCAACGGCACCGCGAACTTCCGGGCGAATTCGATCGAACGCGACGACAGCACATTGGCGCCGACGCTCGCCAGCTCCAGCATCTCGTCATAGCTGACGCGGTCCAGCTTACGCGCATCGGGAACGAGCCGCGGATCCGTGGTGAA
>CAZGSW010000364.1:0-1984 GCA_964528635.1 uncultured Rhodoplanes sp. | reverse complement strand
GCGCAAAGCACGCACCTGTCATAAAACTGTCGCGCTGCGTTTACCGCGGCGTGCCCGCGATGACTGCTCTTTTTCCAGGCGGCGTTACCGCGATCTCCAGCACCAGCTTGCGCAGCACCGCGTCGGCGAACCTGTCGTAGGTTTCGGCCGGGATCATGAACGAGCCCGGTCCGCCGATCACATTGTGAAAATAGTATTGGTCGAGATGGGGCTCGAGTTCGAGGATCGGCAGGCCGTTGATGACGACGCCGGCGCGCACCGCATCGTCGCGCGCGGCGGTGACGAGGCGGCCGCGGTTGTTGGCGCCGTCGCCGGATATGTCGATCACCCGCTTGAGCCCGCGATAGGGAGCGGCCG
Organism: uncultured Rhodoplanes sp.; assembly: GCA_964528635.1. Lineage (GTDB taxonomy): Bacteria > Pseudomonadota > Alphaproteobacteria > Rhizobiales > Xanthobacteraceae > Z2-YC6860. Next base: position 1,627 of record CAZGSW010000364.1, on the reverse strand, counting down.
GAAACAGCTTCATGGCGTGGTCGATGGCCCCACTGATCGAGGTGCCGCCGGAGAACAGCTCGCGCGGCGCCTTGTCGATGGCGGACGCGAACGCCAGCAGCGAGTCGCGGTCTTTCAGCAGCGTCCACGGCACCGCGTGGACCTGCAGCGCCGGGCCGGTCCATTGCGTCATGGTCACGGCGATGGCGCCGTGCATGCCGGAGCGGATCGCCTGCAGCACGCGCGGATGGCGGAACGCCGCGGAATAGCCCTGGCGCTGCAGCTCGAAGCGGCTGTCGCTGATGCTGCCGGAGGCGTCCATTGCCAGCACGAGCTGGAGGTCGACCGGTGTCTGCGCCTTCGCGGCGGCAGCGCCGGCAAGCAGCACGACCGCGCAGAGCAGGCTCAGGAGGCCGGTCGGGCGCATGGTCCGAGCCTAGATCATCATCCGGCTGAATTGGAACCGGCTATTGCGGCAATGACCGGCGAGCGGCCTGGAAGAATGGGCTACCGCCGCATCTGGAACGCCACCAGCGCCGCCAGCATGATGCCGCCGCCGACCGCCTGCAGCGGCGTGATGACCTCTCCGAGCAGCGGCGCGCTCATCAGCGTCGCCAGCAGCGGCTCCAGGTTCATGATCAGGGCGGAGCGGAACGGCCCGATGCGATGGATCGAAACGAACAGCGTCAGCACCGCAAGGGTCACGGTGGCGCTGACGATGATGAGCGCCACCCAGCCGTAGGCGGTCTGCGGCGGCACCCAGTTCCAGGTGACGAGCGAGGCGCCGGCCAGGATGACGGTTGACGACAACAGCGAGTACCAGGTGATCCAGAGCGCGTCGGCGCCCTGCAGCGCGCTTCGCGTGATCAGCAGCACGGCGGTGCGGCACAGCGCGGCGCCGATCGCCACCGCGACGCCGGCGAGCGCGATGCCGCCGGGATGCGCGCCGATCATCAGGGCGAGGCCGCCGAATGCGACGAGCGCCGTCACCGCGCCGCGCCAGCTCATCCGGTCCAGCCCGAACAGCGCCGCGGCGATGCCGGTCAGCAGCGGATAGACGAAGTAGGTCAGGATCGCGATCGGCACCTCGAGCAGCTCGATGGACTTGAACAGGCCGAACACGATCCCGGCGAACAGCACGCCGATGAACAGCGAGATGTTGCGTTGTCGTGGCGTCAGCGTGGTGGGCGGCGGAAACAGCCGAATCCAGATGAACACCACAGCCACGCTGAAGAGGCTGCGGAAGGTGGACAGCGTGAGCACGTCGCAGCCGGCGCGGAGCGCCACCTTGCTGAACACGTCGCCGATCGCGAACGAGGCCGCGGCGACGATGCCGGGGCCGAGATCGTAGAGGCGGCCGTGGGTGGGCGAAGCGAGCATCGGCGGAGCATCCGTATTTGACGGATCGGGGCGGGAATCCGCCGGCGTGAGGTGCCGGCGTGACTAGCGGTGAATCAGCGTGCCGGCGCCGTGGTCGGTGAACAGCTCGAGCAGCACCGCATGCGGCACCTTGCCGTCGAGGATGACGACGCCCTCGACGCCCTGATCGAGCGCGTACAGGCAGGTCTCCACCTTGGGGATCATGCCGCCGGAAATGGTGCCGTCGGCGATCAGCGAGCGCACTTCGGCGGCGGAGAGTCTCTCGATC
>CAZGSW010000363.1:0-1990 GCA_964528635.1 uncultured Rhodoplanes sp. | reverse complement strand
TGCTCTTCGGTCCGGCCGGATGCCGCCAGTCCGCGCCCTTCATGAAGGACCACCACTGCGACCAGTCGCGAAGGTCGACGGCGTGCGCGGGCGGCGTGAACACCAGCGAGCCCGCATAGAGCATGTGCGGCAGCGCGCCGGGATAGTCCTTGGGATCCGGCACGATCTCGGCCGTGGTGACGTGACCGGTGGCGCGGACGAACGCCTTGAACTGCCGGTTGGTGATGGGCGTGCGGTCGATCCAGAACGCATCGACGCTGACACGGTGCACCGGCGCCTCTTCCGGGTAATGCTTGTCGGAGCCCATGCGGAACGTGCCGCCGGGCAGCAACGCCATCCCGGACAACTTCGGCTTGACGCGCGAGTCGCTGGCCAGCGTCATGTTGCCTGTTCCCGCACGCGCGGCATCAAAACGATGCCGCTGTCGCGTCTTCTTCCCGCCTGCCGAAGGGCAAAGAGAGCCAGGCGGTTCGCAAGACTTGCAATGCACCGGCCCGTCGTACGGATTCTAGGAAAGTCTGAGACAAAACAAGCGTACGGCTTGGACGGCCCGAGCATGCATCGTAAGCTAAGCTACAGTCCGATTGCGACAAGATTATCCCGATTGGGACAAAGCCGCAGATTTTGCATATGGCGTTCGACAATACCCAGGCCGGGTCCATCCTTACCGGCGCCGGCTGGCTCTCCCTGCAGCCGACGTCGTTTCGCCGCGAGGTGCTGCGGCGCGGCACACTCAGAAACTACGCAACCGGCGAGGCTGCCTTTCATTTCGGCGATCCGCCCGGCGGCGTTTTTGGCCTGGTTTCGGGCACGGTTGCGATCAACGCGTCGCCGCCCACTGCGACGCCGCGCCTGATCCACGTCGGCATGCCCGGGTTCTGGACCGGCGAGGGAGCGTTCTGGACGCGTGAGCCGCGGCGCGTGGAAATGCGCGCGGTCGGCGAGACGCAGATGATGCACCTGTCGCTCGATGCGATGGATCAGATGGCGGCGCGCGATCCCAACGTCCTGCGCTACTTCGCGCTGATGCTCATGCTCAACGTCGATACCCTGATCCGTATCGTCCACGACCTTCAGCAGCCCGAGGCGGCGCGCAGAATTGCCGCCGTGCTCAACCGGGCATCGCCGGTCTCCGGCATGCCCCTGATGCTGTCGCAGACGGAACTCGGCACGATGGCCAACGCATCGCGCAAGCAGGTGAATGCGGCATTGCAGCGCTTCGCCAAGGTGGGCTGGCTGTCGAACACGTATCGCGCCATCACGGTGGCCAACGCCACGGAGTTGGGGCGGTTTGCAGCGGGCGACGACGCGGGTTAACGCGCCGCGCGCTTCGCAGAATTATCCCTTCGCATCGACTGGCGGCCGCAAAGTCTCGACCGCCTCGCGCACCGGCGGATCAAGACCCGCGCCGCCGGCATCGAGATGCGCGACAATGGCCTTGCGCATGCGCGGGTCCCAGAACTTGCTGAGGTGTTCGGCTGTCTTGCCGGAAGCCGTCGCCGCGTCCTGCGACTTGAAAAACCTGCCGATCTGGTTGGCCATGTAGACCAGCTTGTCGGGACGATTGCTATCCGGCGACGACATGGAGGCTCGCCCCTTCCTTGACCCGTTGCGGATGGGTGAAAATCTCGAAGCCGTCGCTGCGCGCGACGGCGATCAACGTGATGCCGGCGGCCTCCGCGGTGCGCACCGCGAGCGCGGTCGGCGCAGAAATGGCGACCATCATCGGCATGCCGGCGGCCGCGGCCTTCTGCACCATCTCGATCGACAGGCGGCTGCTGACGATGCCAAAGCCGTCATTGGTCCTTTCCCCGGCCCGCACGAGGGCGCCGACCAGCTTGTCGAGCGCATTGTGGCGGCCGACATCCTCGCGCAGCGCCACCAGCCCCTTGCAGGGCCGGTAAAATGCGGCGCCGTGGACGGCACGGGTCGAGCGGTTTATGGCCTGCTTCACGTTCAGCGCGTCGAGCGCCTTCATGATGTCGGCCGG
>CAZGSW010000362.1:0-2020 GCA_964528635.1 uncultured Rhodoplanes sp. | reverse complement strand
GTTCGACCAGTTCATCTCGTCGGGCGAACGCAAGTGGCTTCGCATGTCCGGTCTGGTCTGCCTGCTGCCGCATGGCTACGAAGGCCAGGGCCCGGAGCATTCCTCGGCGCGTCTGGAGCGGTTCCTGCAGATGTGCGCCGAAGACAACATGCAGGTCGCGAACTGCTCGACGCCGGCGAACTACTTCCACATCCTGCGCCGCCAGCTCAAGCGCGAGATCCGCAAGCCGCTGATCCTGATGACGCCGAAGTCGCTGCTGCGCCACAAGCGGGCGGTGTCGCGGCTTTCCGAGATGGAGCAGGGCACCTCGTTCCACCGCGTGCTGTGGGACGACGCGCAGACCCTGCCGGATGAGAAGATCAAGCTCGTCCCCGACGACAAGATCCGCCGCGTCATCCTCTGCAGCGGCAAGGTCTATTACGATCTCTACGAGGAGCGCGAGAAGCGCGGCGTCGACAACGTCTACATCCTGCGCGTCGAGCAGCTCTATCCGTTCCCGACCAAGGCGCTGGTCACCGAGCTTTCGCGCTTCAAGCAGGCCGAGGTGGTATGGTGCCAGGAGGAGCCGCGCAACATGGGTGCGTGGCACTTCGTCGAGCACTATCTCGAGTGGGTGCTCAACCAGATCGGCGCGAAGATCGCGCGGCCCCGCTACGCGACGCGTCCGGCGTCCGCCGCAACGGCGGTCGGGCAGATGTCCAAGCACCTGCAGCAGCTCAAGCAGTTGATGGACGAGGCGCTGGGATAGGTGCGCGGTGTCGTTCCCGCGGAGGCGGGAACCCAGTCATCCCGGACCGTGCAACAGGATCGAGGTCGCGGGTTATTGGATCGTCCGCTTTCGCGGACGATGACCGCGGTGTGAAACGATAAGGCGAAGCATCATGGCTGAAATCCGCGTTCCCACCCTCGGTGAATCCGTCACCGAGGCCACCATCGGCAAGTGGTTCAAGAAGCCGGGCGAGGCCGTTGCGGTGGACGAGCCGCTGGTCGAGCTTGAGACCGACAAGGTGACCATCGAGGTGCCGGCGCCCGCAGCCGGCGTGCTTGCCGATATCGCGGCGAAGGACGGCGAGACCGTCGCGGTCGGCGCGCTGCTCGGCCAGATCAAGGAAGGCGCCGGAGCCGCGCCGGGCAAGGCGACGCCCGCGCCGACCGGCCAGCCCGATCAGAAGACCGCCACCACCGCCCCGATCGGTGCGGGGCCGGAGGAGGCGAAGCCGCGCTCTGCGCCGGCCGCCGATACGCCGGTGGCGCCGTCGGTGCGCCGTCTCGGCGCCGAGTCCGGCGTCGATCCCGCCGGCGTTGCCGGCTCCGGCAAGGACGGCCGCGTCACCAAGGGCGACATGATGGCGGCGATCGAGCGCGCCGCCTCGCAGCCCACGCCGGTCGCCTCGCCGGCCGCCGCGGTACAGGTCCGCGCGCCGTCGCCGGCCGACGACGCCACGCGCGAGGAGCGCGTGAAGATGACACGGCTGCGCGCGACCATCGCGCGCCGCCTCAAGGATGCGCAGAACACCGCGGCGATGCTCACGACCTTCAACGAGGCCGACATGAGCGCCGTCATGGCGCTGCGCAACCAGTACAAGGACGCGTTCGAGAAGCGCCACGGCGCCAAGCTCGGCTTCATGAGCTTCTTCGTGAAGGCCTGCGTCGAGGCGCTGAAGGACATTCCCGCGGTGAACGCCGAGATCGACGGCGCCGACATCATCTACAAGAACTACTACCACATCGGCATCGCGGTCGGCACCGAGAAGGGCCTCGTGGTGCCGGTGGTGCGGGACGCCGACCGCATGTCGCTGGCCGGCATCGAGAAGGCGATCTCCGATTTCGGCCGCCGCGCCCGCGACGGCCAGCTCAAGATCGACGAGATGCAGGGCGGCACCTTCACCATCACCAACGGCGGTGTGTACGGCTCGCTGATGTCGACCCCGATCCTCAACGCGCCGCAGTCCGGCATCCTCGGCATGCACAAGATCCAGGAGCGGCCGGTCGTGGTCGGCGGCAAGATCGAGGTGCGGCC
>CAZGSW010000361.1:0-2058 GCA_964528635.1 uncultured Rhodoplanes sp. | reverse complement strand
CAGCGAGAATCGCATCTTCAAGCAGCGCAACGTCGATATCGGAGTGGTGTCGCTGAAGGACGCTTGGGCCTGGGGGTTCTCGGGTGTGATGGTGCGAGGCTCGGGCGCCGCCTGGGATTTGCGCAAGTCGCAGCCCTACGAATGCTACGCCGAGATGGATTTTGATATTCCGATCGGCAAGAACGGCGACTGCTACGACCGCTATCACATCCGCATGGAAGAGATGCGCCAGTCGATCCGCATCATGAAGCAGTGCATCGCCAAGTTGCGCGAGCCGGAAGGGCAGGGACCTGTTTCGGTGAGGGACAACAAGGTGGTGCCGCCCAAACGCGGCGAGATGAAGAAATCGATGGAAGCCCTGATTCATCACTTCAAGCTCTACACCGAGGGTTTCCACGTACCAGCCGGCGAGGTGTATGCGGCAGTCGAGGCGCCCAAGGGCGAATTCGGCGTGTATCTGGTCGCCGACGGCACCAACAAACCTTACAAATGCAAGATCCGCGCACCCGGCTTTGCGCACCTGCAAGCCATGGATTTCCTGTGCCGCGGCCACATGCTGGCCGACGTGTCAGCGATCCTGGGCTCGCTCGATATCGTGTTCGGGGAGGTCGACCGCTAATGGCCAACCGCCGTCTCGCACCGCCCGAGCAGCAGCCGAAGGATTTTGCCTTCAGTCCCGAGAACCTGGATTGGGCAAGGAGGGTGATCTCGCGCTATCCTGAGGGCCGCCAGCAATCGGCGATCATTCCATTGCTATGGCGGGCACAGGAGCAACACGAGGGCTGGCTGCCGGAGGCCGCGATCCGCCATGTAGCGGACATGCTTGGCATGGCGCACATCCGGGCGCTCGAGGTCGCCACCTTCTACACGATGTTCCTGCTGCAGCCGGTCGGCAAGAGGGCCCACGTCCAGGTCTGCGGCACCACGCCATGCATGCTTCGCGGCGCCGGCGAACTCTTTGATGTCTGTCATCGTCGCATCAGCCATGAGCCTTTCCACATTTCGGATGACGGCAACTTCTCCTGGGAAGAGGTTGAATGCCTCGGCGCCTGCGTCAATGCACCGATGGTTCTGATATGGAACGACACATACGAGGATCTGACCGCCGAAACCTTCGAGAAGGTGCTCGACGGTTTCGTCAACGGCAATCCGGTCAAGCCGGGACCGCAGATCGACAGACAATGGTCTGCCCCCGTCGGCGGACCGACCACGCTCAAGACGGTGAAGGCCTGAAGCGATGCTGAAGGACGAAGACCGCATCTTCAGGAATCTTTACGGCTTCGATGACTGGGGCCTCGAAGGCGCGCGCAAGCGCGGCTCCTGGGACGGCACCAAGGCGATCCTCGACAAGGGCCGCGACGGTATCGTCAACGAGGTCAAAGCGTCGGGGTTGCGCGGCCGCGGCGGTGCTGGCTTCCCGACTGGCGTGAAGTGGTCGTTCATGCCGAAGACCGTGGGTGACCGGCCGCACTATCTGGTCGTCAACGCCGACGAGTCCGAGCCCGGCACCTGCAAGGACCGTGAAATCATGCGGCACGATCCGCATCTTCTCGTCGAAGGATGCCTGATTGCCGGCCGCGCCATGGACTGCAGCGCCGGTTACATCTACGTCCGCGGCGAGTTCATCCGCGAACGCGAGCGGCTGCAGGCGGCGATCGATCAAGCCTACGAAGCCAGGCTGCTCGGCAAGGACAACATTCACGGCTATCCATTCGATCTTTACGTCCATCACGGTGCCGGCGCCTACATATGCGGCGAGGAGATGGCGCTGCTCGAAAGCCTGGAGGGCAAGAAAGGCCAGCCGCGGCTGAAACCGCCGTTCCCCGCCAACATGGGCCTGTATGGCTGCCCGACCACGGTGAACAATGTCGAGAGCATCGCCGTGGTTCCGGATATCATGCGCCGCGGTGCGAGCTGGTTCTCCGGGATCGGACGCGCGAACAACACCGGCACCAAACTGTTCTGCATCTCTGGCCACGTCGAGCGCCCTTGCACGGTAGAGGACGCAATGGGCGTGCCGTTGCGCGAGTTGATCGAGACGCACTGCGGCGGCGTGCG
>CAZGSW010000360.1:0-2084 GCA_964528635.1 uncultured Rhodoplanes sp. | reverse complement strand
CCAATCCGTCGAGCTGCCCGGAGTTCCTGGAGTCGCGCCTCTCGCGCCGTTCGGGCGCCAATCTGGTGGTCAACGTGCAGGCGTTCCGGGATGTGTTCACTGGCGTCGACGGCAAGCTCGGCATGAACGACCTGCTGGAAGGCATCGACCGCTCCGATCTGGCAGAGGAAATCGTCGCCGAGATCGATGCGGTGCTGGCGCAGTTGGCGGATATCGAAAACGACCAGGGCTTCGACGCGGCGGTGGAGGGCATCGCGGACAGAACCGAGTGCGTGAACGCGTTCTCCAGCTCCAGCGGCCTGCCGCCCTGCGCACTGGCCGGCTTCATGAAAACGGCGATGGATACCTTCCGCGGCCCCATCGTCGCCGCGCTGAGCCTGGCCATCCCCAACTCGGCGGCGGGCGACAATGACTGACGGCGGGGCGACGCACGCCGGGCCGGGAACGGTGATGCGAGAGCCGGTTTCGACCTGCCTGCTGCGCTGGCTGACCGCGCCGCGCGACATCGCGGCGCTGGCGGTGTACCGCATGCTGATCGGCGGGCTGATGTGCGTCGGCGCGCTGCGCTTCATGAGCAACGGCTGGATCGAGCGGCTCTACGTCGAGCCGAGCTTCCATTTCAAATACTGGGGCTTCGAGTGGGTGCAGGTGCCGGGGGAGACCGGCCTGTACCTGCTCTATGCCGGCATCGCCGTCGCGGCCTTCATGGTCGCCATCGGCGCGTTCTACCGCGTGGCCATCATCGCGTTCTGGTGCCTGTTCACCTACGCGGAGCTGATGGACATCACCACCTACCTGAACCACTACTACTTCATCAGCCTGTTGACGCTGATCATGTGCTTTCTCTCCCCGCACCGCGCCTGGTCGGTGGATGCCTGGCTCAGGCCCAGGCTGCGCGCCGACACGCTGCCGGCGTGGCAGACGTACTGGCTGCGCTTCCAGGTGGGGCTGCTGTACTTCTATGCCGGCTGGGCCAAGTTCGAGTTCGACTGGCTCCTGCACGCCAAGCCGCTGAACATCTGGCTGCCGCCGCTTGGCGGGTTGCCGCTGCTGGGGCCGTTTCTGGAAATGACCTGGGTGCATTTCGCATTTTCGTGGTTCGCGTTTGCGTTCGACACCACCATCATCGGCTTCATGCTCTGGCGCAGGACGCGGCCTTACGCCTTCCTGCTGATCCTGGTGTTCCACTCCTTCACGCACCTCTTTTTCAATATCGGCCTGTTCCCGTTCATCATGGTGTTCTCGGTGCTGGTGTTCTTCGACTCCGATTGGCCGCGCAAGCTTCTGGCATTCCTGCGTCTGCCGTCGCCGCCGGATGCGCCCGTGCCTGCACGGCAGGGGGCTGCCGTCCCGCGCTGGAAGCCGCTGGGCGCGGGATTCACGATCGTGGTGCTGGCCTTCTGCACCGTGCAGTTCCTGATGCCGCTGCGGCACTGGCTGTATCCCGGCACGGTGCTCTGGAACGAGCAGGGCATGCGCTTTTCCTGGAAGGTGATGCTGCGCGAGAAGTCCGGCAGCCTGCAGTACTTCGTAGTGACGCGGGACGGCACCCGGATCATCGTCACGCCGCACGAATACCTCACCGAGCATCAATACCGCGAGATGTCCGGCCAGCCGGACATGATCCTGCAACTGGCGCATCACATCCGCGACGACTACGACGCACGCGGGCTGGGGCCGGTCGAGGTCTATGCCGACTCGCTGGTCTCGCTCAACGGCCGGCCGGCGCGGCACATGATCGACCCCGAGGCCGATCTCGCGCAGATCGAGGACGGGCTGGCGCGGGCGCAGTGGATCACGGCGCCGCCTAGCGAGCCGCCGCCGCTGCACCGGCCCCTGAAACTGGTCGTGCGGCAATGACCGCCGGCCCGGGCGTCCCCGTCCTGCTGTTCGACGGCGAATGCGCGTTCTGCAACGGCTGCGTGCTCTGGCTGCTGCGGCACGAGCGCCGTGCGCGCTACCGCTTTGCGCCCCTGCAGTCGGCGGCGGCCGCGCCGCTGCTGGCCGCGCACGGCATCGCGCCCGGCGACCTGGGCAGCCTGGCGGTGATCGACGGTGGGCGGCTCTACCGGAAATCGGCCGCA
>CAZGSW010000359.1:0-2096 GCA_964528635.1 uncultured Rhodoplanes sp. | reverse complement strand
GGTCGACACCAACGTCACGGCGTCGGAGACGGTTCGCCCCCGCGCCGACACGCACACCACGGCCGGCGTTGCAGCGGCCTACGAGAGCGAGAACGACACGCCGGTCCGTGACCGGATCCCGCTCTCGCGGGATCGCGTCAAGGTCGTCCTGGCGCAGGCCGGGGTGACCAAGAGCGGGACGTTCATCGTCACGACCAGCGATGACTGAGGTCTGGTATATCCTGGAGACCGGCGAAGTCGGCTCCCCCCGCGATATCCGGCGGGGCGCCGACGGCGCTCTCCGCCACAAGGACGGCCGTGCGGTGGCGATGGCGCCGCACGGCCCCCGCTCGCGCATGGTCAGCGCCGATGAGGCAGCGGCCTACGTCACGCGTGAAATGAAGGCGGGAGCCGTGTCTGTGGGTGAGGTTCGGGATGACGTCGGGATGAAGCCGAAGCGCCCGTATCGCACGCGCCAGATGAAGGCCGACTGACTTGAGCCTCTGGTCACGGGTTTTCGGCGGCAAGGCCAAGGCGGCAGAGGGGGAGGTGCGGCCGGGTCCGTATCACCTCGACGACGGCTGGCTGCCCGCCGGAACCCCGTGGAACTTCTGGCAGATGGGCAAGAACGTGCGGCCCTACGGCGCGCACTCGGCGATGGTCGAGGCGTGCGTCTCTGCCTATGCGCAGACGGTGGCGATGTGCCCCGGCGACCACTGGCGGCTCAAGTCGGATGGTGGTCGTGAACGGGTCACCACCTCGGCCATCTGCCGCGTTCTCCGCAAGCCGAACGGCTACCAGACGATTTCCGACTTCCTCCTCAACGCGGTTCGCGGTTTTTACACTGAGGGGAACGCCTACGCTCTTGCGACCCGCAACGATCGCTTCGAGGTAGCCGAGTTGCACCTGATGCGGCACGGGATGCCGATTGTCGCGGAGACCGGCGAGGTCTTCTACAGCCTGTCGGGCAACGAGATTGTCGAGCGGCGTTTCGGGCAGACCATCATGGTTCCGGCCCGGGACGTGCTGCACCTGCGTTTGCATACGCCGCGGCATCCGCTGAAAGGCGAGAGCCCCATTCTTGCAGCGGCGCTCGACATGGCCGCGAGGGATGCGGCGGTCCAGAGGCAGGTGTCGTTCTTCGAGAACGAGGCTCGGCCGTCCATCATGTTGAGTACGGATCAGGTTCTCACCAAAGACCAGGCCTTGCAGATGCGCGAGGCATGGGACGCCCAGACGAAGGGCGCCGGTCGTGGCGGCACGCCAATTCTCAGCGGGGGCTTCAAGCCCGTCGTGGTTTCGAGCACGGCAGCGGATGCTCAATTGGCCGATACGCTCAAGATGTCGGATCAGGCCGTGGCGCTGGCGTTCCGGATGCCGCTGCAAATCCTCGGCATTGGCGGGACGCCGTTCGCGTCAACCGAAATGCTGATGCAGTCGTGGATTGCCTCGGGACTTGGCTTCGCCCTGAACCATATCGAAGAAGCCCTCGGGCTGCTCTTTGGCATGAAGGGCCAGCCCGAGGAATACGTCGAGTTCAATACGGCGGCGCTTCTGAGGTCGAGCTTCAAGGAGCGGGTCGAGGGTCTTGCGGCCGGCACGCTGGCGGGCATCTTCTCCCCCGACGAAGCTCGTGCCGAGTTCGAGCGGGAGAAGGTTTCCGGCGGGCATGGCGCGATGCCGCGGATGCAGCAGCAGGTAGTCCCGCTTGACTACTGGACCGCCGAGCGCATGGCGGCCGAGGCGAAACCTGCCCCGCTCGCGCTACCCCCGCCTGACGAGCCGACCGAAGCCGAGGCGGCCAAGGTCCTCCTCGCCATGCACAAGGGCTTTGCTGATGTTCGACGGTAAAGCCTTCGGCGAGGAGATGGTCGCGCTGGTTCGCGGCTTCGTGGATCGCGCGGTGGAGCCTCTTGCCGCGGCGAACGTGGCTCTCGCCGAGCGCAACGCGGTTCTCGAAGCGCGGATCGTGGCATTGGAGTCGCGGGAAATCCCGGCGGCCTTCGACCCGTCTCCGCTACAGGAGGGCATCGACGCCATCGCCATCGCGGTGGATGCGCTGCCGCCTGCGCCCGACCTGTCGGGTTTCGCGACGAAGGCCGAGGTGGCCGAGGCCG
>CAZGSW010000358.1:0-2173 GCA_964528635.1 uncultured Rhodoplanes sp. | reverse complement strand
GAGATCAGGTAGCTGGTCCAGCCCGGCGCGAGCTGGATGCCGAGATAGGTGAACAGCCAGCTTGCCAGCCCGGCGCCAATCACGCCCAGGATGATGTTGGTGATCAGGCCCATGTTGCTGCGGGTCACCATCTCCGCGAGCCAGCCTGCGATACCGCCGATGATGATGGCGGCAATCCAACCGATGCCTGCGTCGTCCATGGTCTTGCTCCGTTTGACCCGAAACAATGCGGCAGGCGGCCGATGGTTCCACACCTCGGAAGGATTCTTGTGACGGACCATGTGGGGCAGGGGGCGCGCTGCCGTTGCCGCGCCAATGCAGTAAAACGGCGTCAGCCGAAATACTTGTCCAGGATTTTCCGGTACACCGCGGTGAGCGCAGTGAGGTCCGCCACCGGCACCTGCTCGTTGGCGGCATGCATGGTGGTACCGACCAGCCCGAACTCCACCACCGGGCAATAGTCCTTGATGAAGCGCGCGTCCGAGGTGCCGCCCGAGGTGGAAAGCTCCGGCCGGCGGCCGGTCGCCTCGAACACCGCGCCGACCACGCGGTCGGTGAATTCCCCGGGCTCGGTGTAGAACACGTCGGCGTTCGACGGCTCCCAGTCGATCCGCCACGTCGCCTTCTCCGATACCGCGGCTGCCCGCCGTTCCACCAGCGCCTTCAGCGACGCGTAGCTGTGGCAATCGTTGAAGCGGATGTTGAAGCGCGCCTTTGCCTCGCCCGGGATCAGGTTCACGGTCGGGTTGCCGATGTCGATCGACGTGAACTCCAGGTTCGACGGATCGAAATGGTCGCTCCCCTTGTCGAGCGGCTTATCCATCAGTGCGGTCATGATCCTGACCAGTCCGCGCACCGGATTGTCGGCGCGGTGCGGGTAGGCGACGTGACCCTGCTTGCCGGTCACGATGAGGACGCCGTTCTGCGAGCCGCGGCGGCCGAGTTTGATGGTATCACCCAGTTCTGCGACGTTGCCGGGTTCGCCGAGGATGCAGTGCGAAAATTTCTCGCCGCGATCGGCCGCCCATTTGAGCAGCTTGATGGTGCCGTTGACGGCGATGCTCTCCTCGTCGCCGGTGATGAGGAACGAGATCGAGCCCTTGAACGTGGGTCCCTTCGTGGCGAGGAAGTCCAGCACCGCCGCGACCTTGCAGGCGATCGCGCCCTTCATGTCGACCGCGCCGCGTCCGTACAAGACTCCGTTGGCGATCTCGGCTCCAAACGGATCGTGCGACCACGCATTCGGGTCGCCCGGCGGCACCACGTCGGTGTGGCCGGCGAACATCAGGTGCGGCTCGCCGCGGCCGAACCGGGCGTAGAGATTCTCCACGTCGGCCGCGCCGGGCTCTGAGAACGTCATGCGGTGCACGGTGAAGCCCGCGCCCTGCAGGGTCTTCTCGAGATAGGCGAGCGCGCCGCCTTCCTCCGGGGTCACCGAGGGGCAGCGCAACAGGCTCTGGGCGATGGCGACGGGATCGGCGGGAGAGGACATGCCAACGGCTTAGCGCATGATCCCGAAAAGTGGAAACCGGTTTTCGGAAAGATTCAACGCGCGCGCGCGACCGCGGGGCCGGGCAGCAGCGGATCGGGGCCGTAGCGGTTGGTGCCGATGGTGCCACGAAGGCAGCCCAGTTCGATCACGGCCCAGACGCTGATGGCCAGGCTGACGTACTGCAGCGCCACCACCGCCATCGGAGGATCCGGCTCGAACGGATCGATGAAGATCGCGACCAGCATCGGCAGCACCACCGGGACGGCGACCAGCACCAGCCACCGCGCGCTCTTGTTGCGGTCGTGCAGCCGCTTGACGGCGATGGCTGCGCCGGAAACCAGCAGGACGACGTAGGCCAGCAGCGAGACTGCGATCACCGACGCGAAGGAGTCCGTGACCGCGAAGACGAGACCGGTCATTCCAAACAGAAACAGAATGTAGATCAGCGCAGCCAGCCAGAACTTCGCGCGGTTGATCCGGCCGCGGAAATCGAACAGCAGAACAAATGGGTTCATGTTGGCCCCCGCCGAACCCCAGCGCCCCGCAAAATGCTAACGCGGCGCGGCCCCGGGATAAAGCGCAAAGCGGGGGCTGCTTCAGGCTGGCGGTGCCGGCTGTGGAGGCGGCTGCCGCGGATCGCGAGCGGCGCCCGGTGTGGCTGGTCCGGCGGCTCAGTCCCGC
>CAZGSW010000357.1:0-2231 GCA_964528635.1 uncultured Rhodoplanes sp. | reverse complement strand
CCTTGCGGTAGACCCAGACGCGCGCCGGCGGCACGTTCATCCAGATGCGCTCGGACGCCTCCGTGCTGACGCCGGTCAGCGACTTCGGGATCGGCGGCATCACCGCGTAGGTGAACTGCACAAACGGCGCACCCGGACGCATCATGCGGAATGCCTCGCGGACCAGCCGCACGCGTGTTTTCAGCGGCTTGGTGACGAGCGGCAGACCCGACACGACGGCGGCAGCCGGTTCGGCCAGCATCTGGCCCAGAACCCGGTGGAGCGAGTACGCATCGCCGCGGATCACCGTCGCCTGCGGGAAGCGGTTTCGCAGCAGCCGGCAGAATTCCGGGTTGTATTCGAGCAAAACCAGCCGCGAGGGATCGATGCCCTGCTCGACCAGCGCTTCCGTGACCGGGCCGGTGCCCGGTCCAAGCTCGATCACCGGACCGGGGATGGATGGATCAATGTAGCGCGCCATGGTGCGCGCCAGAACCTTGCCGGACGGCGTGACGGCGCCGATCGAGAGCGGCTTCTCGATCCAGGAGCGGATGAACCGGACTTCGTCGTCGAGGCGGATGCCGTTTTTCATCTCGAAGAGACGAATCCGTCTCTCGATCTTCTTTTCGAGCACCTGAAACGCCTGGATGGGCATGGGTTGAGACGCCGCCCGATGAACAAGTTGTCGCACATCGGTAATGCGCGAGCGGGCACCGGTCAAGCCGGACGCTAGGCCTGGCCTGCTCCCGTTCCGAAGAAGTCTTTGACTTTAGAGAAGAATCCCGAAGATTCGGGCTGCGTATCCTGAGATGACAGTTTTTCGAACTCGGCCAGCAGCTCGCGCTGGCGCTTGGTCAGGTTCTGCGGGGTCTCGACCGTGACCTGGACGTACATGTCGCCCGACTGCTTGGACCGCAGCACCGGCATGCCCTTGCCGGACAGCCTGAACCGGCGGCCGGACTGGGCGCCGCTCGGGATCTTCACCCGGGTCTTGCCGCCATCGATGGTCGGAACCTCGAATTCGCCGCCGAGCGCCGCGGTCACCATGGAGATCGGCACCCGGCAGTAGAGGTCGGCGCCCTCGCGCTGGAAGAATGCGTGCGAGGCCAGCGACAGGAAAATGTAGAGGTCGCCCGCAGGACCGCCGCGCAGGCCGGCCTCGCCCTCGCCGGCGAGACGGATCCGGGTGCCGTCCTCGACGCCGGGCGGGATGTTGACCGACAGCGTGCGCTCCTTTGTGGTCCGCCCGGAGCCCGCGCACGACGGACAGGGATTGTCGATCACCTGGCCGCGGCCGTGGCAGGCGCCGCAGGTGCGCTCCAGCGTGAAGAAGCCCTGGGCGTGCCGGATCTTGCCCTGGCCGCCGCAGGTCGGACACGTCTTCGGCCGGGTGCCGGCCTTGGCGCCGGTGCCCGAGCAGACCTCGCACGTCACCGAGGTCGGCAGCCGCACCTGTGCGGTCTTGCCGGTGAATGCCTCTTCGAGCGTGATCTCCATGTTGAAGCGCAGGTCGGCGCCACGCTCGCGGCCGGAGCCGCGCTGGCGGCCGCCGCCCGCCATCCCGAAGATGCCTTCAAAAATATCGGAGAACGCCGAGCCGAAGTCGGCGCCGAACCCGTGCATCCCGGGGCCGCCGCCCATGCCGCCCATGCCGCCCTGCTCGAACGCAGCGTGGCCGAACCGGTCGTAAGCCGCACGCTTCTGCGGGTCTTTCAGCACGTCGTAGGCTTCGTTGATTTCCTTGAAACGATGCTCGGAGTCGTTGTCGCCCGGATTGCGGTCCGGGTGCCACTTCATGGCGAGCTTGCGGAACGACGACTTCAGCACGCCGTCGTCGGCGGTGCGCTCAACTTCCAGAGTTTCGTAATAGCAGCGCTTCGACATCCGCGATCCGCCTTCCCCTCATGCACGCGGCGAGCGGGTGCCGGTCGCGGCGCGGCGTGCATTCCCCAGTGACTGGTTACAGGAATCTGAGAACGGCAACCCTGAAAAACAACCGGCCCGGTGCACAACTGCGCCGGGCCGATTCACTGTCAGATGTAGTGAGCCATCGTCCGGTCTTCCGGCTCAGGCGGACTTCTGGTTCTTCTTGTCGTCGTCGACCTCGGTGAACTCCGCGTCGACCACGTCTTCCTTCTTGCCGGGCTCACCCGAAGCCGCACCGGGGTCGCCGGGACCGCCTTCACCCTGCTGGGCCTTGTACATGGCCTCGCCGAGCTTCATCGAAGCCTGCGCCAGCGCGTTGGTCTTGG
>CAZGSW010000356.1:0-2240 GCA_964528635.1 uncultured Rhodoplanes sp. | reverse complement strand
TTCAGGCGGCGGTCGGCAAGCTCGGCCTCGCGGGCAAGCGCCTGCGCCTCGGCGCGGACCTGGGCCGCGTCGGTACGCTTGGCGTCGATGTCGGCGCGTACGCCGGCCAGTTGCTCCTCCAGGTCGGAGGACGGCGGCAGTGCGGCGAGTGCGGCTTCCGCCTCCTGCCGTGCCGCGGCCGTCTCGTCGCGGTCGGCAGCGAGGCGGGATTTCGCCTCGGCAAGGGCCGAGACGCGGGCGGCGTTGCGGGCGATCTCGCGCTCTGCCGCGGCGTGCAGCTCACGCGCGGTATCGGCCTCGCGCTGGGCGGTGCGCCATTGTTCGCGTGCCGCGCTTTCGGCGGATGCAGCCTCGGCGACGTGGGTGGACGCCGACTCGACGGCGTTGCGCCGTCCTTCGAGCGTGGTGCGCGCGGCGGCGAGTTCGGCGTCGATCTCGGAGAGCCGGGCGCGTTCGGCAAGCCGGCGGGCGGCGCCGGTCGGAGCGTGGGCGTCGGCCGCGAAACCGTCCCAGCGCCACAGGTCGCCCTCCAGCGACACCAGCCGCTGGCCGGGCTTGAGCTGCGTGACCAGTGCCGCGCCTTCGGTCTTGGTGACGATGCCGATCTGGGCGAGTCTGCGCGCCAGCTCGGCCGGCGCGTTCACATGAAGCGACAGCGGCTCGGCGCCTTCCGGCAGGGCGGGATCGGCCGGATCGACCGCCGCGCCGGCCCAGCGCATCGGCGAGGACGGATCGGCCGGTGCGTCGAGATCGTCGCCAAGCGCGGCGCCCAGCGCCTTCTCGTAGCCCTTGGTGACCTCGATGTTGTCGGTGATCGGCGGCCACAGGTTCTTGGTCTCGACGGCGAGCAGCTTCCTGAGCGTTTTCGCCTCGGTCTCCAGCCGCTGCACCGCGCGCTCGGCCTCGGCGAGCGGCCCGCGCTCGGTCTCGAGCCGCTGCCGCGCCGCGACCAGAGTGCTCTCGGCACCGGTTGCCGTCTGCTCGGCCTGGATGACCGCGCTCTGCGCCGCCTCGAACGAGATGGCAAGCGCCGCGACATCCGGGCGGTTTTCATTTGCAGCCGAAAGACCGGCTTCGATATTGGCGATTTCGCTTTCGATCCGGGCGATGCGCTCCGACTGATCGCGCATCGCACCGCCGAGCTGGTTGCGGGTCGCGGTGAGGTCGGCGAGCTTGCCGGTGAGCTCGCCGAACGTGGCTTCGGCGGCGAGCAGCACCGACTCGGCATTGGCGACACGGCTGTCGGCGCCGCTGCGCTGCTGCGCGATGCTCTGCACCTCCTGCTTGAGCGTCGCTTCTTCCGCCGCGAGCTTTTCAAGCGTTGCTTCGGCGTCCGCCACCAGCGCCCGCTCGCGTCCGATGTCCTCGGTGAGCTGCACCAGCCGCCGCTCCAGCTCGGCCAGCCGCTCTCGTGCCCGGGTCTCCTCCTGGTCAAGCGCGTCGCGCGCGTTGATCAGCCGCTGCAGCGCGGCGCCGGCACGCACCTCGGCGTCGCGCAGCGGCGGCACGGCCACGGCGGCCTCCTCGCGCTGCCTGCCGGCCTCGGTCTGCGCCAGCGTGGCATCGGCCACCGTCCTCACGCTGAGATCGCGGGCGCGCTCGGATTCCTCCACTTCGGCCTGGGCGTTGATCCAGCGCAGATGGAACAGCGTGGCTTCGGCCTTGCGGATGTCGGCGGCCACCACGCGGTAGCGGATCGCCTGCCGGGCCTGGCGCTTCAGCGCATCCATCTGGCTGGTGAGCTGGTTCACCACGTCTTCGACGCGGGTGAGGTTCTGCTCCGCCGCCCGCAGCCGCAGCTCCGCCTCATGGCGGCGCTGATGCAGGCCCGAAATGCCGGCGGCCTCTTCCAGCACGCGGCGGCGCTGCTCGGGCTTGGCCTGAATGATCTCGCCGATGCGGCCCTGATGCACCAGCGCGGGCGAACGCGAACCGGTCGAGGCATCCGCGAATACGGTCATCACGTCGCGCGCGCGCACCTCGTTGCCGTTGATGCGATAGACCGATCCCTTCTCGCGCTCGATGCGGCGGGTGATGTCCAGCGTTTCGTATTCGTTGAACTGGGCCGGCGCCTCGTGCTTGGAGTTGTCGAGCCGGATCGCCACCTCGGCGGTGTTGCGGGCTGGCCGGTTGTTGGTGCCGGAGAAGATGACGTCGTCCATTTCGGCCGCGCGCATGGACTTGTGCGAGGTCTCGCCCATCACCCAGCGCAGCGCCTCGACCAGGTTCGACTTGCCGCA
>CAZGSW010000355.1:0-2259 GCA_964528635.1 uncultured Rhodoplanes sp. | reverse complement strand
CGCTCGATGCCGCCGGCCGGCACGTGTTTCCGCCGATGCCTGCCGCTTAGCTACTCCCGCCGCCACGCAGGAAACGGATCGCTCAGCATTCGCCAGCGCCGCGTCTCCATCTTCTCCGGGCCGTTGAGAGGCACGAGGCAGGCGTCGAGCCGCCGCGCCAGTTCCTCCACGTTCATATCGGTGCCGATGAACACGATTTCCTGCCGGCGGTCGCCGTACACCGGATGCCAGTGGGTCTTGATGGTCTCGCGCCAGGCCTTGTGGGTCGGCCACATCGCCTTCGGGGTCGCCACCCACCAGAAGCCGAGCCCCTCGGTGCGCACGATCGCGCCCGCCTGACTCAGTTCGCCAACCCAGTTCGGGCGGGTTGCGAGCCAGAAGTGCCCCTTGGCGCGGATCACGCCAGCCCACGATGCGTCGATGAAGGCGCGGAATTTTTCCGGGACGAACGGCCGCCGTGCCCGATAGACAAACGACGTAACGCCGTACTGCTCGCTTTCCGGCGTATGATCGGCAAAGCCGAACAGCTCCTTGTACCAGGCGGGATGCTGCTGGGCTTTCTGGAAGTCGAAACGTCCCGTGTTCAGAACTGACCCGTATGGCACCTGGGCAAAGTCGGTCTCGACGATCGACGCCTCCGGATTGAGCGAGCGGATGATCTTGCGTGCGGCGTCGCGCTGGTCGGGCGTGGCCGACCCGACCTTGTTCAGGACCACGACGTCGGCGAACTCGATCTGGTCCACCAGAAGATCGACCAGCGTGCGCCTGTCGTCCTCACCGAGCGATTCGCCACGGTCCGACAGAAAGTCCGTCGAGCTGTAGTCCTTGAGCAGGTTTGCCGCATCGACGACCGTAACCATGGTGTCGAGCCGCGCCACATCCGAGAGACTGTCGCCCTCTACGGTGCGGAAGTCGAAAGTGGCCGCAACCGGCAGCGGCTCCGAGATGCCGGTCGATTCGATCAGCAGGTAGTCGTACCGACCCTGCTCCGCGAGGTTGCGAACGGCATCGAGAAGATCGCCACGCAGGGTGCAGCAGATGCAGCCATTCGTCATCTCGACGAGGGTTTCCTCAGTCCTCGACAGATCGGCATTGCCAGCCCGGACCAGATCCGCGTCGATATTCACCTCGCTCATGTCGTTCACAATCACAGCCACCCGCAAACCCTGCCGGTTGTTGAGGACGTGATTGAGCAGCGTCGTTTTGCCCGCTCCCAGAAAACCGGAAAGAACGGTGACGGGAAGCTTTCTGATCGTCTGATCCATGATCGTCCTGGCTGGATGGGGTTTCGGATTGCCGGGCGCGCGACTCCGGTCGAGGGTCGGCGGGATACGGGCCCACGGAGCCCGGCACGATGGCGGCGGCCATCTTGCTCAGGATGTCCGCGGCGCCGTCCGGTCCATGGCCCTCGACCAGCCGCGGCAGCCCTTCCGAGACCAGCACCGCCGCAAGGGTGCGCTCGGGGACGCCGGCCTGCTCCGCGCAGTGCAGGGCCGAGCGGATGAGCGTCCGGGCCGTCCCGAATCCGGGCGGCAGACGTTCGGGCTCCAGTCGGTCCGGCGCCTCCAACAGGCGATCCCGCAGTTTGGACATGGCTACCCTTTAAGTTATGTTATAACATAACATGTTCTCATAATCCTGTTCAAGCCCACGCCCCTGGCGCCGCTGCGCATTGTGGACACGGCGTGCACAAATCCGCCGCGCCTTCGCCGGAATTAACCGTCCGCTAACCATGCACCCGGCAAATATTACCGCGGGGGAAGATCCATTTCGTACCTGCGTCGCTTTCCGCGCACGCGAGCCATCGCGCTCCGCTGCGTCGAGGGTCGAATTGTGTCTGACGTGCGTATTTCAGTCCGCATCGAGATGAGCCTCGGCCAATGACCGACGTGACGGCCCCCGGAGGAACCGGAGGCACCGCCAGCCCCGGCCCGCTGAGCTTCGGCAAGCTCGGCGAGATCGGCGCCATGCTGCGCCGCGGTGACATCGCGCTCGCGGTCGGCGTGCTGACCATTCTGGTCGTCCTGATCCTGCCGCTGCCGCCGCTGCTGCTCGACATCGCGCTGGCGATCTCGATCATCCTGTCGGTGCTGATCCTGATGACGGCGCTGTTCATCCACACGCCGCTGGAATTCTCCGCCTTCCCGACCGTCCTGCTGATCTCGACCATGCTGCGGCTGTCGCTCAACCTGGCGTCGACCCGGCTGATCCTGTCGCACGGCCATGAGGGCTCCTCCGCCGCCGGCCACGTCATCGAGG
>CAZGSW010000354.1:699-2267 GCA_964528635.1 uncultured Rhodoplanes sp. | reverse complement strand
CCGCACTCGCCGCACATCTCGCCTTCGTAGCCCTTGGCTTTCGCCTCGGCCCGGCGGTCCGCTTTGGTCGGCGCGGGCCTCTCCCAGGCGAGCGCATCCAGCGCCTGCGCGGGCGAGAGCTTCGCCTCCGGCTCGGCCTTGAGCGCGGTCGCGCCCTCGGCGCGGGCCGATGCCGCGATCGCGGTGACGTTGGAGGCGGGGGCCGCGCGGGTCGCCACCGCATCCGTCGGCGCGCCCGAGGTCACGACCTGAAGCTTGTCGGTGCGCGAGCGCGTCAGTCCCTTCGACACGTAGTGCGTGGCGGCGGGGCGGGTGCCTTCTTCGACGCCCTTGCCGAGCGCGTCGAAGCCGCCTTCGGTCGGATCGACATGGGCGAGGTCGAACCGCTCCAGGTACGAGATCGCAAGCTCGCGGAACACGTAGTCGAGGATCGAGGTGGCGTACTTGATGGTGTCGTTGCCCTGCACCGGGCCCTGCGGCTCGAAGCGGGTGAAGGTGAAGGCGTCGACGTATTCCTCGAGCGGCACGCCGTACTGCAGGCCGAGCGAGATCGCGATGGCGAAGTTGTTGAGCAGGCTCCGCAGCGTCGCGCCTTCCTTGTGCAGATCGATAAAGATCTCGCCGATCCGGCCGTCGTCGTATTCGCCGGTGCGCAGATACACCTTGTGGCCGCCGACCACGGCCTTCTGGGTGTAGCCCTTGCGGCGCGACGGCAGCTTCTCGCGCTCGCGCAGCACGGTGACGCGCTCGACGATCTTCTCCACGATCTTCTCGGCGGCCGCCGCGGCGCGCGCCGCCTGCGGCTTCTCGATGAAGGTGTCGAGAGCGTCGTCCTCGTCCTCCTCGTCGGCAATCAGTTGCGATTGCAGCGGCTGGGAGAGCTTGGAGCCGTCGCGGTAGAGCGCGTTGGCCTTGAGCGCGAGCTTCCACGACAGGAGATACGCAGACTTGCAGTCCTCGACGGTGGCGTCGTTCGGCATGTTGATGGTCTTGGAGATCGCCCCCGAGATGAACGGCTGCGCCGCCGCCATCATGCGGATGTGGCTCTCGACCGAGAGATAACGCTTACCGATCTTGCCGCACGGGTTGGCGCAGTCGAACACCGCGTAGTGCTCCGCCTTCAGGTGCGGCGCACCTTCCACGGTCATGGCGCCGCAGACGTGCACGTTGGCGGCCTCGATCTCGCGCTTCGAAAAGCCGAGGTGTTGCAGCAGGTCGAAGGCTGGCTGAGCCAGCGTCTCCGCCGGGATGCCGAGTGTCTTGAAGAACTCCTCACCGAGCGTCCACTTGTTGAAGGCGAACTTGATGTCGAAGGCGGTCGGGAGCGCCTTCTCGATCTTGGCGATCGCCTCGTCGGTAAAGCCCTTGGCCTTCAGCGTGGTGTGGTTGATGGCGGGAGCCTGGGCGAGGGTGCCGTGGCCGACCGCGTAGACCTCGATCTCGGCGATGTCGCTTTCCGAGTAGCCGAGCGCGCGCAGTGCGGCGGGCACCGCGCGGTTGATGATCTTGAAGTAGCCACCGCCGGCCAGCTTCTTGAACTTCACCAGCGCGAAATCGGGCTCGATACC
>CAZGSW010000354.1:0-689 GCA_964528635.1 uncultured Rhodoplanes sp. | reverse complement strand
GCAGTCCATCACCAGGCCGATGGTTCCGGTAGGAGCGATGACGGTGGATTGCGCATTGCGATAGCCGTGCTGCTCGCCGAGCGCGATGGCGCGGTCCCAGGCGCGCTTGGCGTGATCGGACAGCGCCTGGTAGCCGGCCGGAACGTCGGCGAGCTGGCGCTGGTCGAGCGGCACCGGTGGCTGCGAGACCTTCTCGTAGCCGGTCTTTTCGCCGTACGCCGCGCGGCGGTGGTTTCGCATCACGCGCAGCATGTGCTCGCGGTTCTTCTTGAACCCGGGGAAGGACCCGAGCTGCGAGGCCATCTCCGCGGAGGTGGCGTAGCTGACGCCGGTCATGATCGCGGTGAGCGCACCGCCGATCGCACGCGCGTTGTCGCTGTCATAGGCGAGGCCCGACGACATCAGGAGGCCGCCGATGTTGGCGTAGCCGAGCCCGAGCGTGCGGTACTCGTAGGAAAGCTGCGCGATCTGCTTCGACGGGAACTGCGCCATCAGCACGGAGATTTCCAGCACCACGGTCCACAGCCGCACGGTGTGCTCGTAGCCGGCGACGTCGAACGCGCCGGTCTTCTCGTCGCGGAAGGTCAAAAGGTTCAGCGAGGCGAGATTGCACGCCGTGTCGTCGAGGAACATGTACTCCGAGCACGGGTTGGAGCCGCGGATCGGGCCCGACGCCGGGCAGGTGTGCC
>CAZGSW010000353.1:0-2299 GCA_964528635.1 uncultured Rhodoplanes sp. | reverse complement strand
GTGCCGGATTACGTGCCGGATTCCCTGGCGCTCACGCCACCGGTTTGAGCTTTTTTGCATTGGGGCGGGCCAAAAAATGCGCACCCCATATCCTCGCGCCCGACCTATAATCGGACGTATCTGGAAGCGATCTGAAAAGCGGATGCCGCGCGAAGCAACGCAAGATTGGAAGTGCAGGCATTCACGACATCACGGGCTGCCGTTGCCCTGATATCACCGTCATCCCCGGGTTGCCGCGGCCATGCCGGCAGATTCGCCGGCGACCCTGCGATGCAATGCGACCACACCCACACTTGATTCGAGGCGATCGATGCAATTCTCGGCAATGACGATGAACATGTTCTTCCCCAGCAACGACGATCCGGGGGACGACCAACGCATCATCGACATGGCTGTCGCACAGTCGGTCTGGCTTGCCGAGCTTGGGTACCATGTGTGGTTCACGGATCACCACTTCAGGGGCCCGTGGCACAGCAACCCGATGCAGTTCGCATCGTATGTCGCGCCGCTGATCCCGCGCGACCGCTACATGGGCTTCGGCGTGCTGTCCGTCCCGTTCTATCACCCGGTGCGGCTGGTCGAGAGCATGAACCTTCTCGATCAGATGACCAAGGGCAAGGTGGTGTTCGGGGTCGGCAGCGGCTGGCAGGGCACCGAACCGACGGGACTGGGCATCGATCCCGAGGCCCACGCCTCGGGCCGCCTCGGCGAGGAGACGCTCGACGTGATGGAGCGGTTGTGGGGATTCAGGAACGGCGATCCGGAATTGAGCTTCTCGGTCGGCTCCAACACGGGCCGCATCAAGCGGCGCATCATGCCGTCGCCCTATTCGAAGCCGTATCCGACGCTCATCCGCGTTGCGACGCGCGAAGCGGGGCTGATCAAGGCGGCGCAGAAAGGCTGGCCGGTGTTTGTCGGTGTTCTCGGGGCCGATCTCG
Source organism: uncultured Rhodoplanes sp. (assembly GCA_964528635.1). Lineage (GTDB taxonomy): Bacteria > Pseudomonadota > Alphaproteobacteria > Rhizobiales > Xanthobacteraceae > Z2-YC6860. Next base: position 1,361 of record CAZGSW010000353.1, on the reverse strand, counting down.
GTGAGACCTTGCAGCTCTACCGGCGCGCGCTCGACGAGGCCAACCATCCGCAGGAGGTGAAGGACAACTGCCTGCGCTGGTGCTCGTACGACTGGATCGGCGTGACGGTTGCGGACACGGACGAGGAGGCGCTGGCCCGCGAGAAGATCGCGCAGGCCGAGACGATGGCGATCCGGACCGGCTTCACCCAGCGGCACGGTCGGATCGACGGGCCGGTGATCAAGCCGAAACCCGGTCAAACCGCCGACAGCTATGCCAAGGGCGGAGACATGAAGGCGACCATCGCCGGCAACCCCGACACGATCGCCGCCAAGGTGAAGGCCCTGGCGGACATGGGCATCAACAACCTGCATCTGCGCTTCCTCGGCGAATGGGCCGGCGAGACGCGGCACATCTGCAAGGACTCCGCGGAGCTGTTCGCGAAGGAGGTGTTGCCGCGGTTTGCGGACACACCGGTGCGCAAGCCTGAATTGGCGGCCGCTCGCTAGGTTCGGAGTATCCGACCCGGATGGCCGGGCGTCCGCTGCGCCGGGGGCGGACGTTGCGGGGAGTCGTGCAGTTCTCTACCACCCGGGCAGAGGATGCACTCGCGACGGCCCGCCGATGACCCAACTCGTCACTGAAGAATTCACCGTCCGCTCCGCGCCCGGCGTCGACATCTACGTCCGCAACAAGCGGCCGCGCGATCTGACCGGCTTTACGGCGGAACGCACGGTGCTGTTCGTGCATGGCTCGACCTATCCGGCGCACACCGGCTTCGACGCGCCGCTCGGCGGCCAGTCCTGGATGGAGTTCATCGCGGCGCGCGGCACCGACGTGTACTGTCTCGACGTGCGCGGCTACGGCCGCTCGACGCGGCCGAAGGAAATGAGCGAGCCGCCGGAGAACAATCCGCCGCTGGTGCGCACACCCGACGCGGTGGCGGACGTGACCGCGACGATGGACTTCATCCTCGAACGCCGCGGCATTGCAAAGCTCAACCTGCTCGGCTGGTCGTGGGGCTGCACGCTGATGGCGACCACCACGATCCGGAATCCCGGCAAGGTGGCGCGACTCGTGCTCTACGCGCCGGGCTTCCTGCGCACCACGCCGTCGCAGATCAATCCGGGCGGCAAGCTCGGCGCCTATCGCACGGTGACGAAGGAGCAGGCGAAGGCGCGCTGGCTCAACGGCGTGCCGGAGCACAAGAAGGATACGCTCATTCCGCCGGGCTGGTTCGAGCAGTGGGCGGAGCTGACCTGGGCCACCGATCCGGACGGCGCGAAAGCAAACCCGCCGGTCATTCGCGCGCCGAACGGCACGGTCGCCGACACCGCGGAATTCTGGGGCTCGGGCAAGCTGCTGTACGATCCGGCCGCCAT
>CAZGSW010000352.1:0-2307 GCA_964528635.1 uncultured Rhodoplanes sp. | reverse complement strand
GACCCCCGGGGATAGATTTTTTATTCCTCAATGATTTCAGTGAGGGCAGATGAACAAACGGGGGAAAATGGCGCCCCACCCTCCGGTGTCATCGTCCGCGAAGGCGGACGATCCAGTGCGTCCCTCGGCAGACCTCGGGTGCGGGATGCCCGCCTGCGCGGGCATGCCAGTTGCGAGTCACGCAACACCTGCGCGCTCCCCGGTCGTCCCGGACGCGCCGCAGGCGCGATCCGGAATGACCGTGAGAAACCCGCAGCCGCATAAGCGAAGTGACATGCCTCACGCCGCTCTCGGCTGCCGCGCCGCAAGCGCAAGGATCGCGCTGCACAGCGCCAGCGCCGTGAAGACGTGCAGCGAGACCGTGTAGGTGCCGGTCAGGTCGTACAGCACGCCGGAGAGAAGCGGCCCCGCCGCCTGCGACAGCACCTGCGTCGACAGCGCGATGCCGCGGATCGCGCCGTAGTTGGCGCGGCCGAAGTAGTCGGCCCACGCCACCGGGACCAGCGTCAGCACGGCGCCGATGCCCAGCCCGAACACGCCGGCGGCAAGGAAGCCCTCCGCCGCCGACGCGATGCCCGGCATCAGCATGGTGCCGGCTGCAGCCAGCGTGCCGGCAAGCGCGAGTGGAAAGCGGATCGGCCAGCGCCGGGGCAGAAACCCGCAGCCGATCGTCGCCAGCACCGACATCAGCGAGAAGCCGGACACGATGGTCGCCGCGGTCACGGCATCGAGACCGCGCTGCAGGAGGTGCGGCGCCTGATGCAGGCTGACGCCTGCCTGCACCGGGAACACCATCGCGGTGAAGAGCATCAGCAGCCAGAACGCAGGCAGCCGCAGCGCCTCGCGCCGCGAGAAGCCCGGCTCCACGGCGGGCGCGCTTCCTGCCCCGGACCCGCTCCTGACCGGCGCGGGATCGGGCGCCTGACCCAGATCCTCCGGCCGGCGCACCAGCAGAAGCCAGACCGGCAGGAAGCCGACGATCAGCGTCACCGCGCCGAGCACCACCCAGCCGATGCGCCAGCCGTCATGCGAGATGGCGAACTGGGCGATCAGCGGCATCGCCACAAGGCCGAGCATCTGCGCGAGGTTGGCGATCGACGCCGCTCGCGTCCGTCGCGCCACGAACCAGTTGTTGAGCGCGCCGTAGATGCCGAGATCGAACGGGCCGGCCCAGTTCATCCGCGCGATGCAGAACAGCAGATAGAAGATGACCAGCGACGGAGTCAGCGACAGCAGCACCAGCGCCACGGTGTTGGTGAGCACCGCAAGGCAGAGCACCATGCGCGAGCCGCGGCGGTCGAGCAGCGGGCCGATCAGCGGCGACACCAGCGCGGCGAGCAGCCCGCCGAGCGACACCGCCCCGGACAGCGCGGTGCGCGACCAGCCGAACTCGCGCGTCAACGGCTCGACGAAGATCGACAGCGTCGCCACCGCAGGCCCCTGCCGGGCGAAGCCGGCGCAGCACAGGCAGGCCAGCACGATCCAGCCGTAGTAGAACGGGATGCGCGCGGCGATCGCACGCGACAGCGCCGGGGCTGAGAGCTCCGCGCCTTTCATGGACGGCCGCTGTCATCCCGGAACGATTGCGTCGGCAAGCGGTCGCGCCGAAGCCCGACGGAATCGCGGAACTGCGGAATGCCGGCGGTCATGCCGACATGTCCGGCTTCGGGCTCGCGGCGATAGGTACGGAACAGCCAATCCCACCACGGTAAGTTGAAGCCGACGATGCCGGCCGGGCACGGCGCGACGCCAGCACCTCCCACAACGCAAGCAGCGCAAACATGGCGGCAAAAATGGCGAGCCGGGCGGCCGGTTCGATAGGCATGCCCGAAGGAATAGCAGAATTCGCCTCGTCATCGGCGCGGATGCTTTCCAGCGGCCGGACCGAGTCCGGGCCTTCCGGCGACGCGCCGAAGCGATGTTTTGCACATCCGCAGGTTCCGGATTTGAAGTGCTGCAGCGCCGCATTGTCGCGCGGGAGCGCCCCTGCTAAGAGCGCAAGTGGCCTTGATCGCGAAGGATTCGGCGCGACGGCCGGCAAAACCGGGGGGCTTGTCCAGCGTATGGAATATTTCGTCCAGCAGTTGATCAACGGCCTGACGCTGGGGTCGATCTACGGGCTGATCGCGATCGGCTACACGATGGTGTACGGCATCATCGGAATGATCAACTTCGCCCACGGCGACGTTTACATGGTGGGCGCCTTCATCGCGCTGCTGGTGTTCCTGGCGCTGATCGCAATCGGCGTCACGGCGATCCCGCTGGCGCTGTTCCTGGTGCTGCTGATCGCGATGGCGCTGACCGCGC
>CAZGSW010000351.1:0-2360 GCA_964528635.1 uncultured Rhodoplanes sp. | reverse complement strand
GAGGATGGCAGGCTCGACAATGCCGCAACCACTGGCGAAGCCGGCTCGAATGACGGAACACGCAAGCGGGAGATCGTCTCCCTGCCGCATCCTGCTGGTCGAGGACGACGGCCCGGTCCGCGAGCGGCTCTCCGGCATCATCGCAGGCTGGCCGCACGGCCGCCTGGTGGCGGCATGTGGCACACTCGCCGACGCCATCGTCGCGATCGGCCGCCACCCGATCGATCTCCTCATCACCGACCTGAACCTGCCTGACGGACACGGCGTCGACGCCATCCGCACGCTGCGGGCCCGCCAGCCGGCCGCCGAGGCCATGGTCATCTCGGTGCTGGCCGACGACCGCACCGTCATCGACGCCATCGAAGCCGGCGCGTTCGGCTACCTGCTCAAGGACAGCGACGCCATCAACATCATCGACGCCATCACCGAACTGCGCGACGGCCGCTCGCCGATCTCTCCCGCCATCGCGCGAACGCTGGTCCGCCGGCTTGGCAGCCGCGACGGCACCGCCGCTCCGGCGCCCGGGGACGAGGTCGAGCGCCTGACGCCGCGCGAGATGGATATTCTCTGGGGCATCGCCAAAGGCCTGACCTACGGCGAACTGGCGGAAAGCCTGCAGATCTCGAAACACACCGTGCCGGTTCACATCAAGAACATCTATCGCAAGCTGCATGCGAACAATCGTTCCGAGGCCGTCTTCGAGGCGTCCCGACGCGGATTGATCCGGCTGTGAGCTGGCTTCGCTGGCTGGGGTGGAGCGTCGTGGCCGCCGCCACGCTGGCGGCAGCGCTCTGCGCCTACCTGGTGAGCTTTCCGGAGCCGCAGGACTCCACCACGCTCGATCGCGCGGTGTTCCAGAGCGAGGGTGGCGTCCGCCGCGACATCACGCTGCCGCCCGCCCCTGCGGATCGGGAGTTCATCAGGCAGTCTGCCGACGCCCGCTACATCGTGCCGTTCGATCTTGCATCGGTTCCCGGTGAGCCGCTTCTCCTGCTCGTCCCGGCAACCAGCCAGGGCTTCACGCTGGCGCTCAATGGCGAGTCGATCTACCGAAGCCATCTGCGCTCGATCTGGTCGGAGCCGATGGTGCGCACGTCCTCGCTGGTCCGCCTGCCGCTCAGCCTGCTTCGAACCGGCCGCAACGAATTGACGTTCGCGTTCGATCCGACGCGAACCATTGCACCGTCGGACCTCGGCGCGGTCTATATCGGGCCGCAGGAGGAGCTGTCGGAAAACTTCCGCTGGCGCTCGCTGTTCGAGAGCGACCTGAAGATCATGACGCTGGCGGTCCAGGGCCTGCTGGGCATCAGCATCCTGATCGTCTGCCTGTACCGGCCCCGCGACCCGTTGTACGCGTGGCTGGCCGCGCTCGTCGCGCTGAGCCTGCTTGTCCCGCTGGGGCTGCTGGCCTCCGCCCCGCTCGGCCTGAAGTTCATTCAGCCGTACGTGCTGACCTTCGCGCCGACCGTCAGCCTGCTTCTGATCGGCGCGGCAATGGCGCTGGTCGACATCCGTCCGCCGCGATTTCTCGCGCTCGCCGCCTTTGCCATTCCGCTGGCGGCGCACATCCTTCTGGCCAACGGCATCGCGCCGGTCCGCCTGATCGTCCTGGTCGACATCTTTCTGGTCATGACCGGATTTGTCATCGCGACCGCAATCCTGGCCTGGGGCGCACTCTGGCTCGGCAACACCGATGCCCGGCTGATGCTCGGCCCCGTGTTCCTGCTCGGCTGGTTCTCGGGCCGCGACCTCGGGCTCATTCTCGGCACGGTGGACGGCACCGTGCTGCTCACTTCATACGCACGCGCGCTCGCGCTGGCCGCCATCCTGGCCGTGCTGATGCGGCGCCTGGCGCTCAGCCTCGGCCGGCTCGACCGCGCCAACGAGGACCTCAAGACCAGGCTCGCCGAGCAGGAGGCCGAACTTGCCGCGTTGCACCGCGAGGAACGCCTCGAGGCAACGCGTCTGGTCCGCGAACAGGAGCGGAGTCGGCTGACGCGCGACCTGCACGACGGCATCAGCGGGCATCTTGTGTCGATCATTGCCATGGCGGAGCGGCCCGATGCGGCCGCAAAGCCCATCGAACAGGCCGCACGCGCCGCTCTCGACGACCTGCGTCTCGTCATTTACTCGCTGGATCTCGGCGATCGCGAGCTGCCGCTCGCTCTGGCCAATTTTCGTGAACGCCTGATCCCGCAACTGCGGCGCATCGGCGTCGAACTCGACTGGTCGACCGCGGCGTTGCCGGAGGTGGCCGGCGTCACCCCCGGCAATGCGCTGAGTGTCCTGCGCATCCTGCAGGAGGCCATCACCAACGCCCTCAAGCATGGTCCGGCGCGCACCATCACCGTCCGGGGCGC
>CAZGSW010000350.1:0-2383 GCA_964528635.1 uncultured Rhodoplanes sp. | reverse complement strand
GCCGACCGCCATCACCACGCGGCCCCAGTTGGCGTCTTCGCCGGCGATCGCGGTCTTCACCAGCGGCGAGTTGGCGATCGACATGGCGATGCGGCGCGCCGACTTGTCCGAAACCGCGCCTTCGACCCTGATCTCCACCAGCTTGCGGGCGCCTTCGCCGTCGCGCGCCACCTGCTCTGCGAGGTCGCACAGCACCCTGTTGAACGCGGCCCGGAAGCTGCGCAGCCGCGGGTCGTCCGGTTTCGTGATCTTCGGCGCGCCGCGCTGCGCGGCGGCGCCGGTTGCGAATGCCATCAGCGTGTCGGATGTGGAGGTGTCGCCGTCGATCGTCACCGCGTTGAAGCTGTCACCGACTCCGTCGGCCAGCAGCCTCTGCAGCACGCGCGCCGACAGCGGCGCGTCGGTGAAGACGAACGACAGCATGGTTGCCATGTCGGGCGCGATCATGCCGGCGCCCTTGGCGATGCCGTTGACGGTCACCGGCGTCCTGCCGATGCTGGCCTTCGCCGTTGCGACCTTCGGGAAGGTGTCGGTGGTCATGATCGCCCTGGCGGCCTCATGCCAGAACGCGTCCTTGCCGGCCACCACCAGTCCCTTCATCACGCCGTCGAAGGCGCTGGCGTTGAGCGGCTCACCGATCACGCCGGTCGAGGCAAGGAACACGTCTTTCGGCTTGCAGCCGAGCACCCGCGACGCAAGCTCGGCGGTCAGCTTGCAGGCCTGGCGGCCGGACTTGCCGGTGAAGGCGTTGGCGTTGCCGGAGTTCACCACCAGCGCACGGGGTGCGTTTCCCTTCAGATTGTCGCGGCACCATTCGACCGGTGCCGACGGGCACTTCGAACGGGTGAAGACGCCGGCCGCCACGGTGCCCGGCTCGAGCTGGACCAGCAGCACGTCGGTGCGGTTGGCGTATTTGATGCCGGCGGCCGCGGTCGAGAGCTTCACGCCTTCGATCGGCGGCATGTCGGGAACGGTCGCCGGGGCGAGCGGGGAAACAGGGACGGGGGGAGCCATTTTTGACACTCGTGCGTCATTGCCGGGCATAGCCGTCCGAACGACGGCGACGCTTCGCTCGCTATGCCCCGGCAATCCACCAGGACAGTGCCTTAACGAAGCGGATGCGCGGGTCAAGCCCGCGCATGACGCCGGTGTATGCTGTGCCTACTTCTTTTCGGCCGGTTTGGTATCTGCCGGCTTGTCGTCGGCCGGCTTGTCGAGCCGCTCGACCTTGGCGGCGCCGCGCAACTTGGTGACGTACTCGGCCTGCGCCTTGCGCTGCACGAAGGTCTGGACCTGATCCTTCACGTCCTCGAACTTCGGCGGCTCCTTGGAGCGTTTGTCCTCGATGCGGATGATGTGCCAGCCGAATTGCGACTTCACCGGCTCCGACAACTCGCCTTTGCCCAGCTTGAACGCGACCTCGGCGAACTCCGGCACCATCTGGTCCTTGGTAAAGTAGCCGAGGTCGCCGCCCTGCGCGGCCGCGCCCGGATCCTTGGATTTCTCCTTGGCGAGGGTCTCGAAGTTGCCGCCCTTCTTCAGGTCGGAGAGGATGCCCTTGGCCTCCTCCTCGGTGGGCACCAGGATGTGGCGGGCCCGCACCTCTTCCTCGCCGGTCATCTGCTTGACGGCGTCTTCATACACCGCGCGCATTGCCGTGTCGGTGACCGCCTTCTTGCCTTCGTCCTGCAGCACCGACTCCATCAGGAGCTTGTTGCGCGTGAAGTTCAGCCGCGACTGGAAGTCGGTGGTTGCGGCGATCTGCTTTGCCTCGGCCGCCTTCGCCACCATCATGATGTCGGTGTAGTAGGAGAGGATGAAGTCGCGGCGCGCGGCGCCCTGCAACTGCGGCGGTATGTTGTTGCCGAGGTCCTCCTCGGCGAGGGCGAGGTCGCTCTCGCGCACCTCCACGCCGTCCACCTTGGCAACGACCTTGTCGCTCTGCGCCACGGCCGGCGACGGGGGGGCGAACAGCATCGCCGCGGCCAGCGCGGCGGCGACGACGCAAATCGCTGTGAGATTGGTAAACGCGGAGGAGGTCCTGGCGCGCTGTGCGGCGGGATGCATATGCGGTCCTTTGGGGTGTCGAGGGTTCGGTCCTTGCGCCCGAAATTTCGGCGCTTGTCGCGCATTCCGGGGTCTCTTGGCAATGGGCCAGTGCCCGGCGGCGCTAACGTCCGCGTGAGGGGCGCTGCCGATTGACAAGGCAGGGACCCCCTCCTATCTCTCGAAAAGCCGCGCGGTCTGCCAAAAATCGCACTTCATTCCGTTGCAATTGCTCGCAAAATGCCGCATTTCGCATGCTCGCCGCAGACCGGTCGGCGAGGCATTGGTCGCGCAGGTTCCGGCTGCGAAGGCCAGTTCCCGGACCGGTGACGAGACA
>CAZGSW010000349.1:0-2384 GCA_964528635.1 uncultured Rhodoplanes sp. | reverse complement strand
ACGACAAGGAAGGCCTCGCGAGCCTCAAATGCGCGGGCGATGACGCATGTTCGCGCCACCGCCCATTTCACATCAGGAGAGAGTGTGTGCCGCTAACGCACCAGCACGTTGCGGAACTGCCAGGGGTCGGTTTCGTCGATGTCCTCGGGAAACAGACCGGGCCTGTCCTGCAGCGGAGTCCAGTCGGTGTAGGTGCCGATCACCGGACCGAGATAGGGCATCTGCACCTCGAGGCAGCGCCTGTAGTTCAGTTCGTCGGATTCGACGATGCCGGCGTTCGGATTCTCCAGCGCCCACACCATGCCGGCAAGCACCGCGGACGTCACCTGCAGACCGGTCGCGTTCTGGTACGGCGCGATCCGGCGCGTCTCCTCGATCGAGAGCTGCGAGCCGTACCAGTAGGCATTCTTCTTGTGGCCGTAGAGCAGCACGCCGAGTTCGTCGATGCCGTCCTCGATCTCGCCTTCCTCCAGGATGTGGACCTTGGGCTGCTTCCTGCCCGCCTGGCCGAACATCTCGTGCAGCGACAGCACCGCGTCGTTGCACGGATGGTAGGCGTAGTGACAGGTCGGCCGGTACGCCGGGTTCGACTTGTCGCCAACCGTGAAATAGTCCGCGATCGAGACCGACTCGTTATGGGTCACCAGAAACCCGTACTGGGCCTTGGCGGTCGGCGTCCACGAGCGCACGCGGGTGTTGGCGCCCGGCTGCAGGAGATAGATCGCAGCCTGGCATCCCAGCGTGTGCTTGCGGGCGTTGTCGGGCATCCAGGTCTCGTGGCTGCCCCAGCCGAGTTCCGCCGGCTGCAGTCCCTCGGAGACGAAGCCTTCCACCGACCATGTGTTGACGAACACTTCGAGCGGCTTCGGATGGATTGCGCGCTGGGTGTCGCGCTCCGCGATGTGGATTCCCTTCACGCCGACCCGTTGTGCCAGCAGGCCCCATTCCTCGCGGCTGGACGGCTCCTTCACCTTCAGGCCGAGATCGTTCGCAACGTTCATCAGCGCCTGCTTGACGAACCACGACACCATGCCGGGGTTGGCGCCGCAGCAGGAGACCGCGGTGGTGCCGCCGGGGTTGCGCCGCCGCGCTTCCAGAAGCGTCTCGCGCAGGGCGTAGTTGGAGCGCGCTGCCGGACCGAGCTTGCTGTCGAAATAGAAGCCGAGCCACGGCTCGACGACGGTATCGATGTAGAGCACGCCGAGTTCGCGGCAGAACTCCATCAGGTCGACCGACGACGTGTCGACCGACACGTTGACACAGAAGCCCTGACCGGCGCCTTCGGTCAGCAGCGGTTTCAGCAGGTCGCGGTAGTTGTCACGCATGACGGCAGCCTTGACGAACCTGATACCGCGTTCATCGAGCAGGTGGCGGTCCTTGTCCTCTGGGTCGATCACGGTGAGGCGGGATTTGTCGAACTCGAAGTGCCGCTCGATCAACGGCAGCATGCCTTTGCCGATCGAGCCGAAGCCGATCATCACAATGGGGCCGCTGATGCGGCCATGAACGGGCCATGTGGTCATCGTGTTTCTCCCAACAGGAAATTGGTCTTAACTGCCGCAATCGGCGAACGGAATAGGACGCCGCGAAAAAACTCCGCGGCGCCCACGATTTTGTGGAGGTCAGGCTGCTTGTGTCGCGGCCCTGCGGCGGCGCGCCGCCATCGCGGCGACGAGCGGCGCGAGTCTCGACGGAGCCGGCTGCGGTGTGCGGATCAGGCCGCGGGCATCGTCGAGAGTGCCTGCGACAAGTTCGCACGCCAGCAGACGATGCTTCTCGTACGGGCCGGGCAGCCAGAGGCTGCCGGTCCTGTCGGCGCTGAAGCCGAACCGGCCATAGTACGACGCATCGCCGACCAGCAGCACGGCGCCGTGGCCGAGCCTCGCCGCATCGCGCATCGCGCGCTGCATCAGCGAGGCGCCGATGCCGCGGTTGCGGTACGCGGGGTCGACCGCGAGAGGTCCCAGCAGCAGGGCAGGGCGATCTGCGCCGGCGGTCACGGTCCAGAGCCGGACCGTGCCGACGATGCGGCCGTCATCGACTGCGACGAACGACAGTCCGTCGGCCGGATTGCGGCCGTTGCGCAGTTGCTGCGACGGCTTGGTGAAGCGAACCGGCCCGTAGGCGGCGTCGAGCAGTTGCTCGCGCGCCGCCCGGTCGGCCGTCCGCTCGCGGCGGATGGTGACCATTGTCGTGCTCCGTCGCCGGCGTCAGATGTGATAGGTCTTCAGCGGCGGGAAGCCGTTGAACGCGATCGCGGAGTAGGTCGCCGTGTAGGCACCCGTGCCCTCGATCAGCACCTTGTCGCCGATCTCGAGGCTCACCGGGAGCGTGTAGGGCACCTTCTCGTACAGCACGTCGGCGCTGTCGCAGGTCGGACCCGC
>CAZGSW010000348.1:0-2388 GCA_964528635.1 uncultured Rhodoplanes sp. | reverse complement strand
CGCCGACCGATGCGGTGCGCAATGCGCTGGCAGGGCGGGTCGGTGCGTTCGCCGGACCGGCGCATGACGAGGAGGCGTTGCCCTATGCGCCCGGTTCGTTCGATCTCGCCGTATCGGCGCTGGCGTTGCAGTTCGTCAACGATCTGCCCGGCACGCTGATCCAGATCCGCCGCGCGCTGAAGCCCGACGGCCTGTTTCTGGCGGCGCTGATCGGCGGCGAGACGCTGACCGAACTGCGCCAGTCGTTTGCGGCCGCCGAGTCGGAGGTGGAGGGCGGCGTGTCGCCGCGCGTCGCACCGTTCGCCGACCTGCGCGATCTCGGTGCGCTGCTGCAGCGCGCCGGCTTTGCCCTGCCGGTCACCGACGTCGATCGTGTCACGGTGCGTTACGCGACGCCGATCGCGCTGATGCACGATCTGCGCAAGATGGGCGCCGCCAACGCTTTGTCCGAGCGCCGCCGCACGCCGTTGCGGCGCGCCACGCTGCGCCGGATGATCGAGGTCTATGCGGAGCGCTTTGCCGGTGCCGATGGCCGCGTGGCCGCGACCTTCGAGATCGTCTGGCTGTCAGGCTGGGCGCCGCACGAAAGCCAGCAGAAGCCGCTGGCGCCGGGCTCGGCGCGGACGCGGCTCGCCGATGCGCTGGGCACGAAGGAGTTGCCGTCCGGCGAGAAACCGCGCGGTTAGGGCGGGGCGTCAGAATCCCTTCGACGCGGACTCGAACGAGGCTTTCACCGAGGTGCCGATCGCGTTGACCGCGACCACCACGGCGACGGCGATGCCGGCGGCTATGATGGCGTATTCGATCGAGGTCGCGCCGTCTTCGCTGTTGCAGAAGTCTGCGAACCGCCGTCGCGTCCTGCTGCGAAGCGCCTGGAACCCGGTCATGCAGTCCTCCCCCTTGCCGCACATCCGGCGGTTACAGCAGCGTCAGCAGATGCGACACCAGCGGCTCGTCCGCCGGTGGCATCGGGTAGTCCCTGAGCCGGTTGGGTCGCACCCAGGTCAGCGCCTGGCCTTCCTTCGGCGTGACCATTCCCTCCCACCGCCGGCACACATAAAGCGGCATCAGCAGATGGAAGTCGGGATAGCTGTGGCTCGCGAAGGTCAGCGGAGCGAGACAGGGCTCCCTCACGACGATCCCGAGTTCTTCGGCCAGCTCCCGGATCAGGGTGTCCTCCGGCCGCTCGCCGTCCTCGACCTTGCCGCCCGGAAACTCCCATAACCCGGCCATCGATTTGCCTTCGGGACGTTGGGCAAGCAGCACGCGACCGTCGGCGTCGATCAGGGCGCATGCGGCAACGAGTACGATCCTGACGCTCACGCCCCTTGTCCCGAAACTAGGCAGCCCAAGGTTAATAGCCGCTCAATGGTGGGTTCGAAGTTGGTGATGGTGTATCGCGGGTTAAGACGACGAGCTGCCCCCGGCCTTACGACCGGTAATCGCCGTTGATGGCGACGTATTCCTTGGTCAGATCGCAGGTCAGCACCCGGTCCTTGCCCTTGCCCAGCCCGAGATTGACCTTGAGCGCGATGTTCGGGCTTTTCATCGCTGCCGCCACCTTCGCCTCGTCGTAGGACGGATCGCGCGCGCCCTTGTGCGCGACGCGGATGCCGCCGAACCAGATCGAGAGCCGGTCGCGGTCGGCAGGCTCGCCGGCCTTGCCGACCGCCATCACCACGCGGCCCCAGTTGGCGTCCTCGCCGGCGATCGCGGTCTTCACCAGCGGCGAGTTGGCGATGGACATCGCGATCCGGCGCGCGGAGGCATTCGACACCGCGCCTTCGACCTCGATTTCCACGAGCTTCCGCGCGCCTTCGCCGTCGCGCGCGACCTGCTCGGCGAGGTCGGCCAGCACCATCTTGAACGCCTTGCGGAAGCCGCGCAGCCGGCGATCGTCCGGCTTGCCGATCTTCGGCGCGCCACGCTTCGCCGCAGCACCGGTGGCGAAGGCCATCAGCGTGTCGGAGGTGGAGGTGTCGCCGTCGATGGTCACGGCGTTGAACGTGTCGTTCACGCCCTCGCTCAGCAGCGATTGCAGCACCCGCGCCGACAGCGGCGCGTCGGTGAACACATAGGAGAGCATGGTCGCCATGTCCGGCGCGATCATGCCCGCGCCCGTGGCGAAGCCGTTGGTCGTGACCTTGGCCTTGCCGATGCTGGTCTGCGCGGTTGCGACCTTGGGGAACGTGTCGGTGGTCATGATCGCCTTCGCGGCCTCGAGCCAGGGCTCAGGCTTCGCGGCGGCCACCATGCCCTCCATCACGCCGTCGAAGGCGCTGGCGTCGAGCGGTTCGCCGATCACGCCGGTCGATGCCAGGAACACGTCCTCGGGCCGGCAGCCCACGGCGCGCGACGCGATCTTCGCGGTGAAGGCGCAGGCCTGCC
>CAZGSW010000347.1:0-2438 GCA_964528635.1 uncultured Rhodoplanes sp. | reverse complement strand
CCTTATCGGCGCGTGGAGACAACCCGGACACAATGCTAGAACCGGCATCATGAGCTTCGACACCATCATCCGCGGCGGCACCGTCGCGACCGCCTCCGACACCTTCCAGTGCGACATCGGCATCACCGGCGGAAAGATCACGGCGCTCGGCACCGATCTCGGCCAGGCAAAGGAGCAGGCGAAGGACATCGTCGACGCCACGGGAAAGCTCGTGCTGCCCGGCGGCATCGACAGCCACGTCCACCTGTCCCAGCCGTCCGGCCCCGGCATCGTGATGGCCGACGATTTCGCCTCGGGCACCCGCTCCGCCGCGTTCGGCGGCAACACCATGGTGCTGCCGTTCGCCATGCAACAGAAGGGCGAGAGCCTGCGCGAGGTGGTGAAGCAGTATCATGCCAGGGCCGACGGCCAGTGCTACGTCGACGTGTCGTTCCACCTCATCATCGCGGATGCCAGCGACACCGTGCTCGGCCAGGAGCTGCCGGCGCTGGTGAACGACGGCTACACCTCGTTCAAGGTGTTCATGACCTACGAGGGACTCGCGCTGTCCGACATGGAAATGCTCAACGTGATGAGCGTGGCGCGCGAGACCGGCGCGCTGGTCATGGTGCACGCCGAGAACTACGACGCGATCCGCTTTCTCACCGACCGGCTGGAGCGCGCCGGAAAAACCGCGCCGCATTTCCATGCCGCGTCGCGGCCCATTCCGGTCGAGCGCGAGGCAACCCACCGCGCCATCTCGCTGTCGGAACTGATCGATGTGCCGATCATGATCGTCCACGTCTCCAACCGCGAGGCAATGGAGGAGATCCGCCGTGCGCAGCAGCGCGGGCAGAAGGTCTACGGCGAAACCTGCCCGCAATACCTGATGCTGACCGGGAAGGACCTCGAAGGCCTCAACATGGAGGGCGCGAAGTACGTCTGCTCGCCGCCGCCACGAGACAAGGCAAGCCAGCAGGCCTGCTGGGAGGGCCTGCAGCAGGGCGTGTTCTCGCTGTTCTCATCGGACCACTGCCCGTTCCGCTACGACGACCCGCAGGGCAAGCTGGCCCCGAAGGGGCGGACGTCCTTTCGCTGGGTGCCGAACGGCATCCCCGGGGTCGAGACCCGGCTGCCGATCCTGTTCTCGGAGGGCGTCGGCAAGGGCCGCATCACGCTCAACGAGTTCGTCGCGCTCAGCGCCACCAATCACGCCAAGACCTACGGCCTCTATCCGAAGAAGGGCACCATCGCGGTCGGCTCCGACGCCGACATCGCGATCTGGGACCCGGCGCGCGAGGTGACCATCTCGCAGTCGCTGCTGCACCACGGCTCCGACTACACGCCCTACGAGGGCATCAGGGTGACCGGCTGGCCGGTCTCCACCATGGTGCGCGGCCGGTTCGTGGTGCGCGACGGCGCGTTGGTCGGCGCGCCGGGCGATGGCACATACGTTGCCCGCGAGAAATCGCCGCTGGCGAAGCCGGCGGGAAAGGCCGCGTGGGAGTGAATGTGGTAACGAAAGCAGCGCGGCATACTCGCCCTCGTGTCCCGGGCGAGCGCAGCGAGACCCGGGACCCCGATTTCCTTTCTGTCGCAAACCGGGGTCCCGGCTCGCGCTCGCTGACGCTCGCTTGGCCGGGACACGAGTGGTGAGAGCGTCGTGACAACCACCGTCCCCGAACTCAATCCCCCTCCCCGCCTCCTGATGGGCCCCGGTCCCGTCGGCGTCGATCCGCGCGTGCTGCGCGCCATGTCGATGCCGATGCTCGGCCAGTTCGATCCGGCGTTCACCGCCTACATGAACGACACCATGGCGCTGACACGCGGCATCTACCGGACGAAAAACAAGTGGTCGCTGGTGGTCGACGGCACGGCGCGCGCCGGCATCGAGGCCATTCTGGTGTCGCTGATCGCGCCCGGCGACAAGGTGCTGGTGCCGATCTTCGGCCGGTTCGGCCATCTGCTGACCGAGATCGCGCAGCGCTGCGGTGGCAACGTCGCCACCATCGAACGCGAATGGGGCACGGTGTTCACCCCCGACGAGATCGAGGACGCAATCAAGAAGCATCAGCCGCGCATCCTCGCACTGGTGCACGGCGACACCTCGACCACCATGGCGCAGCCGCTCGCCGGGATCGGCGCGATGTGCCGCGCCCACGACATCATCCTCTACAGCGACGCCACCGCGACGCTCGGCGGCATGCCGGTGAACGTCGACGAATGGCAGCTCGATGCGGTTTCGGCCGGATTGCAGAAATGCCTGTCCGGCCCCCCGGGCTCGGCGCCGGTCACCTTCAACGAGCGCTGCGAGAAGATCGCGCTGCACCGCAAGCATCTGGAGGCCGGCATCAAACCGCCCGGCTTCGTGGACGGCAACGGGCCGCGCGTGCAGTCCAACTACTTCGATCTCGCCATGCTGATGGACTACTGGAGCGAGCTGCGGCTCAACCATCACA
>CAZGSW010000346.1:0-2471 GCA_964528635.1 uncultured Rhodoplanes sp. | reverse complement strand
AGCTCAAGCGGTTCCGTCAGATCGGATCGCTGACCCCGGGGCACCCGGAGAACTTTGTCACTCCGGGCGTCGAGACCACCACAGGGCCGCTCGGACAGGGCATTGCAACCGCGGTCGGGATGGCGATTGCGGAACGGCATCTCGCCGCCGCGTTCGGCAAGGATCTGGTCGACCATTCGACCTACGTACTCGCGTCCGACGGCGACCTGATGGAAGGCATCAGCCATGAGGCTATCGCGCTCGCCGGGCATCTCAAGCTGAACAAGCTGATCGTGCTGTTTGACGACAACGGCATCTCGATCGATGGACCGCTGTCGCTTGCGGACTCCGTCGATCAGGTGAAACGGTTCGAAGCGGCGGGCTGGGCAGCAACGCGGGTGGACGGACACGACCCCGAAGCGATCGCATCGGCCATCGAGCGCGCCAGGGCATCCGATCGTCCGACCATGATTGCGTGCAAGACCACAATCGGTTTCGGCGCGCCGACCAAGGCGGGCAAGTCGTCCTCTCACGGCTCTCCGCTGGGCGCCGACGAGATCAAGGGCGCACGCGAGAAGCTCGGCTGGTCCGATGCGCCGTTCCAGGTTCCGACCGACGTGCTGACGCAGTGGCGCGCGGCCGGACAGCGATCGAAGAACGCGCGCAAGGAATGGGACAAGCGGCTCGCGGCAACCTCGGCCGACAAGCGCGCCGAATTCGAGCGCCGCATCCGGGGCGACCTGCCGGCCCAGCTCACCGACGCCGTCCGCTCGGTCAAGGAGGCCCTGGCGAAGGAACCGAAGGACATCGCCACGCGCTCCTCGTCCGAATACGCGCTGGAGACGCTGACCGCAGCCGTACCCGAAATGGTGGGCGGTTCCGCCGACCTCACCGGCTCGAACAACACGCGCGCCAAGTCGATGAAGACGCTTGCCGCGCCGGACTATGCCGGCCGCTTCATTCACTACGGCGTGCGCGAACACGGCATGGCGGCCGCCATGAACGGCATGACGCTGCACGGCGGCATTATCCCGTACTCCGGCACCTTCCTGGTGTTTGCCGACTACTGCCGGCCGGCGATCCGGCTGGCCGCGTTGATGGGCGAGCGTGTCATCCACGTGATGACCCACGACTCGATCGGCCTCGGCGAAGACGGCCCGACCCACCAGCCGGTCGAGCATCTGGCCTCGCTGCGCGCGATCCCGAATCTGAACGTGTTCCGGCCTTGCGACGCAGTCGAGACGATCGAGTGCTGGGAGCTGGCGCTCAGGTCGGACGAGACGCCAAGCGTGCTGGCGCTGACCCGCCAGAACCTGCCTCAGCTTCGCCGCGAAAACGACGCCGACAACCGCTGCGCAAACGGCGCCTACGAGATTTCACCGGCCAAGGGCAAGGCGCAGGTTTCCATCTTCGCCACCGGGTCGGAGGTCGCGATCGCCGTGGAGGCGCAGAAGCTGCTGGCGGAAAAAGGCACCGCGGCACGGGTGGTATCCGTGCCGTGCTTTGAACTCCTGCTGGCGGCGCCGGCGGATGTCCGCCGGACCATTATCGGCGACGCGCCGGTCAAGGTCGGCGTCGAGGCAGCGGTCCGGCAGGGCTGGGACGCCATCATCGGCAGCGACGGGGTGTTCGTCGGCATGACCGGGTTCGGGGCCAGCGCGCCCTACAAGGACCTCTACAAGCACTTCGGCATCACGCCGGAGAAGATCGCGGAAGCCGCCTTGAAGCAGCCTGGCTAGGCGTCTGCGATCGGGAAAGGGCGGTAGCCGGTTATCGGATCGTGTCGCGCGGACATGGCAGGTTTCCCCGTTGCCGGGCTTGACCCGGCAATCCATCTTACGGTTCAAACGGAATGGATCGAGGCCCGGCCGCGTCCGGGCGTAGAGCATTTCCAGGGAGCCGGGCGAACATGACCATTCGGGTAGGAATCAACGGTTTCGGCCGCATCGGCCGCAATGTGCTGCGCGCCATCGCCGAGGCGGGCCGCAAGGACATCGAGGTGGTTGGCATCAACGACCTCGGCCCGGTCGAGACCAACGCGCACCTCCTGCGCTTCGACAGCGTGCACGGCCGGTTCCCCGGCGAGGTCACCGTCAAGGGCGACACCATCAGCCTGGGCAACGGCACCATCAAGGTGACCGCCGAGAAGGATCCGTCCAAGCTGCCGTGGAAAGACCTCGGCATCGACATCGCGCTGGAGTGCACCGGCATCTTCACCTCGAAGGACAAGGCATCCGCCCACCTCACCGCCGGCGCCAGGCGTGTGCTGGTATCGGCTCCGGCTGACGGCGTCGACCTCACGGTGGTGTACGGCGTCAACCACGACAAGCTGACCAAGGATCACAAGGTCGTCTCCAACGCGTCGTGCACGACCAACTGCCTCGCTCCGGTCGTCAAGGTGCTCAACGATGCGGTCGGCATCGAGAAGGGTTTCATGACGACGATTCATTCCTATACGGGCGACCAGCCGACGCTCGACACCATGCACAAGG
>CAZGSW010000345.1:0-2483 GCA_964528635.1 uncultured Rhodoplanes sp. | reverse complement strand
TCGGCGAGGGCGCCGACGATCTGCAGCCGTTCTCGGCGAAGGATTTCGGCAGGGCCGTGGCGGGGATCGAGTGATCGCTTTCCAACGCCATGAACGAGCCAACCGGTAGCCCGCATGAAGCGAAAGCGGAATGCGGGGCGATGTGCCGGCGGACTGACCCCGGATTTCGCTGCGCTGCATCCGGGCTACGCCGGCTACGCTCGCTTTCGACGAACGGGGAGAGAGCAGGGGTGCCGTTTCGTGCCCGCAGTGCTAGACAGCCGCCATGAACGAACCAGCGAACACAAAAGCACATCCGCAGCCCAGCCCGCTCGTGAAGCTCGCGCTCGATCTCGGGCCGCTGGTGCTGTTCTTCTTCGCCAACGCGCGGCCGGCGCTGTTCGAGCCGCTGCTGCGGCCGATCATCCCGCATGCCGTGGCGACCGGCGAGCGCGCCGGCATCTTCGTCGCGACCGCGGTGTTCATGGTGGCGATCCTGGTGGCGCTCGCGGTGTCCTACGCGCTGACCCGGCGGCTGCCGGTGATGGCTCTGGTGTCGGCCGTGGTGGTGCTGGTGTTCGGCGGGCTGACGCTGTTCCTGCAGGACGAGCTGTTCATCAAGCTCAAGCCGACCATCATCTATCTCATGTTCGCCGGCGTGCTGTTCGGCGGACTGCTGTTCGGCAAGGTGCTGCTCGCGCTGGTGTTCGATCAGATGTTCGATCTGACGGACGAAGGCTGGCGCAAGCTCACGGTGCGCTGGGCGTTGTTCTTCCTGTTCCTCGCCGTGCTGAACGAGGCGGTCTGGCGCACCCAGTCGACCGACTTCTGGGTGGCGTTCAAGGCGTTCGGCATCCTGCCGCTCACCTTCGTCTTCGCGATGCTGCAATACCCGCTGCTGACGAAATACAGCACGCGGAAGGATTAGCCTGATCGCCGTGCGACAGGCTCCACCCGCCGTCCTTCGGACGGCTATGCCCGGCCATGACGTGGCCAGGTTGGTGCAAGGCCAGTTCCGATCGCGTCGTTAGTTGCAGTTGCGCAGGAAGCGGCCTTCGGTGAACAGCAGATAGCCGTGGCGCGTGATCGTCCGCCTGGCCTGCTCGAAGTTGCGCACTCCGAAGACCGCGGCGTGAAGCGCGTTCTGCAATTCGGCGTGGTAGAGCCAGCGCCTCGTCATGGCGGGCAGCCGGTGTCCCGAACGGGTGTCGGTGGCGCAGTATTCGATCGGATTGTCGCCGTTGCGGAACAGGAAGATCGTCATTGCGGCCCGTTGCTGCCGGACCGTGGCGAATCCGGCGAATCGAGCCTAGGCGATCCGTCGCCGCGCGCAGGGCAGGCGCGGGCTTATCGACAGGATTATTGCTTTGGCGCCGCGAGCGCCTGCTCGATCGCCGGCATGAGCTGTGTCTGCAGGTTTGCCGCCGTGATCGGTCCGACCAGCTTGTAGGCGATGCGGCCGTCGCGGCCGACCACGAAGGTCTCCGGCACGCCGTACACGCCCCACTCGATCGAGGCGCGTCCGTTGGCGTCGGTGCCGACCGCGCCGAACGGATTGCCGTGACGGCCGATGAAACGGCGGGCGTTGTCGGGCTGATCCTTGTAGTTGATGCCGACCAAGCGGAAGCGGCCGTCCCCGGCGAGTTTCATCAGAAGCGGCGCTTCGTCGTGGCACGGCACGCACCACGACGCCCAGACGTTGACCAGCGACACCTGGCCCTTGAAGCCGGCCGGGTCGAGGCCCGGCACCGGCACGCCGTTCTGCACGAGGCCGGGCAGCGCGGGCAGATCGGTGGCCGGCGCCGGCTGTCCGATCAGCGCCGACGGCAGCCTCGACGGATCGCCGGCACCGAGCCGGTACAGGAACAACCCGGCCAGCAGGAGGAACGCCAGCAGCGGCAAATACAGCAGGAGCCGCCGCCGCGCCGGCGCGGCCTCGTCCGGCGCCGTTGTCATGCCGGTCTCCCGGAGCGGCGCGTGACGCCGCGCCGTTCGAGTTCTTCCAGCGCGCGCTGCTGGGCGCGGCGGTCCAGCACGATCCAGCCGATCACCGCCGCGATAATCAGCGCCGCTGCGCCATAAGATGCCAGGATGAATGCGGCGTGAGGTCCGAGCGCGGCCATCTCAGTCGCGTCCCGCCGCGGTCTGCGCCTGCAGCAGCAGCAGGCTCCGCACCCGCCGCCGCATGATCTCGTTGCGCATCGCCGCCAGATGCAGGGTGACGAACAGCAGCAGGAATGCGAACGCCATCGCCAGCAGCGGCACCAGGATGGTCGGATGGATCGCCGGTCCCGCGACACGCACCACCGAAGCCGGCTGGTGCAGCGTGTTCCACCAGTCGACCGAGAACTTGATAACCGGCAGGTTGATCGCGCCGACCAGCGTGAGGATCGCGACCGCGCGGCCGGCGCGCGACGGATCGTCGACGCTGCGCCACAGCGCCATCACGCCGAGGTACATCAGGAACAGCACCAGCACCGAGGTCAGGCGCGCGTCCCACACCC
>CAZGSW010000344.1:0-2487 GCA_964528635.1 uncultured Rhodoplanes sp. | reverse complement strand
AGATCGCCGCGATCTCCTTCTCCTGGCACCAGTAGCAGTTCTCGAACATCACGCCCGGCGCGTCGCCGCCGGCGTAGCCGCCCCATTCGCCGTCTTTCAGGCAGCGCTCCATCTGTCCGGTGCGGACGATGACGAAGTCGCCCTTGCGGATCTCCACGTTCTGCGCGCGGGCGCAGGTGTTCAGCTCCTCGTTGGAGATGCCTTCGCCGTCCTTGAGCCACGGCACGCCGCGGAACCGGGCGATGTCGAGCAGCACGCCGCGGCCGTTCATCTTGGCGCGCGAGTGCTCGATGCCGAGCACGGAGAGGCCGCGCGCGTCGATCAGCTTGGCGTCGTGGCCGTTGTAGGCCTTGTCCTCGTAGAAGATGTGGCCGAGCGCGTCCCAGTGCGTCGCGCCCTGCACGCACAGGTTCAGCGTGTCGTCGGCGTAGCGGATCTTGTTCCAGTCCTGCTGGCCAGCGATGGCGTCGGTGCCGGTGGCGAGCATCTGATGGATCGGATTGAAGCGGCCGCCGAACAGGCCGGTCTGCGGGCCGGTGCGGTCGAGCGGGATGCCGAGCGAGAACACCTTGCCGGTCTTCACCAGCTTCGAGGCGTTGACGATGTCCTCAGGCGTGATGTGGTTCAGCGTGCCGATGTGGTCGTCCTTGCCCCAGCGGCCCCAGTTCGACAGCTTCTTGGAGGCCTCCTCGATGGCCTTGCGGCCCACCTTGATGTTCATGGACATGAGCGCGTCCTCCCGGCTGAATTTTTCGAGATTGTGGACCAATCCAGCGAAGCCGCGCAACGGCGGCCATCAAGGCGGCTGGATTCCGGGTGTCCATTGCTGTCGTCCCCGCGAAGGCGGGGACCCATAACCACCAGCGCTGCTTGGGGCACAATGGGTCCCCGCCTTCGCGGGGACGACAATCGTGAGAGCGCGATCGCTCGCTTTCGCCCGCGCCCCGGAATGACAACCGCAAAGGTCTACGTCAGCGGCACCATCGACAGCTTCGGATCGGTCGCCGGGATTTCCGTCTCCGGAAGGCCGAGCTCCTTCTTCACTATGTTGGCCGCCCGCGTCATCGCCACCATCTTGTAGAGCGCGTGCATGCGGCTGATGCCCTGGCGGCCGAAGCCGCAGTCGCTCGAGAGAATGAGCCGCTCCGGCTCGATCCACTTCAGCGCGTGCCGGATCAGCTCGGCGATCTCCTCCGGCCGCTCGACCTGAAGCGTGCGGTGGCTGATCACGCCGATCGCGATCTTTTTGTCTTTTGATATGCCCTTGCCGATCGCCTCGAAGTCCATGCCGCGGTTGAATGCGCCCTCGAAGGTGATGACGTCGACCTCGAGCTGGTCGAAGTAGGGCAGCGCCTTGGCGTAGGACTGGTCGCGGCTCGCCACCCGCTGCGCCGCCGGCGAGCCCCAGCAGGTGTGGCACCATACCTCGCACTTGCCGCGCAGGCCCTTGACCTCGGCGTTGAACGCCTCGACCCATTTGTCCGGCTTGATCGGCGCGTCCGGGTCGTGGATCACCTGATGGATCGCAGGCTCCTCGATCTGCACGATCGGCGCGCCGGCGTCGGCCAGCGCGTGGTACTCGCGGTTCAAGGCCGTCGACATGTCGAACAGGAGTTGCAGCCGGTCGTTGTAGTGCCGGTCGGTCAGCATCAGCGCCAGGATTTGCGCCGAGATCGAGCCGATCTTGACCGGCCGGTCGGTCATCGGCGCGATCGCCTTGTAGGCGCGGTCGAGTTCGAGCCACGCCTTGTCGATCTTGCCCTCGACCGGCGGGGTCATGCGGGTCTCGATCACCTCGAGCATGAGGTCGCCCGGTCCCTTGTCCTTCATGAAGCCGGCCGGCGGCACCTCGACGCGCGGCGCACCGATGCCGCTCATCCGCTCGGTGGCGTAGCTGACCCAGCTCCGTCCCGCGACGTCGTCGTCGAGCCGCGCGTCGCCGTCGACGAAGATGTCGATGCCGGCCCTGTGCTGCGCCGCCACGTTGCAGGCGAGGCAGTCGAAGTGCTGCTCGCGATAGGCGAGCTGCGAAAAGCCCTGCGCCAGCGGCACGCCGCGAAGGTTGGCGGTGTACCAGCTCGGGCGCGGCAGCGCGCCGGTGGTGGTGGTGAGGAGGGCCTTGTCCTTGGTGGCGGTAAACATCGGATGATTGTGCTGTCCTGGTGTGTTTGCTTCGGGCGTCGGCGCGACGCGGGATAGTGGCCCGCGGCGGCGCCACGATGCAACCGGATGCCGCCGTCCGTCGTCCCGGCGAAGGCGGGGACCCGGACTCCCGGTGGTTGGCCCTCGCCTTCGCGGGGACAGCGACTCGATGCGCCGCCGGACGGAAAACGTCACTTTGCTGAGCAAAATGAACTTATCCCCGTCTCCCAAACCTCCCTCATAATGCCGGTGTTCCGCTCGTTACGAGGGCGTCGTCGATCGCGATGCTTGATGACGGAGCGGGGCCGGTCTTCCTCATATCGAAGGCCGCATGGAGCGCCGGGA
>CAZGSW010000343.1:0-2498 GCA_964528635.1 uncultured Rhodoplanes sp. | reverse complement strand
GGCTCGGCGCCCGCTTCGGCCTGCGCCGCGTCACCCGGCCGGTCGCGCAGGACACGCATATTCCGGAATACGCGGTGGCGGCCGTGCCGGCCCATTCGATCCCGGTCCATTCGATCCCGGTCCATGCGGCGCGGCCTGCAATAGCGCCGGCGTTGCGGCCGGTCGAGCAGGACACGCTCGGCACGGCGCGGCCGATCCGGCTGTTCGAACGGCCGCAGCCGGTCGAGGCCATCGCAGAAGTGCCGGACGGACCGCCGGTGCGATTCCGCTGGCGGCGCGTCGTGCATCAGGTGACGCACGCCGAGGGCCCCGAGCGCATCGCCATGGAATGGTGGCGCGACGGCCGCGGCAACAAGCTGACCCGCGACTACTTCCGGGTCGAAAGCCGCAACGGGACGCGGATGTGGCTCTACCGGGAAGGACTCTACGACCGGGAGGAGGCGTCGCGGCCGCGCTGGTATCTGCACGGATTGTTTGCGTGAGGCGCTGATGATCGTCCGTGCACCGCACTCAACCGGCGATTTTTTCCCGCGCAGCCTGCGCCAGAAAGGCCGAGCGTGTCAGACCGCGTTTCGAAGCCTCCGTATCGATTTGATCGACGAGGCCTTTGTCGAGGGAAACATTGACTCTCACGGTGCGCCCAGCGTCGCTCAACAACGGTACGGCAAGCAGAGGCGCCCCCTTCGACACCGCTTTGCGGACGTCTTTGTCGCGCAGAACGTCGTCCATCGAGCGTGCCTCAGGCACGGCGCGGCCTGCGCTCTCCAGCGCTTCAACGTGCTGGCGCAAGGCCGCCGTAGCGTTTGCGGACGCTTTCTCCAGGGTATCGCCAGCCGAGAAGCATCCTTCGACGTCAGGAAACCAGACGCCGAAGGCGCTATCGGGATCTTTCTCGATCACGGCAATATACTGCTTCACGTCCATGCTTCCTTTCTTCGATTGCCGCAAGAAGTGTCAGGGGCGCCATCGCGCCAGTTTATAGATGCGGTGTACCAGTCCGGTCGGCAAATCCCGGCGCGGGTGGGTTACTGTGATGATCTCCGGCCGGTTCGGATGCTTGAACGTGTGGTGATCGCCGTTGACGCGATCCAGCATCCATCCGTCGCGTTCCAGCATTTTGATCAGCTTGCGGCTGTTTCGTTCCATTTGGCCCGCCTCGTCGAGTGTGGCCGGGTCTGCCGGCAACAATTCGGTTGCTCGAACGGGCGGGTCTCGTCCACTGCCCTGGCGGGCCTCGCTGCCCTGCGTGTGTGTATAAATACACACAGCTTGCGAGAGAAGCAAGTCCCATGACGGCCTATGCCGAACTCGCAACCACCACGAATTTCTCGTTTCTGCGCGGGGCGTCCGACCCTGAGGAGCTGGTCGTCGCCGCGAAACAGCTTGGCCTCAAAGGTCTCGGCATCGCCGATCGCAACAGCGTTGCCGGAGTTGTGCGTGCCCACGTTGCGGCAAGAGAAATGAAGGGGGAATTGGAGAAAGAGCATGAACACGCAGCCTTCAAGATCGTGCCCGGTGCGCGCCTCGTCTTCGCCGACGGCACGCCCGACGTCCTCGCCTATCCGCGTGACCGGAGCGGCTGGGGACGGCTCACACGGCTTCTCACCTGCGGCAAGCGCCGCGCCGAAAAGGGCGACTGCATTCTCCACCTGCCGGATCTGCTGGATTTTGCTGAAGGCCTCAATCTCATTGTCGTCCCGCCGCCGCAGATCGACGCCAGGCGGCTGGATGCAATCCTCACCCGGCTGAAGGCGGCAAGCGCCGCCGTCTGGCTTGGCGCTGCCATGCTCTACCGCGGCGACGACGCGCGGCGCCTCGCCCGTGTTACAGCCATCGCCGGGGCGGCGGGCGTCCCGCTGCTTGCGATCAACGACGTGCTCTATCACGAGCCGGAGCGGCGCGAGCTGCAGGACGTGGTGACCTGCATCCGCGAGCACCTGACGCTGGAAACCGCAGGCCGTGTGCTCGAGGCCAATGCCGAGCGGCATCTCAAGCCGGCGGCGGAGATGGCGCGGCTGTTCCGCCGCGCCCCGCAGGCGCTCGACGAGACGCTGCGCTTTCTCGAAAGCTGCCGGTTCTCGCTGGAAGAGCTGCGCGGCACCGAATACGCCGAGGAGACGCGGGCCGGCTATGCCACGCCGCAGGAGGCGCTGGTCGCGTTCGCCGAGGAAGGGTACCGCAGGCGCTTTCCCGACGGAGCGCCCCCCCATGTGCGGTTCGCGCTCGACGCGGAGCTGCGCCTCATCGGCGAGCTTAACTACGCGCCATTCTTCCTCACCGTCGACGAGATCGTCAAGTTCGCCCGCGGTCTCGACCCGCCGATCCTGTGCCAGGGCCGCGGCTCGGCCGCCAATTCTGTGATCTGTTACTGCCTCGGCATCACCGACGTGTCGCCGATGCAGGTCGATCTCCTGTTCGAGCGGTTCGTCTCCGCCGAGCGTCGCGAGCCGCCCGACATCGACGTCGACTTCGAGCACGAGCGGCGCGAGGAGGTGATC
>CAZGSW010000342.1:0-2525 GCA_964528635.1 uncultured Rhodoplanes sp. | reverse complement strand
GGTGATGAAGTAGAACCAGCCCCAGTCGATCAGCAGCTCGAAGCGGTTGAGCCCGTACTGCTTCTCGTAGCCGTCAACCACCGCGATTTCCTTGGCGCCGGCGAACAGCCGCGTGCTGTGCGTGGCGTTGCCGCCGGGGGCCAGCGTCTGCGGCTCGCCCAGGTAGTCAGTCTGGTAGCGCTTCTGGGTGCCGACCTGGGTCGCGTTGAAGTGCACCTGGACGGTCGCCTTGGTGTCGGGAATGAGCGTTGCCGCCCAGTACTTGTCGGTAATGCCGAGCCAGGCGTTGGTGGCCGTGAAGTTGATCTGCTTCTTGTCGTCGATGTTGCTGTAGGTGACCTCCTGCAGGCCCTGCTCGCCCATCACGCCGATCAGGCCTTCGTGCAGGATGTAGTAGCCCTCGACCTTGGGCGTGCCGTGGCGCGAGATCAGCGCGTAGGGATAAAGCGTCGTGGCCGCGGAGCCCTTGTTGGCGACCTGGTCGTCGACCGTGAACATGTAGTTGTCGTCGATCGAGAAGATGCGGCGGAACTCCAGGCCCTCGCCGTTGTCGTGCACGAGCGTCACCGGCCGGCCGACGCCGAGCGTGCCCGACCCCTGCTGCTTCCACACCGTGTTGTCGTCGGGAAGCTTGACGGCGGTGCCGGCGCCCGCGGTCCAGCCGAACTGCGCATAGAACGGATGCGGGCTGCCGGACGGCGACAGCAGGACGATCGGCGGCGACTTGGGATCGACCGTCTCGCGGTACTGGGTCAGCGAGAGGTCGTCGATCCGGCCGCCTTTCAGCGAGATCGAGCCGGAGACGCGCGGCGTCTCGACCCGGATGCGGGGCGAGGCGGCGACCACCGCTTCGCGGGTTGCGGCCTGCGAGGCGGGCGGAGCGGCCTGGCCGGGGACGGCAGGAGCGCCGGCCTGCGAGGCGGGCGCGGCCTGGCCGGGAGACGGCGGGGTTGCCGACTGGCCCGGTGCGGGGGGCTGCGTCTGCTGCTGTTGTTGCTGCTGCTTGAGCTGCGCTTCCTGCCGCTGCTTGTCCATCTGCGGCATGCCGACAAAATATTGCCAGGCGATCAGCACCAGCCCCGAAAGGACGATGGCCAGGATCGTGTTCTTCTGATCGTTCATGGAGCCTCTATCCCGCCGCGTTGCGCTTCGGGTTCGCCGCGCCGCCCTTGTCTCTGGGGCCGGACACCGGCGACGCATGCACGCGCCGCAGCGCCCGGTCGAATTCGTCCCTGATCCGCTCGAACGGCGCGTCGATAGCGGGGCGCCGCCCGATCAGCACGTAATCGTGTCCCGGCCGCATAGCCGAAGGCGGTGACAGCCTCACGATCTCGCGAAGCCGCCGCCTGATCCTGTTGCGCTCGACGGCACCGCCCACGCGCCGCGACACGGTAAATCCGACCCGTGCCGTTCCGGTCTCCTCCCGCTGCCGCATCTGCAGCACAAACATCGCGGTCGGCACCTTGACCCCGTTCGCCGCCGCCAGAAAGTCCGCGCGTTGTCTCAACCGCTCCATGGCGATGGCCCGCGCGCTGGCACGGGAATCAGGCCGTCAGGCGCTTGCGGCCGCGCGTCCTGCGAGCCGCCACGACCTTGCGGCCGCCCTTGGTCTTCATGCGGGCGCGGTAGCCGTGCCGGCGCTTTCGCACCAGTTTGCTGGGTTGATAGGTCCGTTTCACGGCAGAATTCTCCGATTGGCAGTCGCCGCGGCTTATACGGGAGGCTCGCCTGATCGGTCAATGCAATGCCCCGATCTCCCGGGCCGATTACGTTTTTCCTCAAAAATCAGTGACATGCGCGAGTGGTGCCGACTGTGGTGTATAGATCGGTCCGGGCCGGTCCGGCGTCAATGACCGGCTTCAAATCCGGGTCCATCCAGCCGCCGTGAGTATGCCCGCCGTGACTCGACGCGAAAGCCATCCCGAGCCGGGGGCGGATCGGCCCAAGCTGCGCCGGTTCGCGCCGCCGGTTGCGGTGCCGGCCACCTTCGCCTTTTCGCTGATGGACGCGGGGCTCGACAGCGCCGTCGGGGCCCAGCAGGCCCTCTACCAGGCATGTCCGGATGCCCAACGCACCGATTGCCGGCCCGACTTCGGCATGCGTGCCCTGCTGACGCCGGAGTCGGTCGGGGCGCTCATCGCGCCGGGAGCGGTCGCGCCGGTGCCGGTGGAGCACCTCCGGGGAGCGCGCGCGGGGGAGCCCGGGTGACATGGCGGAAATATTGAGGCCTGACCTGTGCGTGATCGGCGCCGGTTCCGGGGGTCTGGCGGTGGCCGCCGGCGCCGCCGCGCTCGGCGTGCCGGTGGTCCTGATCGAAAAAGGCCGGATGGGTGGTGACCGCCTCAACACCGGATGCGTGCCGTCCAAGGCGCTGATCGCTGCGGCAAGACGCGCCGAGGCGTTCCGCTCCAGCGCGCCGTTCGGCATCAAGCCCGCCCGGCCCGCCATGGAGTTCTTCCAGGTCAACGACCATGTGCAGGAGGTGATCGCCTCCCTCGCACCGAACGATTCGAAGGCCCGGCTCA
>CAZGSW010000341.1:0-2552 GCA_964528635.1 uncultured Rhodoplanes sp. | reverse complement strand
GGGCCGAAGCCGCTTGCCGCCATGGTCAAGAGCGAGATGAACCGCCTGATCCCGATCCTCAAGGCCGCGACCGCCAAGTAGCCGCTCGCGTCACCTGTCATGGCCCTCTCCGCTCCGGTGGAGAGGGTCTGTCATTTCCGGCGAACCATCCTGCCGAACAGGCCGATGCCATGGAAATTACCGCCGCTGTCGTTCCTGCGCTGTCCCGGGACTTCGAGATCCGCCGCGTCACGCTGAACGATCCGCGGCCCGACGAGGTGGTGGTGCGGATCGCGGCCAGCGGCATGTGCCAGACCGATCTGCATGCCCGCGACGGCTACTACCCGACCCTGAAATATCCGGCGGTGTTCGGCCACGAGGGCGCGGGAGAAGTTGTCGCGACCGGCTCCGCGGTGCGCAAGGTCAGGCCCGGCGACCACGTCGTCATCTCGTTTCCCTGGTGCGGCGCCTGCCCGAACTGCCGGCAGCGTTCGTTCTCCTACTGTCTCGAGGCCCGCAAGCTGAAATCGAACGGCACGCGCGACGACGGCTCGACCCTGATGTGCGTGGGCGACGATCCGGTGTACAGTGCGTTCTTCCAGCAGTCGTCGTTCGGCACACTTGCGATTTCCAATGAGCGCTTTGTCGTCAAGGTGCGCGACGATGCTCCGCTCGACGTTCTCGGGCCCTTCGCATGCAGCATCCAGACCGGCGCGGGCGCCGTGCTCAACGCCATGCGGCCACGGCCCGGCGACAGCTTTGTCGTGTTCGGGGTCGGCGCTGTCGGCCTGTCCGGGCTGATGGCGGCGAAGGTTGCCGGCTGCGATCCGATCGTTGCGGTCGACGTGCACGACTCCCGGCTTGCGCTCGCTCGCGAGCTCGGCGCCACTCACGTCATCAACCACGGCGGCGGCATCGATGTGGTCGCCGAGATCAGGCGCATCACCGGGACCGGTGCGCGGTTCTCGCTTGAGACATCCGCCCTGCCAGCGGTGTTCCGCGAGGCGGTGGACTGCCTGATGCCGGTCGGGATGTGCGCGCTGGTGGGCACCGCCCGCTCCGGCACCGAGGTCACGTTTCAGATGCCGCTGGTGCAGAACGGCCGCATCGTGCGCGGCGTCATTCAGGGCGACAGCGAGCCGGATGTGTTCATCCCGCAACTCATCGACCTGATGATGGACGGCAAGCTGCCGGCCGAACGGATGATGACGTTCTACGAGCTTGCCGACATCAACCGCGCCGCCAGGGATTCCAGCGAGGGCCGCACCATTAAGCCGGTGCTGAGGATGCCGAGTTGATAGGCATCTGGCCGTCCGTTCGCTGCGCGTCCTCCACTGTCATGCCCGCGAAGGCGGGCACCCAGCAACCTCAAATGCTATCGGTATGTACTGGGTCGCCCGCTTTCGCGGGCGATGACACCACGCAAGTGGATCGGCCCACGCCCGGCGCTACGCCGCCTTGGCCTGTTCGGCGATCCTCACGAGGTTGCGCAGCACCGCCGTGGTGCCGTGCAGCCGCTGCGCCGGCTTCTCCCAGTCGTAGAACAGCACCAGCTTCATGTCGGGCCGCACCCGCGCCGAGGCGCCCTGCTTGCCGATGAACGCCAGCAGTCCTTCCGGATTGGCGAACGCGTTGTCGCGGAACGACATCACCGCGCCTTTCGGCCCGGTCTCGATCCGCTCCACGTTGGCGCGACGGCATAGCGACTTGATGGCGACGATCTTGAGGAGATGCTGCACCTCCTCAGGCAACGGCCCGAACCGGTCCACCAGCTCGGCCCCGAACCCCTCGATGTCCTGCTCGTCCTCGATGTCGGCAAGCCTCCGGTACAGCGCCAGCCGCACCGGGAGATCGGCCACGTAGCCCTCGGGGATCAGCACCGGCGTGCCGATGGTGATCTGCGGCGACCAGCGGTCGGCCACCGGCGCGCCGATGCCGGCCTTGAGCGCCGTCACCGCCTCTTCCAGCATGTCCTGGTAGAGCTCGAAGCCGACCTCCTTGATGTGGCCGGACTGCTCGTCGCCCAGCAGATTGCCGGCGCCGCGAATGTCCAGGTCGTGCGAGGCGAGCTGGAACCCGGCGCCCAGCGTATCGAGCGACTGCAGCACCTTGAGCCGCCGCTCCGCCTGCGGCGTGATCTTGCGCTGCGCCGGCAGCGTGAACAGCGCGAAGGCGCGGAGCTTGGAGCGTCCCACCCGGCCGCGGAGCTGATAGAGCTGCGCCAGCCCGAACATGTCGGCGCGATGCACGATCAGCGTGTTGGCGGTCGGAATGTCGAGGCCGGACTCGACGATCGTGGTGGACAGCAGCACGTCGTACTTGCCGTCGTAGAACGCCGACATGATGTCCTCGAGCACGCCCGACGGCATCTGGCCGTGCGCCACCGCCACGCGCGCCTCGGGCACGGTCTTGTCGAGGAAGTCCTTCACGCCCGCGATATCCTCGATGCGCGGCACCACATAGAACGACTGTCCGCCGCGATAGCGCTCGCGCAGCAGCGCCTCGCGCACGGTCAGGGGGTCGAACGGCGCGACGAAGGTGCGCACCGCCAGCCGGTCCACCGGCGGCGAGGC
>CAZGSW010000340.1:0-2565 GCA_964528635.1 uncultured Rhodoplanes sp. | reverse complement strand
CGCGGCGGCGGCAGCGGCGCCGGCGACGAGGCCGGCGGCGGTGGCGGCGAGGAGTTCGGCTCGCGCGGTCCGTCTGCGGCCCGCAAGCCGGCCATGGCCGGCGCCGGCGGGCGGCGCGCCGACATGGACGACGAGATTCCGTTCTAGCGATTTGGAGTCACGCCTGCGCGGGGCTCGGGGGCGGGATCGGACATGACCGCAGCGATCTCCTGGAGCGGCGGCAAGGACGGCTGGCTCGCGCTTGCACGGGCCCGCGCCGCCAGCCGCGACGTGCGCTTCGCGCTCACCATGTTCGACGAGGATGGCGTGCGCTCGCGCTCGCATGCGGTGCCGCCGGATGTCATGGCGGCACAGGTCCGCGCGCTCGGGCTCGAGCCGGTTGCCGCGCGCGCCGGCTGGCAGGACTACGAGACGCGCATCGTCGAGGCGCTGGGCGGATTGAGAGGGCGCGGCGTTAAAACGGTGATCTTCGGCGACATTGATATCGAGGAGCACCGCGCGTTCGAGGAGCGGGTCTGCGCCGCGGCGGGACTCACGGCCGAACTGCCGCTGTGGCGGCAGGACCGCAGCGCGCTGGTCGAGGAGATGTTTGCGCACGGCCTCAAGGCCATCGTGGTGACCACCGATGACCGCTTTCTCGGCGGCGATTTCTGCGGACGCATGTTCGATCGCGAATTCGTCGCGGCGCTGCCGGCGGAGGTCGACCGCTGCGGGGAGAACGGCGAGTTCCACACCTTTGTCATCGGCGGCGCGGGCTTTGCCTCCGACCTGCCCGCGAGCGCCGGGCCGGTGTATGCGCGGACCGTCGAATTCCAGGGCAAGCGGTCCGGCTATCACCACGCGCCGCTGCAACTGCGGGCGGAGATTGCCGTGCCGGCCTGAGGCGGGCGGCGGCACCGACGCGGCCGCGCGCGGGCCGCACGTCCGTCAGAGCCCGAACACGGTCCGGATGCCGTCGATCACGTACTGCACGGCGAGCGCGGCGAGGATCACGCCGAGCAGCCGCGACAGCACGACGTTGCCGGTGATGCCCATGAGCTTGCCGATCCGCTCCGCCACCAGAAACGTCAGCAGGCTCGCCACCGCGACGGCGGCGATCACGCCGATCAGCCAGGCCAGCGGAACGATCCGGCCGCCGGCCTGACCGGCGAGCAGCACCACCGCGGTGATGGCGCCGGGCCCGGCGAGCAGGGGGATCGCGAGCGGGAAGGCGGCGACGTTGCGCACGCGCTCCTCCATGGCCTGCTCGGCGTCGTGCTGCTGGCGCTCGATGCGCCAGCCGAACACCATTTCGGAGGCGATCGAGAACAGCAGCAGCCCGCCGGCGATGCGGAACGCGGGCAGCGAAATGCCGAGCATGCGCAGCAGCCAGTCGCCGCCGAGCGCGGCGCCGATCAGGATCGCGGCCGCGATGATGGAGGCGCGAATGGCAACCTGCCGCTTGTGCTTCGTGGACAGGCCGGAGGTGACGGCGAGGAAGGTCGGCGCCAGCCCGATCGGATCGACCACGACCAGCAGCGTCACCAGCGCGGATATGACGAACTCGACGGGCATGGAACCGGCGTAGCGGGGCGCCTGAAGGGGGTCAACTTAACGAGCGGAAAGGCGGCCGCGCAGGACGCCGGAGGGTCGGCTGCTGGCTCTTCTTAAGGAACTGAAATCATTGCACAAATAACGATGTATCGAGCGTTGTTTCGGGTGGCTTCCGGGTCCTGAATCGGCTATCAGAACGAAGCTGGATTCGCGCCGGAATCCGCCAGTTCGTGCATTG
Source organism: uncultured Rhodoplanes sp. (assembly GCA_964528635.1). Taxonomy (GTDB): domain Bacteria; phylum Pseudomonadota; class Alphaproteobacteria; order Rhizobiales; family Xanthobacteraceae; genus Z2-YC6860. The sequence continues at coordinate 794 of CAZGSW010000340.1, read as the reverse complement.
CTTCGGGCGGCTTCCACAAAGCCCGTCCGGAACGTCCACCGCCAGTCCACCGTCCATCAGGAATCCGCCCCTTGGCCGACAACGAAACTCCGCCGTCCGGAGGGAATCCGCCGACCGACATGCGTCCGGTCTCCATCGCCGACGAGATGAGGCGCAGCTACCTCGATTACGCGATGAGCGTGATCGTGTCGCGCGCGCTTCCCGACGTCCGCGACGGGCTCAAGCCGGTGCACCGGCGCATCCTGTTCTCGATGAACGAGCAGGGTCACACGCCCGACAAGAAATACGTGAAGTCGGCCCGCGTGGTCGGCGACGTGATGGGCAAATATCATCCGCACGGCGACAGCGCGATCTATGACGCGCTGGTGCGCATGGCGCAGGACTTCTCCATGCGCCTGATGCTGATCGACGGGCAGGGCAACTTCGGCTCGGTCGACGGCGATCCGCCGGCGGCGATGCGATACACCGAGTGCCGGCTCGACAAGCCGGCGATGTCGCTCCTTGGCGATATCGACGAGGACACCGTCGACTTCCACGACAATTATGACGGCAACGAGAAGGAGCCGGCGGTCCTGCCGGCGCGCTTCCCGAACCTGCTGGTGAACGGCGGGGGCGGCATCGCGGTCGGCATGGCGACCAACATTCCGCCGCACAATCTCGGCGAGGTGGTGGACGCCTGCATGGCGCTGATCGACGATCCGGCGCTCGGCGTCGACGATCTCATCAACATCATTCCGGGGCCGGACTTCCCGACCGGCGGCATCATCCTCGGCCGTGCCGGCATCCGCTCCGCC
>CAZGSW010000339.1:1578-2653 GCA_964528635.1 uncultured Rhodoplanes sp. | reverse complement strand
ATCGACGCGCCGGCCCACGTGGTGGAGGGCACGCCGTTCATCGACGAGGTGCCGCTGCCGCACTTCTTCGGCTCCGGCATCGTGGTGTCGCTGCCGAAGAAGAAGTGGGAGCAGATCACCTACGACGACCTGGAGAAGGCGGCCGGCAAGATCGTGCGGCCGCGCGACGTCGTCATCGTCAACACCGGCTGGCATCACAAGTACGAGGACAGCGAGGAGTACTTCTGTCATGCGCCCGGCTTCGTGAAGTCGGCCGGCGAGTGGTTTGTCGAGAAGAAGGTGAAGGTGGTCGGCCACGACACCCAGGCCAACGACCATCCGCTCGCCACCGCGATCGGTCCGCAGCGCAACGGACCGCTGCATCCGCATCTCGCCGAGGAATACAAGCAGTGGTCCGGCGGCCGCGACTGGAAGGACGATTTCCCGGAGTGGGAGCCGGTGCACCGCATCCTGTTCAAGAACGGTATTCTTGGCATCGAGAACGTCGGCGGCGACCTCGACAAGGTCACCGGGCGGCGTTGCACCTTCGCGTTTTTTCCGTGGAACTGGGACCGCGGCGACGGCTGCATCATCCGCCTCGTCGCCATCCTCGATCCCACCGGCAAGTACTGCATCGAGAAGGGGAGCAAGTTCAAATGATCGTCCGCAAGTTCTCCGAGGCAAAGGCCTACGAGGCGCCGAACCACCGCGACTACAAGTCCTTCCGCGTGTTCGGCGCCGAGATGGGCGGCTCGCAGGCGCTGATCTTCGGCATCTCGCACTTCCTGCCGGGTGGCGGCGCGGGCCCCGACGCCTCGCCGCCGGAGAAGGTCTACTACGTGCTGGCCGGCGAGCTGACCGTGATCGCCGGCGGCAAGGAACAGGTCATCCGGCAGGGCGACTCCTGCTACATCGCGCCGAACGAGGAGCGCACCATCGTCAACCGCGGCCATGAGGTGTGCACCATCGCCGTCGCGGTGACGATGCCGCCGGCGAAGTGAAGACCGCAACGCATCAACACACACGGTGTCATCGCCCGCGAAGGCGGGCGATCCAGTCGCCACCAGGAGTACTGGATGCCCCGCATTCGCGGGGC
>CAZGSW010000339.1:0-1568 GCA_964528635.1 uncultured Rhodoplanes sp. | reverse complement strand
GCATCGGACATGGGGTCTCACCACTTTCTCGGTGTCATGCCCCGCGAATGCGGGGCATGACACCGAGAAAGTGGTGAGACCCCATGTCCGATGCCTTCCTGAAAGACCCGCTGTCGCTGTTCTCCGTGAAGGGCAGGACCGCCATCGTCACCGGCGCGACCGGCGCGTTCGGCGCCATCGCGGCGAAGACCCTGGCCGCGGCCGGCGCCAACGTGGTGATCGCGGCGAGCAACGCCGCAAACCTGAAGAGGCTCGCGGACGAATGTGCCGGCCTGTCCGGCAAGACCGAGATCGTCGCGAAACGCCCCAGCTCGGCCGGGAACTGCGACGCGCTGGTCAAGGCCGCGGTCGACAGCTTCGGCGGGCTCGACATCCTGGTGGTGGCCTCGGGACAGAACAAGGTGTCGAAGATCGTCGACCAAAAACCCGAGGACTTCCTCGACGTGATGGACGCCAACGTCACGCAGTCGTGGCTGATGGCGCGCGCAGCGTCCGCGCAGATGCTCAGGCAGGGCCGCGGCGGCAAGATCATCCTGATGTCGTCGGCGCGTGGCCTGCTCGGCCATCCGGCCGGCTACACCGCCTACTGCGCGTCGAAATCGGCGGTCGACGGCATCACCAAGGCGCTCGGCTGCGAGCTTGGCGGCTCCGGCATCACCGTGAATGCGCTGGGCCCGACCGTGTTCCGCTCGCCGCTCACCGAATGGATGTTCGCCGACGACGAGCGCGGCAAGACCGTGCGCGCCGGCTTCCTCACCCGCGTGCCGAAGGGCCGGCTCGGCGAGCCGGAGGACCTGGCGGGGCCGCTCCTGTTCCTCGCCTCGGCGGCGTCGGATTTCTACACCGGGCACATTCTGTATGCCGACGGGGGCTACACCGCGGGATAGATGATGAGCAGGCTTGTGCCGCACGTGTCCCGGGCGAGCGTAGCGAGACCCGGGACCCCGGTTTCTTTCGGCGATAAATCGCCCGGGACACGTGTTGAGAGAGCAGCATGACCAAGGCAAAAATCGCCGTCGTCGGTGCCGGACTGATGGGCCATGGCATCGCGCAGGTGTTTGCGCTCGCCGGTCATTCGGTGACCATCACCGACACGCACACGCCGAACCTCGACACCGTGAAGGCGCGCATCGCCGCAAACCTGCGCGATCTCGGCGACGACGAGAAAGCCGTCGACCTTGTCGCTCCGGTCGTCTCGATGGCCGATTGCGTGTGCGATGCCGACTACGTCGTTGAGGCGGTGCTGGAGGACATGCCTCTCAAGCAGAATCTCTTCGCCGAGATCGAGCGGCACGTCCGTCCCGACACCATTCTTGCCAGCAATACGTCGGTGATGCCGATCACGGAAATCATGCGAGAACTGAAGGGAAAGGCGCGCGCGCTCGGCACCCACTGGTGGAACCCTCCGTTCCTGGTGCCGCTGGTGGAGGTGATCGGCACGCCATGGACCTCGCCCGGCGCGATCGACTTCACCATGAAGCTGCATGCCGCCGCGGGAAAGACGCCCGCGCATGTGAAGAAGGACGTGCCCGGCTTCATCGGCAACCGGCTGCAGCATGCGCTGTGGC
>CAZGSW010000338.1:0-2663 GCA_964528635.1 uncultured Rhodoplanes sp. | reverse complement strand
TTCGAGCAGCTCGGCTGGACCGAATCGCAGATCGTGATCCGGTTCTGGATCATCGCCATCGTGCTGGCGCTCGCCGGGCTTGGCACGCTCAAGATCCGATGACGCCTGTTGCGAGTTTCGCCGGCAAGACCGTGGCCCTGTTCGGGCTCGGCGGTTCGGGACTCGTCAGCGCGCAGGCGTTGCAGGCGGGCGGTGCAAAGGTCATTGCCTGCGATGACAGCGTGGCCTCCATCGCCAGGGCGCAGGCGGCGGGCATCGAGACCGCCGATCTGCGCTCGCTCGACTGGTCGCGGTTTGCCGCGCTGGTGCTGGCGCCGGGCGTGCCGCTGACGCATCCCGAGCCGCACTGGAGCGTCAGGCTTGCACAGGCCGCGGGCATCGAGGTGATCGGCGACGTCGAACTGTTCTGCCGCGAACGCCGCCGGATCGCGCCGAACGCACCGTTCATCGCCATCACCGGCACCAACGGCAAGTCCACCACCACCGCGCTGATCGCGCACATTTTGCGCAGCGCCGGCAAGGACGTGCAGATGGGCGGCAACATCGGCACCGCGATCCTGTCGTTGGAGCCGCCAGCGGAAGATCGCTTTCACGTCATCGAGTGCTCGTCCTACCAGATCGATCTGGCGCCTTCGATCGATCCTTCCATCGGCATCCTGATCAACCTGTCGCCCGACCATCTCGACCGGCACGGCTCCATGGAGCATTACGCCGAGGTGAAGGCGCGGATGGTGGAGCAGGCCGAAATTGCTTTGGTCGGCCATGACGATGACTATACGCATGACATTGGGCGGCGCCTGCATGAGCGTGCAAGTCTGCAAGTAATACCAGTCTCCGCCTTGGGTGAGTTGCAGTGGGGCTACTTCGTGCGCGGAACCCAAATCCTCAGCAAGGGTAACGACCAGACGCTAGGGCAAGCCGAGGTGCTCGGCGATCTTGCGGGAATCGGTTCGCTGCGCGGGCGCCACAACGCCCAGAACGCCGCCTTTGCCTGCGCCGCGGCGTGGCATTGCGGTCTTGATCTTCGTGAAATTCAGAACGGCTTGAGCACATTCCCCGGGCTTGCGCACCGTATGGAGCAGATCGGCCATCAAGGCCCGGTGCTGTTCGTCAACGATTCGAAGGCCACCAACGCGGACTCAGCCGCGCAGGCGCTGGCCTGCTTCAACGACATTTTCTGGATCGCCGGCGGCAAGGCCAAGGCGGGCGGTATCGTCCCGCTCGCCGGGTTCTTTCCCCGTATCCGCAAGGCCTACCTGATCGGCGAGGCGGCGCAGGATTTCGCCAGGACGCTCGACGGCAAGGTGGAATACGAGATGGCGGGCACGCTGGACCGTGCTGTTGCCGCCTCGGCGCGGGATGCGGCGGCGTCCGCTGCACCGGAACCCGTGGTGCTGCTGTCGCCGGCCTGCGCATCGTTCGACCAGTATCCGAACTTCGAGGTGCGGGGCACGGCGTTCCGCGATCTCGTGCTGGCGCTGCCAGGGCTCAAGCGGCTCTGATACGCCGGCCATTTCTTAACAGCCTGTAAACCATGGCGGGTCCACTAAGGACGGGGACGAATCCGTCGGGGACGGGCATGACTTCGCGCGCGCAACGCACACCCTTTAGCGACTGGTGGTGGACGGTCGACCGGCTGATGCTCGGCGCGCTCGCCGCCCTGATGCTCGGCGGTATCGTGCTGTGCCTCGCGGCGAGCCCCCCGGTGGCGGCCCGCCTCAATCTCGATCCATTTCACTTCGTCAACCGTCAGGTGCTGTTCCTGATCCCGGCCATTGCCGTCCTGCTCGCGACCTCGTTGCTTTCGCCGCGCCATATCCGCCGCGTGGCTCTCGTGGTGTTCGCTGTCAGCCTGATGCTGGTTGCCGCCGCACCGATCTTTGGTGCGGAGATCAAGGGCGCCCGCCGCTGGCTTGTGATCTTTGGCGTCAACGTGCAGCCGTCCGAGTTCCTCAAGCCGGCGTTCGTGATCCTGGTGGCATGGCTGTTCGGCGAATCGTCGCGCCGCCCGGAGATGCCGGCCAACACGGTGGCGCTGCTGCTGTTGCTGACGGTGATTTCGCTGCTGGTGCTGCAGCCGGACTTCGGCCAGACCATGCTGATCGTTCTGGTCTGGGGTGCGCTGTTCTTCATGGCGGGCATGCGGCTGATCTGGGTCGCCGGCCTCGGCGGCGTGGCGGCGGCGGGACTGGCCGGAGCCTATTTCACCGTTCCGCACGTCACCCGGCGCATCGAGCGGTTTCTTGATCCCTCGTCGGGCGACACCTTCAACATCGACTACGCGATGGAATCGTTCGTGCGCGGCGGCTGGTTCGGCCGCGGCCCCGGTGAGGGCACCCTGAAGCGGATTCTGCCGGAGGGGCATACCGACTTCGTCTTCGCGGTCGGCGCCGAGGAGTTCGGCATCGTGCTGTGCCTCGCGCTGCTCGGTTTGTTCGCCTTCATCGTGATCCGCGCGTTGCGCTATGCGCTCGACAGCGAGGAGCCGTTCACCCGGTTCGCCGTCGCAGGTCTGGCGATCCTGTTCGGGCTGCAGTCGGCCATCAACATGGCGGTCAACGTGCATCTGATGCCGGCCAAGGGCATGACGCTGCCGTTCGTATCCTACGGCGGCTCCTCGATGATCTCGCTGGCCTACGGCATGGGCATGCTGCTGGCGCTGA
>CAZGSW010000337.1:0-2701 GCA_964528635.1 uncultured Rhodoplanes sp. | reverse complement strand
CGAAGTCGCGGCTGATCGGGCCGAACTGCCCCGGCGTGATGTCGGCCGGCGAATGCAAGATCGGCATCATGCCGGCTTCGATCTTCAAGCCCGGCAAGGTCGGGATCGTGTCGCGTTCCGGCACGCTGACCTATGAGGCGGTGTTCCAGACCACGGCCGAGGGGCTCGGCCAGACCACGGCGCTCGGCATCGGCGGAGACCCGGTCAAGGGCATGGACTTCATCGACGGTTTGGAACTGTTCTTGAGTGACAAGCAGACCGAGGCGATCGTCATGATCGGCGAGATCGGCGGGGCCTCCGAGGAGGATGCGGCGCAATTCCTCAAGGACGAGGCCCGCAAGGGCCGCAAGAAGCCCATGGTGGGTTTCATTGCCGGCCGCACCGCGCCCCCGGGGCGGCGCATGGGCCACGCCGGAGCCATCATCGCGGGCGGAAAAGGCGATGCGGAGTCCAAAATAGCGGCAATGGAATCCGCGGGAATCAAGGTATCCCCGTCACCGGCCCGGATCGGCAAGACGCTGATGGAAGTGCTGAAGGCCTGATTCACGTTTTTTTGGTCTTTCGCAGCCTTTTAAGCGTCATAGATCTGAGTCATACATCCAGCCGCCGGTGGTTGCGGGTTCACTTGCCTTGCGCCGCCGGACCGGGGTCAGTGCCTCGCTCAAGGGTCAGACATGTCACGTCAGGACGCGAACGCTGCGTTCGCACATACGTCGTTCCTCTATGGCGGTAACGCCGCCTATATCGAAGATCTCCAAGCCAGATACGCCGCCAACCCCGCATCGGTGGATGCCGAGTGGCAGGCGTTTTTCCAGAGTCTCAAGGACTCCGGCGGCGCCCCCGGCAATGCGCAGGGCCCGTCGTGGAAGCCGCCGAACCTGTCCCACGCCGACGGAGAACTGGTTGCTGCCCTGACCGGCGACTGGAGCGCGGTCGAGAAGCGCCTCGGTGACACCGTCAAGGCCAGGGCGCAGGCCAAAGGGATCGACCTGTCGGCCTCCGACGTGTTGCAGGCGACCCGCGATTCGATCCACGCCCTGATGCTGATCCGCGCCTACCGGGTCCGCGGCCACTTCCATGCCAGGCTCGACCCGCTCGAACTGGAGCCGGAAAAGAGCGAGGAGGAGCTCGATCCGCGCTCCTACGGCTTCACCGAAGCCGACGTGGACCGCAGGATCTTCCTCGACAAGGTGCTGGGACTCGAGTTTTCGACCATCCGCGAAATCGTCGCCATCCTGCGGCGCACCTACTGCCAGACGCTCGGCGTCGAGTTCATGCATATTTCCGACCCGGCGCAGAAGGCCTGGATCCAGGAGCGCATCGAGGGGCGCGACAAGGAGATCAGCTTCACCCGCGAGGGCAAGCGCGCGATCCTCAACAAGCTGGTCGAGGCCGAGGGCTTCGAGAAGTTCTGCGACCTGAAGTTCACCGGCACCAAGCGGTTCGGCCTGGACGGCGGCGAATCGATGATCCCGGCGCTTGAGCAGATCATCAAGCGCGGCGGCGCGCTCGGCGTGAAGGAGATCGTGGTCGGCATGGCCCATCGCGGCCGGCTCAACGTGCTGGCGCAGGTGCTGGGCAAGCCGCACCGCGCGATCTTCCACGAGTTCAAGGGCGGTTCGGCCTCCCCCGACGACGTCGAAGGCTCCGGCGACGTGAAGTACCATCTCGGCGCGTCGTCGGACCGCGAGTTCGACGGCAACGCGGTGCATCTGTCGCTGACCGCCAACCCCTCGCATCTCGAGATCGTCAATCCGGTGGTGCTCGGCAAGGTCCGCGCCAAGCAGGACCAGCACGGCGCGAGCCGCGAGGATCGCACCATGGTGATGCCGCTGCTCATTTCGGGCGACGCGGCGTTCGCCGGCCAGGGCGTGATCGCGGAGTGCTTCGGCCTGTCCGACCTGCGCGGCCACCGCACCGGCGGCTCGGTGCATTTCATCGTCAACAACCAGATCGGGTTCACCACCTATCCGCGATATTCGCGCTCGTCGCCGTATCCGACCGACATCGCCAAGATGATCGAGGCGCCGATCTTCCACGCCAACGGCGACGATCCGGAGGCGGTGGTCTACGCGGCGAAGGTCGCGACCGAGTTCCGGCAGAAGTTCCAGAAGCCGGTGGTGGTGGACATGTTCTGCTACCGCCGCCACGGCCACAACGAGGGCGACGAGCCGGCCTTCACGCAGCCGCTGATGTACAAGGCGATCCGCTCGCATCCGACCACGCTGGAGATCTATTCCAAGCGGCTGGTGGGCGAGGGCGTGGTCACCGACGGCGAGGTCGAGAAGATGCGCGCCGACTGGCGCGCGCGGCTCGACGCCGAGCAGGAGGCCTCCAACGGCTACAAGCCGAACAGCGCCGACTGGCTGGACGGCCGCTGGGCGGGCATGAAGAGCGCCGGCTCAGGTGACGATCCGCGCCGTGGCGATACCGGGGTTGCCGCCGCCACCCTGCGGGAGATCGGCACGAAGATCACCGCGGTGCCGGAGGGGTTCCACGTTCACCGCACCATCCAGCGCTTCCTCGACGCGCGCGCCAGGGCGATCGAGACCGGCGAAGGCATCGACTGGTCGACCGGCGAGGCGCTGGCGTTCGGTTCGCTGCTGCTCGAAGGCAATCCGGTCCGTCTGTCGGGACAGGACTCCGAGCGCGGCACGTTCTCGCAGCGCCATTCGGTGCTGGTCGATCAGGAGAACGAGGA
>CAZGSW010000336.1:0-2720 GCA_964528635.1 uncultured Rhodoplanes sp. | reverse complement strand
GACCGCTGGTCGATCGTCACCACGCTGAACTATCTGCCGCACGACAACGAGGTCGAGATCGTGCTCGCCAAGGCGAAGCACTATCAGACCGAGGCCGGCCGCGACATCGTCAGCAAGATGGTGCGGGTCGCGGACCTCACGCGCAACGCCTTCATCAACGGCGATCTGTCGACCGTGATGAGCCCGCGTACCGTCATCATCTGGGCCGAGAATTCCGATATCTTCAAGGACGTCGGGTTCGCGTTCCGGCTCACGTTCCTCAACAAGTGCGACGAACTGGAGCGTCCGATCGTCGCCGAGTTCTATCAGCGCTGCTTCGGCCAGGAACTGCCGGAGAGTTCGGTGAACGTGGCGCTGAGCTGAGAGAAATACGCGACGCGGACCTCGTGTCCCGCCGCGACGGTCCCGCCGGGGGCGATCTGGGAATGTTGCTTGCGCCGGCCCGCAACTGCAATGTGGGCCGCAGCGGTCCGTGGGGGCGGGCTTAAGACGGCGGCATGAACCACTTTTTACGAACGCTGCTTTCGGGCTTCCTGCTGCTGCTGCCAGTGGCCGTGACAGCCGTGCTGGTGATCTGGCTCGGCACCTACATCATCACCTACGTCGCGCCCGGCAGCATGTTCGGCAACACGCTGACTGCGATCGGTCTCGGCTTCACCGGCTCCACGGTGGTGGCCTACCTGATCGGCCTCGTGGTGCTGCTGACGTTCATCTACGTCCTCGGCGTGATCGTCGAGTCCGGACTGCGCAACCGCTTTTCCGCGTTCATCGACAACACCATGCGCCGCATTCCGCTGGTGCGGAATGTCTACGACCTGATCAAGCGCTTCGTCGCGATCATGGACACCAAGGACGCCGACGGCCTCAAAGGCATGCGTCCGGTCTGGTGCCACTTCGGCGGGCCGGGCGGAGCGGCTGTGCTGGCGCTGCTGCCGACCTCGGAAACGGTGACGCTGGAAGGCACGGTCTATCAGGCGATCCTGGTTCCGTCGGCGCCGGTTCCTGTCGGTGGCGGCCTGATCTACGTCCCGGTGGACTGGATCCGGCCGGCCGATATCGGCGTCGAGGTGCTGATGAGCGTGTATGTGTCCATGGGCGTGGTGTTACCGAACGCCTCCTCGATGATTTCGCCCCCCGGCAGGCGCCCCATGCCGGAATCGAGGGTCGACCCGACCTGAAATCGACGCCATATTCGGAACGCCATGCCGTCCAACGCAAAAGCCAAACCCGCCCCGAAGGACTCTCCGACCGAACCGTTCAAGCGCGCCGTGTCGTCGTGCCTGCGCGCCATCGCGCGGCAGCCGGAGCTCGAGGTTTCGTTTGCCGCCGAGCGGCCCGGTCTGGTCGGCGGCAAGGCACGGCTGCCGGAGCCGCCGCGCAAGATGTCGAAGCAGGACGCCGCGATCGTGCGCGGCCACGCCGATGCCGCGGCGCTCAAGCTCGCCTGCCACGATCCCGCGGTGCACCGACGCCTGATCCCGGGCGGCCAGCAGGCCCGTGCGGTGTTCGAGGCGGTCGAGCAGGCCCGCGTCGAGGCGATCGGCGCGCGACGCATGCAGGGCGTGCGCGCCAACCTGTCCGCCATGCTCGATGACAAGTTTCACCGCGGCAAGTTCGACGAGATCACCGACCGCGCCGACGCGCCGATCGAGGAGGCCGTCTCGCTGATGGTGCGCGAGCGGCTGACCGGCGAGGCGCCGCCGCCCGCCGCGAAGAAGCTGGTCGAGCTGTGGCGTCCGTTCGTCGAGGAGCGCGCCGGCAAGGGACTTGACGAACTGCACACCCTGCTCGAGGACCAGCGCAAGTTCGGCGACGCCGTGCACGATCTGCTGGACTCGCTCGACATGGGCGAGGACCGCTCCACCTCCGAGGAAGAGGAAGACGAGGGCGAGACCGGCGATCAGGACCGCAAGAAGGACGACCAGGGCGAGCAGGGCGACGCCGCCGACTCCGAAGACCTCGAGAAGATGAGCATGGAGGAGGCGGACGCCTCCGCCGACGCCGCCGAATCCGCCGAGGAGGAATCCGACGCGCCGGCCGGCGACATGTCCGAAGACACCGAGATGGGCGACTCCGAGCAGGCCGCCGAGCCGTGGAGTCCGCGGCAAGGCCGCAACGAGCCGCGCGGTCCCGAGTACAAGCCGTTCACGCCGCGCTTCGACGAGACCATCGCCGCCGAAGACCTCTGCGAGCCGGAGGAGCTCGACCGGCTGCGCGGCTATCTCGACAAGCAGCTCTCCCACCTGCAGGGCGTGGTGGCGCGGCTCGCCAACCGCCTGCAGCGCCGCCTGATGGCGCAGCAGAACCGCGCCTGGGAGTTCGATATCGAGGAGGGCATGCTCGACGCGGCGCGCCTGCCGCGCGTCATCATCGATCCGATGCACGCCCTTGCCTTCAAGACCGAGAAGGAAACCAACTTCCGCGACACCGTCGTCACGCTGCTGCTCGACAACTCCGGCTCGATGCGCGGACGCCCCATCACGGTGGCGGCCACCTGCGCCGACATCCTGGCGCGCACGCTGGAGCGTTGCGGCGTCAAGGTCGAGATCCTCGGCTTCACAACCCGCGCCTGGAAGGGCGGCTCGTCGCGCGAGGCCTGGCTCGCCGCCGGCAAGACGCCGAACCCCGGCCGGCTCAACGACCTGCGCCACATCATCTACAAGTCGGCCGATGCGCCGTGGCGGCGCGCGCGCAAGAACCTCGGCCTGATGATGCGCGAG
>CAZGSW010000335.1:0-2728 GCA_964528635.1 uncultured Rhodoplanes sp. | reverse complement strand
TTCACGGTCTCTACGGTGTGCACGAGCAGAAGCAGCAGCAGCGCTGCGCCCGCGATGCGCCGCGGCGCGGGGCTGGCCAGCAGATCCATTGCGCGGAGCAGCCGCGGATGGCTGCCGATCAGCAGGCCGTCGGCACGCAGCGCGTAGGCTGCGGCCATGAAACCCAGAGCGGGTGTGGCGATCAGCACGATGGTGCGCAGATAATACCGGTTGTCGGCGTGCAGCGCGTCGTCGAACCGCCACCAGTACACGGCCAGCCCCGCTGCCACGACCGCGGCGGCGATGATGTGCGCCCGGGCCGGATCGTGCCGGGAGGCTACAAGCAGCACCGCGCCATAGGCGGCAAGCGTGGCGGCGATCAGCAACACCATGCGCCCGGTCAGGATCTCCGGATCGAACACATATAGCGCCGCACGGGTCAGCACCTCGCCGAAGTAGTCGTCCGGCGGATACGCGATCTTCACCGCCAGCCAGATCGCCATCACCATCGCGAACGCGGTCAGCGCCCTTGGCGCCGGCACCCGGCGGTCGATGCGCAGCAGCAATGTCGCGACAATGGCGAGGGCGAACAGCACGGCGCCCTGATGCGTGAACACCAGCGCCAGCATGGAAACAAAGATGACGACCGCACCTGTGAACCCCGGCCGGGCATAGTGACAGACCGCAAGCGTCGGCCAGAACAGCGCGTGTGCGAACCACATCTCGGTCGGAAATCCGAACACCAGCGGGCACAGGGAGGCGGTCGAAAAGCACGCGTAGCGGAAGACGATGCGTCCGCTTGAGCGGTCCGCCAGCCAGGTGGCGACGAGCCCGACGAGCTGGATGCCGAAAAACAGCTCGCCGTAGATGAGGATGCCGCCGTGCGGATCACCGAACCAGCCGACATAGGTTTCGGCCGGCAGCATGGCGAGCACATAGACCGAAATGCGGGCGGGAATGTTGTGCCAGTGGAAGTCCCAGACATCGCGGACGGCGATGGCGTAGCTGAAGATCGAGCCGTCGCCGTACATCTGCAGGCCAAGCCAGGGGCCGGCGACCGTGAAGATGACTGCGCACAACAGGCCGGCACCGATCGAGAGCCGGCTCAGCCAGTCGAGTTCGAATCCCTGCGCGGCGCGAAGCGTTGCTTCGCGGCGTTCCCGGGCTGCGCCCGAAACGTCGGCCGACACTCCTTGATCCCCCACAGCCCCGGGCGGGTGGCCCCGCCGATCGCCGATCCGGGCCAATTCTACTTTGCCGCCTCGCCGGCTCCAAGCGGCCGTGGCGGGTCCCGGGGCGCTTGAGGCCGCTTCGGAGGTGCCCGGGTGTGTCCCTTGCGCAGTCCCGGCGCCTCCCTATGATCGCCGCCCGTCGGCCTTGGGGCCGGTCTGGAACGGCATTGGCGTGCGTCCGCCCGTGCTTCAGGTGTGAGGAGGTGAGGATGGTTGCAGCAGTCCGCGTTCACAAAACCGGCGGTCCCGAGGTGCTGACCTACGAGCAGGTCGACATCCCGGCGCCCGGTCAGGGCCAGGTCAAGCTGAAGCAGCACGCCTCCGGCGTGAATTACATCGACACCTATTTCCGCATGGGCATGTATCCGTCGCCGGTCGGCTTGCCGTTCATCTCCGGCAATGAAGCGGCGGGCGAGGTGATCGCGGTCGGTCCCGGTGTCACCGATCTCAAGGTTGGCGACCGCGTCGCCTATGTGCATCCGCTGGGCGGCTACGCCGAGGAGAAGCTGCTGCCGGCTGACCGCGCGGTGAAGATTCCCGACAACATCAGCTACGAGCAGGCGGCCGCGATGATGCTCAAGGGCATGACCGCGGAATATCTGCTGCGGCGGACCTACAAGGTGCAGAAGGGCGACAACATCCTGGTCCATGCGGCAGCGGGCGGCGTCGGTCTGATCCTGTGTCAGTGGGCCAAGGCGCTCGGCGCCAACGTGATCGGCACCGTGGGTTCCGAAGAAAAGGGCAAGCTCGCGCAGGCCAACGGCTGCGACCACCTGATCTACTACCGCAAGGAGGACTTCGCCGCGCGGGTGAAGGAAATCACCAAGGGCGAACTCTGCGCGGTGGTCTATGACGGCATCGGCAAGACCACGTTCCCGGCCTCGCTCGACTGCCTGCGGCCGCTCGGCATGTTCGCGAGCTTCGGCAGCGCATCGGGCCCGATTCAGGCCTTCGACATCAACCTGCTGCAGTTCAAGGGCTCGCTGTTCGCAACCCGGCCGACGCTGAACACCTATGCTGCCAAGCGCGCGGACCTGCTGGATATCGCCAAGAACCTGTTCGAGGTGGTCGGCAGCGGCAAGGTCAAAATCCCGATCAACCAGACCTACAAGCTCAAGGATGCCGTGAAGGCGCATCAGGAGCTTGAAGGTCGCAACACCACAGGCTCCACAATTCTGGTGCCCTGAGGCGTTTGCCCAAATTCTCGGCTGTCATCGCCCGCGGCCCGTCTCTGCCAAACGGTTTCTGCGGGCGAATCCCTCAGTCCGCCGGAGCTTCAGCGAAGGCGGAAAGCGGGCGATCCAGTGCTCGCGGTGTCTGCTGTTGAGCCGGCCGCGTAACGCCGCTAAATGCTGGTGGATACTGGATGCCCGCCTTCGCGGGCATGACACCGGGTTTCAGGCTGCAGCATGGGCCGCCTTACCACGCATGTTCTGGACACCGCCTCCGGCAGGCCCGCCGCCGGTGTCCGCGTCGTGCTTCGCCGGGACGGTGAAGCGGCCGTGTTGACCGAGGGA
>CAZGSW010000334.1:0-2734 GCA_964528635.1 uncultured Rhodoplanes sp. | reverse complement strand
TCGCCACGCACCTGCTGGCGCGGGGCGGCGACCTGCGCGCGATCCAGGAGCTGCTGGGCCACGCCTCGCTGTCGACCACGCAGATTTACACGGCGGTCGATACCGAGCGGCTGCTCGAGGCCTACCGCAACGCACATCCCCGCGCCTGAGCCGGAGGGCACGAGGTGCGGGTCAGCTCCGCACCCGCCCGCCATCCACGTTGAGCGTCTGCCCGGTGATGAACGCCGCGTCGTCGCTGGTGAGATAGGATACCGTGCCGACCAGGTCTTCCGGCTCCTCGACCCGCTTGATCGCCTGGAACTGCTGCGCGACCGCCTGGAATTCGTCGTCCATCGTCGCGAACCCCGCGCGCGGCGCGCGCGCCGTGGCGCCGGGCGTGCGCGTCAAGCCGGGCGCGATCGCATTCACCGTGATGCCGTAAGGCCCGAGTTCGGAGGCCAGCGCGCGGGTGAAACCGATGATGCCGGCCTTGCTGGTGACGTAGTGCACGAAGCCGGTCACCACCGAACCGACAGTCGACGACGACATGCTGACGATGCGGCCCCAGCCGCGCTGCTTCATGCCCGGCACGAACGCCGAACTGCACAGGAACACGCCGTCGAGGTTGATGCCGAGCAGCCGCTTCCAGTCTTCGAACGTCATGTCATCGAACGCCTGCTGCGGAAAGATGCCGGCGCAATTGACGAGAATATCGACACGGCCGAAATGCTTCTGCACGTCCGCGGCCATGGCGGCGACCGACTCCGGCGAGGACACGTCACATTGGACCGCGATGGCATCGCGGCCCGCCTGCTTCACCGCCTTCACCGTGTCGTCGGCTGACGCGATGTCGACGGCCGCGATGTGCACGCCGTCCTCCGCGAGCCGCCTGGCGAACGCCTGCCCCAGACCTTTGGCCGCCCCCGTAACAACAGCGACCTTGTCCTTGTGTCCCTTGCCCATTGAACCTCCCTCTATCTCACCGTACGAAATCTCACCATACGAACGGCTGTCGTCCCCGCGAAGGCGGGGACCCATCTAACCACGAGTCCACGGGGAAATAGGTCCCCGCCTTCGCGGGGACGACAACCGGTTTTGCGGCGTCGGCTGTCACATATGGATCGCGCGCTTTTCCACCGCGAGCGCCGCTTCTTTCACCGCCTCGGGCAGCGTCGGGTGGGCGTGGCAGGTGCGCGCGATGTCCTCCGACGACGCGCCGAACTCCATCGCCACCGCCGCCTCTGCGATCATGTTGCCGGCGTCGGCGCCGACGATGTGCACGCCGAGCACCCGGTCGGTCTTCGCATCGGCGAGGATCTTCACGAAGCCTTCGGTCTTCTGATTGGCCTTGGCGCGGCCGTTCGCGGTGAACGGGAACTTGCCAGTGTTGTAGGTGACGCCCGCCTGCTTCAGCTCGTCCTCGGATTTCCCGACCGAGGCGATCTCCGGATAGGTGTAGACCACGTTCGGGATCACGTCGTAGTTCACGTGACCGGCCTTGCCGGCGATGATCTCGGCAGCGGCCATGCCTTCGTCCTCGGCCTTGTGCGCCAGCATGGGGCCCGCGATCACGTCGCCGATGGCGTAGATGCCGGCGACATTGGTCGCGTAGCGCACGTCGGTGACGACGCGGCCGCGGTCGTCCTTCTTCACGCCGACCTCGTCGAGCCCGAGCCCCTCGGTGTAGGGAACGCGGCCGATCGCGACCAGCACCACGTCGGCCTCGATGGTTTCGGCGGCGCCGCCTTTGGCGGGCTCCACGGTCGCCTTCAGCGTCTTGCCGGATGAATCGACCGCGGTGACCTTGGCGCCGAGCTTGAACGCCAGGCCCTGCTTTTCGAGCAACCGCTGCGATTGCCGCCCCACTTCGGTGTCGATGCCGGGCAGGATGCGGTCGAGGAACTCCACCACCGTCACCCTGGCGCCGAGCCGCCGCCACACCGAGCCGAGCTCCAGCCCGATCACGCCGGCGCCGACCACCAGCAGATGGCCCGGCACCGCCGGCAGCGCGATGGCCTGATCCGACGTCACCACCCGCTTGCCGTCGATCGCGATGCCCTTGAGCGGCGCGACCGCAGAGCCCGTGGCGATGACGATGTTCTTCGTTTCCAGCGTCTGCGTCTTGCCGTCGGCCGATTTCACCTCGACCTTGCCGGGCGCGACGATGCGGCCCGCGCCCATCGCCACGTCGATCTCGTTCTTCTTGAGCAGGAAGTCGACGCCCTTCACGTTACCGTCGACCGCCTCGTCCTTGAACTTCAGCATGGTCGGCAGATCGAGCTTCGGCGTGCCGATACCGATGCCCATCTTCGCGAAGGCGTGTCCCGCCTCCTCGAACAGCTCGGAGGCATGCAGCAGCGCCTTCGACGGAATGCAGCCGACGTTGAGGCAGGTGCCGCCGTGGCTGCCGCGCTTCTCGACGACGGCGACCTTCATGCCGAGCTGCGCCGCACGGATCGCGCAGACGTAGCCGCCGGGGCCGGTGCCGATGACGATGAGGTCGTAGGACATGGGAAAACTCCGAACCATCGATCGTCATGCCCGGCCTTGTGCCGGGCATCCACGCCTTGCTTCCTGGCCAAGGCGTGGATGGCCGGGACAAGCCCGGCCATGACGGAGAAACCGATCACAAATCCAGCACGATGCGGGCCGGGTCTTCCAGCAATTCCTTCACCCGCACCAGGAACGTCACCGCCTCGCGGCCGTCGACGATGCGGTGGTCGTAGGAGAGCGCAAGATACATCATCGGCCGCGG
>CAZGSW010000333.1:0-2758 GCA_964528635.1 uncultured Rhodoplanes sp. | reverse complement strand
TGGAGCGGCTCCGGCAAGACCACGCTGATCACCAAGGCGGTGCCACGGCTGATCGCGCGTGGCCAGCGCGTGTCGACGCTCAAGCACGCCCACCACGGCTTCGACCTCGACCAGCCCGGCAAGGACTCCTTCATGCACCGCGCCGCCGGCGCCACCGAGGTGGTGATCGCGTCGGCGAAGCGGTTCGCGATCCTGCACGAACTGCGCGACGAGCCGGAGTGGGACCTGCCCGACCTGCTGGCCAAGCTGTCGCCGGTCGATCTGGTGCTGGTCGAAGGCTACAAGCGCGATCCGTTCCCCAAGGTGGAGGTGCATCGCGCCGAGAACGGCAAGCCGCTGATCGCGCCGGACGATCCTTACGTCGTCGCGATCGCGTCCAACCGGCCGCTGCCGGAGGCGAAGGTGCCGGTGGTCGATCTCGACGACATCGACGCGATCTGCGACCTGCTGCTCGCGCATGCCGTTGCGATCAGCAAAGCGCAGACCGCGCTGCGGAGAGCGTGATGGCACAGCTCACCGACGACTGCTTCGCGTTTTCCGGGCCGCTGCTGCCGATCGCGGACATGGAGCGTCTGATCGCGGAGCGCGTCGAGCCGGTGAGCGAGATTGAAACCGTGGCGCTCGCAGCGGCGCGCGGCCGCGTGCTGGCGCAGGACGTGATCGCACCGCTCGACCTGCCGCCGTTCGACAACTCCGCGGTGGACGGCTACGCGGTGCGGCATGCCGATCTCGCCGCTTCCGGCGAGACACGGCTCGCCGTCACCGCCCGATCCTTCGCCGGCGCCGCTGCCGCATCGCCGGTCGAGACGGGCCAGGCGGTGCGCATCTTTACCGGCGCGCCGATGCCTCCCGGCGCCGACACCGTATTCATGCAGGAGGACACCCGGGAAGGCGGCGGCAGCGTGATCGTGCCGCCGGGCCTCAAGCCCGGTGCCAATCGCAGGCTGGCGGGCGAGGACGTGAAGAAAGGCTCGGTGCTGCTGCCGGCCGGGCGGCGGCTTGCCGCGCCGGACGCGGCGCTTGCCGCCGCGGTCGGCCTCACCGGGCTCGCGGTGCGCCGCCGCCTGCGTGTCGCACTGTTCTCGACCGGCGACGAGATCGTCGAACCCGGCGCGCCGCGTCCGGCGCCCGCGCTGTACGATGCCAACCGCACCCTGCTCGCCGGCATGCTGGAACGGCTCGGCGCGCAGACCACCGACCTCGGCATCGTGCCGGACGATCCCGGCGCGCTTCAAACCGCGATTGCCGCCGCGGCGAAGAACCACGATCTGGTGCTGACGACCGGCGGCGTCTCCACCGGCGAGGCCGATCATGTGCGCGATGCGGTGGAGGCGATCGGCAGGCTCTGGTTCTGGCGCGTCGCCATCAAGCCGGGCCGGCCGGTGGCAATGGGCGTGGTGTCGGACGGCGGCAACGGCGCGGCCTTTGTCGGCTTGCCCGGCAATCCGGTGGCCGCATTCGTGACGTTCGCGCGGGTGGTGCGCCCGCTGCTGCTGCGGCTGGGCGGCGCGCGGCCCGAACCGCTGGTCGCACTGCCGGTGCGGCTCGCGTTCGACTACCGCAAGAAAGCCGGACGCCGCGAGTACGTGCGCGTCGCGCTGCGTCACGCCACCGACGGCACGGTGGAGGCGGTTCGTCACCCGCAGGAGGGCGCCGGCGTCATCACGTCGCTGACGGAAACCGACGGGCTTGCCGAACTGCCCGAGGATGCAACCCGCATCGAGCGGGGCGCGACGGCCGGCTTCCTGTCGTATGCCGCCCTGATGGGCTAACCGGGCCGTTCGGCCCCAGGCGATCACACACCCGGATGCTGCATCGCCAGCCGGTCCGCGGCTTCCGCGTCTTCCGGCGTATTCACGTTGAAGAACGGATCGACCGGCGCGGCCGGCCAGTCCGCCAAAGCGACGCCGTGGCGCGCGGTCCACACCTCGATCTTGCGCAGACCTTCGGCGGTGACCGCCTGCCGCAGATCGGCGCGCAGCGCCACCGGCCACAGCGCCACCACGGGGTGCCGCCACTCGCCCGAGCGCGCGCAGGCGAGCGGCATGCCGCTCTGCTGCCGCGCCTCATGCAGGCGCGCCACCAGATCGCGCGGCAGGAACGGGCAATCGCCGGGTGCGCTGGCGACATAATCGATGCCGGGCGCATGCGCGGCCGCCCAGTCGAGGCCGGCCAGAACACCGGCAAGCGGACCGGCGAAATCCGGCACGTCATCGGCCACCACCGGCAGTCCTGTTGCGGCAAATCGCGACGGGTCGCCGTTGGCGTTGAGCAGCAGCGAGGTGCACTGCGGAGACAGACGTCCGATCACGCGATCGAGAATGGTGACGCCGCCAACGGTCTTCAGCGGCTTGTCGCCGCCGCCCATGCGGCGCGCGAGTCCGCCGGCCAGGATGAGCCCGAGGGTGGGAGGATGAACTTGTGCCACAGCGGCGATCTTTCTTCACCCTCCCCTGGAGGGGGAGGGTCGGCGAGCGACGAAGTCGCGAGCCGGGGTGGGGTGAGCCTTGCGAGAGGGATCACCCCACCCCGCCGCCTCGCTGACGCTCGGCGTCGACCCTCCCCCTCCAGGGGAGGGTGCGCATCGCCGATGACGCAGCCGCCTCACACTATGTGCCGCGATGCTCATCCGATCACTCATCATGCATCGCCGCCTTGCGCCGGTGCTTCGCGCTCTCCTCCTCGACGAAGCGCAGATCCTGGTCGAACACGATGCGCTCCTCGCCGGCCAGCGCGATGAAGCGCTTGCCGCGGGCGC
>CAZGSW010000332.1:0-2766 GCA_964528635.1 uncultured Rhodoplanes sp. | reverse complement strand
GCCCGCTGACGAAGCGGAAGTCCCGCAGGATGAAATCGCTTTCACGGAGATTGGGAAGATTGATCATGGACCGAAAACTTAGCACAACGCCTCCGGGCGTCACCTGAAGACGTGGCTATTCAATTCTTCGCTCATGCCGCCTACTCTTCAAACGGCGGAAGTTGTTCTTTTGGCTTGAAATCAGGCTTGATCTTTAGAGACTGCGTACTTGCAACCGACCTTGCCATGCTGGTTCCAAAATTCACGATAATGAAAGTGACATTCAATCCGACCTTGGCAGTGTTTGTAGCTTCGAACTCCCACGACGGTGCATAACTGTCATCAATCGCCGACCCGTCAAGAATTGACTTCATAGTATCGGTGTACCCCGCAAGCCAAACTGCGTGCCTTGGAGAACGCTTTTTCGCGCAGAAGGAGCGAAGTTCTTTGACCGTCTTGTTAATTGAGAACGGACTCTTAGCCGTGGTCACGTTTGCCAAAGTCAGATTGCCCGAGGGACCCGCAGTGATACCCGAGGAAAGCAATATCGCCTCCACTCCAGCCGACCCGGTTCTCGTCCGGCTTTGTACAACCTTAAACTCCAGTTCCACCGCAAGTTTGACGTCGTCAATGTTCTTTCTTCTCGGTCTTGCTTTCCACGTAGCGTGGAAGACGTCGCAATAGACGGCGTTACGCGCCCACAATGAATTTATCGTCTTCGCAGGCGGGCCAGAGTCCGTGGCCGGGCTTCCACCAAAATCGGTATTGACGTGCCCCCCAGGACATGGCGACCACATTTTGCCAGGATATTCACATAGCTGAGCACTTGCAGTTGCTGACCAACCCAACAAGACGACGACAAGCAAATACTGAAAGTGTTTCATTTTTCGCCCCCCTGCTCGCTTAACGCTAAATCAACGTACAGTTGCAGGCAAGTCCGCCCATTTGCTCTGCGCAACTGTGCCAATTAGCCTCCCGATCTAACTTCTGAGTGAGACCAAAATGAAAGAGAATTTCCGCGAGTTCCTCGACCGGCTGCGTCAAACGGGCGAACTCGTCGACCTGCATCAGGCGGTCGATATCCGCCACATCGCCACCCTGGTCGACCAGTCCAGCAAGGCGCTCTATTTCCACGACGTGATCGGCTACGACGTGCCGGTGGTGTCCGGCATCATCCGCTCCAGGGAGCGCGCGGTGATGTCGATGGGCTGCGAGAGCTTCGGCGAGATCGAGAAGAGGCTCGCCGCCGCGATCGCCAAGCCCATTCCGCCGAAATACGTCAACGGCTCGCCGACCCGCGACGTGGTCCTGACCGGCGACGACGTCGACCTGTTCAAGCTGCCGATCCCGATGTCGTCGATCTACGACGGCGGGCCGATGATCACCGCGGGCGTGGTGATCTGCAAGGATCCGGAGCTTGGCTTCAACAGCGGCATCTACCGCTTCATCGTCAAGGAAAAGGCGCTGACCGGCATCGACATCGTGACGCCGAACAACATGCGGCTGTTCGCGCAGCGCGCGCTGGAGCGCAACGAGCCGTTGCCGATCTCGATTTCGATCGGCACGCACCCGTTCGAAATTGCGGGTTCGGGCTTCCGTGCGCCCCTTGGTGTTGATGAAATGGGAATCGCCGGCGGTCTGCGCGGCTCGCCGGTGGAGCTTGCGCCCTGCTCGACCATCGACGTGCCCTACATCGCCGACGCCGAGATCGTGCTGGAGGCGGAAATCCTGCCGACCGGCTGGACCTGGCCGGAGGGCCGGTTCGGCGAGTTCACCCGCCTGATGGGCGGGCTGCACTGGAACCCGCTGGTGCGCATCAAGGCGATCGCGATGCGCAAGGACGCGGTCTACTACAACCTGCACATGCCGTGGGAAAACACCTGGCTCGCGGCGCCGACCCGCTACACCGCGATCCGCCAGGCGCTGAAGACCGCCAACGTCGACGTGAAGGACATCAACGTCACGCTCGGCGGCTGCGCGTTCTGGCACGCCGTCATCTCGATCAAGAAGGGCGCAGCCGGCGACGGCAAGAACGCGCTGCTCGCCGCGCTGTCGGTGATGGACCTCAAGCATGTGGTGGTGGTCGACGACGACATCGACCTCAACAACCCGATGGACGTCGAGTGGGCCATCGCCACCCGCGTGCAGGGCGACAAGGACATCATCATCGCGCCGGGCGCGCGGGCGAAGCCCCTCGATCCTTCGCTGCTGCAGGGCGCGGGCGTGGTTCCGATCGGCGCCAAGGTCGGCATCGACGCAACCATCCCGGAGCATATTCCGAAGGAGCACTACGAGCGCATCACGTACGCCTACGCCGAGACGGCCAAGGTCGACGACTACGTGAAGGGCAAGGCCGACAAGGCCGGCAAGTCGGGCGACAAGGGCGAGGTCGAGACGCTGGCGAAGAAGATTATCGCCGCGATCGAGAACGAGCCGCTGTACTACACCGACATCGCGGAGCGCTTCGCGGAGTACGACTTCAACACCGTGGCGCGCGCGCTCGGTTATCTGCACCAGACCGAAAAGCTGTGGCAGGACCCGCGCGGCAAGATGTGCGTGCGCGGATCGAAGTTCGCCGCCGTCCTGCCGGTGAAGGGCAAGTAGAACGGCAGGCAAGCGGCAGCGTCAGTACGGCCGGTCGGGAGGCGCTTCGCCGCCACCGGCCGGCCGGCGCAACACCGACGCCAGCCGGATCGCCGCGAACAGCGGCAGCGCGGGCAGCAGCACGGCCGCGCTGTCGATGTAGCGCGACGCCGGGAACGTCAGCAGCACGGCGAGCGGCGCGGC
>CAZGSW010000331.1:0-2784 GCA_964528635.1 uncultured Rhodoplanes sp. | reverse complement strand
AGCAGCACTGCGAGCGTGTCGAACAGGGCGCCGTACAGATAGAGGTTCTTGTACTGGAACACCGAGCGGTCGGTCATGCCGCTCTGGTAGTAGGCGAGGATCAACTCGCCGTAGCGATGCTGGACCTCCTCATCGTTGGAGATCGCGTACTCCCGGAAGGTCAGCAACGCCAGCACGCCCACGGCGGCGAGCAGCAACCAGGCGAGAATATCATGGACGTCGGCCCGCGCGGTCTTCCCCGGCGGTTGCCGCTGCATGTCTCGCGATGTCAGGCGGCCCGGCATGGCCTCACCCAGAAAGCCGCATTGTGCGCGCGGCCGGCAACGTTTGACATGCGGCATCGATGCAAGTCTTGCGACGCCGCCGCATGACGCCCATGCGCAAAATTGTGCCGGAATGGGCAGAGCCGGGGGCGCTGCGACCACAGGTCGCCAAGCCCGTGGTCACTGTGACGCCACCGGTGCCCTCGACGCGGCAAGGCGGCGACCGATAGGATGACGGATATTGCTCGCATCGCCGGAAGGAATGGAGTGGATGCGATTTTTCTCGGTCTGTTTGCGTTCCGCGGTGGTTGTTCTGGCGGTCCTCGCAGGGACCGTTTCGGCCGCTTTCGCGCAGGCCGGCTTCGACCGTCCGGGCGGCGACTACACCCGATTCACGGTGCCTTCGGGAGATCCTGCAGCCTGCGCCGCGCGTTGCGAGCGGGAAGGGCGCTGCCGCGCCTGGGCGTTCTCCTATCCGGGAGCCCGGGGCGGCCACGCAACGTGCTGGCTGAAGCACGAGGTTCCGCCGGTGTCGGAAGACCAATGCTGCGTCTCCGGCATCAAGGGCGCCCGGCTGGTGGAGAAGCTGAGCGGTCCGGTGGAAATGTCGATCGACCGCTATGGCGGCGACTATCGGAGCTTCGATCTGCCTTCCGATCCTTCCGGCCTGTCCTGCAAGAAGGCGTGTGAGGACGACAACCGCTGCCGGGCCTGGACCTACGTCCGCGCCGGCTACCACGGCCCGAGCGCGCGCTGCTACCTGAAGGACCGGATCACCCGTCCGCGCCGCAAGCCGTGCTGCATGTCCGGCGTGGTGCGCTGACCGGACGCGTCCGCGGCTACGCCGTGCCGCCCACCGTGATGCGGTCCATCCGCAACGTCGGCTGGCCCACTCCGACCGGCACGCCCTGACCGGCCTTGCCGCAGGTTCCGATCCCGGTATCGAGCTTGAGGTCGTTGCCCACCATGCTGACGCGATGCAGATCAGTCGGGCCGTTGCCGATCAGCATCGCTCCCTTGAGCGGCGCGCCGAGCTTGCCGTTCTCGATCTTGTAGGCTTCGGTCACCTGGAACACGTACTTGCCGGACGTGATGTCGACCTGGCCGCCGCCGAAGTTCACGGCGTAGATGCCGTTCTTCACCGATGCGAGGATCTCGGCCGGATCGCGCCCGCCCGCCAGCATATAGGTGTTGGTCATGCGCGGCATCGGCACGTGGGCGTGGCTTTCGCGGCGGCCGTTGCCGGTGGGGTTCATGTTCATCAGCCGCGCGTTCTGCCGGTCCTGCATGTAGCCGACCAGGATGCCGTCCTCGATCAGCACGGTGCGGTTGGTCGGCGTGCCCTCGTCGTCGATCGAGAGCGAGCCGCGGCGGCTCGCCATCGTGCCGTCGTCCACCACGGTGACGCCCCTGGCCGCAACCTGCTTGCCCATCAGTCCGGCAAAGGCCGATGAGCCCTTGCGGTTGAAGTCGCCCTCGAGGCCATGGCCGATCGCCTCGTGCAGCATCACGCCCGGCCAGCCGGCGCCGAGCACGACATCCATCTCCCCGGCGGGGGCTGGGATCGACTCCAGATTGATCAGTGCCTGCCGCACCGCCTCGTCGACGGCGTGCTGCCACGAATGCGTGGCAATGAATTCTCCATAGCCCTCGCGGCCGCCGAAACCGTATGAGCCGGTTTCCTGCCGGTTGCCGGAGCCTGCGACCACCGAGACATTCACGCGCACCAGCGGCCGGATGTCGCGATAGGTCTCGCCGTCCGGACGCACGATCTCCACCACCTGCCACGATGCGCCCATGCTTGCCGTCACCTGACGCACCCGCTCGTCCTTGTTGCGGGCGTAGGCATCGATGGTTTCGAGCAGCTTGACCTTGGCGTCGAAGCCGGGCGCTTCCAGCGGGTTCTCGTCGCCGTAGAGCTTGCGGTTGGTGCGGGCAGGGGCAGCGGCGAAGCTGCCCGAATGTCCGCCCTTGACCGCGCGGACCGCTTCGGCGGCGCGTTCGATCGCGGCTTCCGAGACGTCGGAGGCGTGGGCATAGCCGACCGCCTCGTCCTTGACCGCGCGCAGGCCGAAACCCTGATTGGTGTCATAGGTCGCCTGCTTGAGGCGGCCGTTGTCGAACACCAGCATTTCGGACTGCTTGTATTCGAGGAACAGTTCGCCGTCGTCGGCGCCTTCAAGCCCGCGGCTGAGCAGCTTGCCGACCTTGTTGCGGTCGAGGCCGGCGCGATCGATCAGGGACGAATTCGGGTTCATCGGATGCTCCGTGGCTCCTTGTCAGATAGGAAGCCTGAATTGCGGAAATAAGGCCAGAGATCGTTGGATGCATTCTCACATCGATCACTATTCTCCGTCATTTCGGCCGAGCGAAGCGGGAGCCGGAATCCAGAGCACAGAGCGCTGCTGTTCCTCTGGATTCCGGGCTCGGCCCTGCGGGCTGCCCCGGAATGACGCTGGGGTTTCAAGCCAACGCTCCGCCCGCCGGTTGTTTAGCGACGTCCGGCGCCGTCGTGTTCCCC
>CAZGSW010000330.1:0-2786 GCA_964528635.1 uncultured Rhodoplanes sp. | reverse complement strand
CGCGACTCGATCCGCGCCGCAGAGCCGCCGCCAACCCGCGCGGCATGCAGGGCTATGCCGCGGGGCGGTAGCAGGGTTGATGTAATGCTGCAGCGAGTTAGCACTTTCTCCCTAGCTCGTCGCAGATGCGGTAGCCGCCTCTGTTGTCGAGAGGGGTGGGCTCCAGGCGCAGCGGAACCGGACGAAAAGGGTCAGCGGGAGGATAAATATGCCGCCAGATTTGTCCGTGAATATCTTTTCGGTTTTGTATGAATTTCGTCCGCGCAAAGATACGACTTGGATGTAATCGGAGACATTAAGGACGCTGACAAACAGATTGCTGCGATCTACGAGGAGCTAAGCCGATGGTGCAAAGCTTTGTTTTCTGATAGGTCGTTGTTGACTGCCTTGCAGACGCTTAAGCCTTATTGAATTCAGCCAGTTTTACTTGGGTTATGTCGAGGCGATCGACGCGCCGGCCTGGCACTCCGAGCACTTCCCGATCTCGTTCTGGCCGCGCACCTCGCGGCCCGGTGTGCTGCAGATCGAGAGCCGGGTGCCGAAGGCGACGCGCGACGAGCTTTCGCGCCGCGGTCACAAGGTCGAGGTCGAGCCGGAATGGTCGGAAGGCCGCCTCACCGCAGCCTCGCGACTCGATCCGCGCCGCAGAGCCGCCGCCAACCCGCGCGGCATGCAGGGCTACGCCGCGGGGCGGTAGCCTCCCGTATCTGTCGGGACGAGCGGTCCGCTCCGTGGAGCGGACCGTCGATCTGTGCCGGGTGCGGTGAGACTGCTAGCGCGCGCCGCCGCGGACTATCCTCAGATGCTCTTCGTTGGCAGCACGCTGCGCGTCGGTCAGCAGGTAGCGCTCCGTGATGTGCACGGCGAGAAGCCAGGCGACGACGAAGTTGGCAACAAAGAAGCCGAGGAACGCCATCAGGCCGGCGTACGCGGAATACGCTTCGATGAACGAGCAGATGGTGGCTGTGATCGTGTTCTGGATAACGACGAGAACAGCGAAGATGACGATGACTTGCATTCCATCCTCCGGGAGTTTTCTGGATTGCCCCAACGTCATGCCAACGGGTGCGAAGTCGCTTGGACACCGGGCCATCTGCCGCTGCGTCGATTGACCTCGTTTCAGGAATGCTGTTGTCGGTCCAGTTTCAGGAATGCTGTTGTCGATCCTTCATGGAAGCCTGCGCAGAATCCTGCGCACGGCAGGACGGATGCCGCAAATTGCTGTCTGCGCAATGGGTGTGTTGCGTCACGTCGCGGTATTGCCGTCAGCGTCGCGCCCACCGCGTATCATGCGCGTCGAATAAAACATGAAGCCCGGACCGCTTCGCAGCGATCCGGGCCTGGCAACCGGAAATCGCTCGGACGATGTCAGGCGCCGCCGCCGCGCAGGGCTTTCATGTGCTGCTCGTTGGCGGCGCGTTGCGCCTCGGTCAGCAGGAACCGCTCGGTCAGATAGACCGCCAGTTTCCATGCGATCAGGAAGTTGACGACGAAGAAGCCGAGGAACGCCATCAGCCCCGCGTAGGGCGAGAACCCCTCGATGATCGTGCAGATGCCGCCAGTAATCAGGTTGAGGACGACGACAAGAATGACAAACAGGACGAGGGCTTGCATGGGGGCGGCTCCCTGAATTCCGTGGGTTTCGTACATTTGAAACACGAATTCGCTGAATAGCCCAGTCTTTTCGCACCGGCCGATACCGGAGGGGTCGCCGCCACGACGATTGATCGCCGTTGCGTTTGCAACGAACGGCGGCCGCTTGTGCGGTGAATCCGTTGCGCAACTTATTGAATATTGCCGCAATTTCCGTCGTGGCGGCGGCTTCCCGCGTGGACGGTTGCGCTGCAAAAGCCCTACAATGTTCCTGTCAGAACAGTGCGAGGGAGACCGATGGCCGAAATCAGGGTGCCGTACGAGGTCAACGGCCGGCAGTTCGAGGGCGCGATCGTCTATGACGACAGCGTCAAGGGAAAACGCACCGCGGTGTTCGACCAGCCGGACTGGAAGGGCATCCACAAGGACACCATCGAGCAGGCCCGAACCGTGGCCGGCAAGGAATACGTCGTGCTGATGGCCGACATGTTCGGCAAGGGGTACGGCGACAAGCCGAAGACCCGCGAGGAGCTCGGCGCCGGAATGCGCGCCGTCCACACCGACCTGCCGTTCACGCTGGCGTGCGGCAACGCCGCCTACAAGGCGCTGGTGGCGGAGGCCGACAAGCGCGGCCTGATCGATCCCGGCAAGGTGGCGGGCATCGGGTTCTGCGCGGGCGGCGGCTTCGTGCTGGAACAGGCGCGCGCGGGTGCGGATTTCAAGGCGGTGGTGGTGTTCCATGTCACCAATCCCAATCCCGTCGCTCCCGGCACGCCCTGCAACGTCAAGGGCCGCGTGCTGGCCGTGCACGGCCGCGCCGATCCGATCACGCCGAAGGACAAGATGGACGCGCTGGAGGCGGAGCTGGCTGGCGCCGGGGTGGACTGGCACGTCGTGACCTTTGGCCGTGGCCTGCACTCGTTCTGCGATCCGGCCGCGAACCACATGCCGAGCTCGATGTACGACGAGAAGCTGTGCCGCACCGCGTTCATGCTGATGCGGGACTTCATCGACGAGACGATGTAGCGGCCGGCGTTATCGTTGCGGCGCAGGCGCGGCATGCTCTGTCCACTCTCCCCTGGAGGGGGAGAGGCCGCAAAAGTTATTGACTTAATTCCTATAGGAATATATTACCGGGACTGTCTCGATCCACGTGAGGGGCGCGGCCGCGTCAACCGGGCGGATCGGGGGCG
>CAZGSW010000329.1:0-2787 GCA_964528635.1 uncultured Rhodoplanes sp. | reverse complement strand
CCAACTACTTCGCAAACGCAGGATACGCTTCAACGTGAACCGATCATGCTCTAGAGCATGATCCCGAAAAGTGGGAACCGGTTTTCGGAAAAGATCATGCTCAAACAAAGAGCTAAAGCGAGATGACGATTCAAGGGCAAGTCATCCCGCGCTAGGCCCGCTTGCGGTGCGCGTCGAGTTCCACCGCGCGGTCGGGGATGACGATGCGGAACGTGGCGCCGACGGTCCCTTCCACCAGCCCGATGGTGCCGCCGTGGGCGCGCACCAGTTCCGCCGCGATGGCGAGGCCGAGCCCGGTGCCGCCGGTGCGGCTCGACGCCTGGAACGCCTCGAACAGGTGTTCGCGCGCCTTTTCCGGAAAGCCGGGGCCGGTGTCGGCCACCTCGATCACCGCCACCGAGCCCTCGCGGCGGCCGCTGATGCGGATCTGGTCGCGCAACGGATCGTTGGGCGCGCGCGCCTCCAGCGCCTGCGCCGCGTTGCGCGTCAGGTTGAGCAGCACGCGCAGCAACTGGTCGCGATCGGCGTCGACGGTCATGCCGCGCTCCACCGACACGATCCAGCCGATCTGCGCGACGTCGGCGAGGCCCAGCGTCTCGCGCACCTCCTCGACCAGCGGCTCGAACGTCACCCGCCGGCGCACCGGCGGCGATTCCTGCGCGCGCCCGTAGGACAGCGTCGACTGGCACAGCTCGATGGCGCGCTCCAGCGAGCGCATGAGCTTCGGCGCGAAGCGCTGCACCCGCGGGTCAGGCAGGCTCGACAGGCCCTCGGAGAACAGTTGCGCGGACGCCAGCAGGTTGCGCAGGTCGTGGTTGATCTTGGACACGGCAAGGCCGAGCGCCGCGAGCCGGCTCTTCTGATGCAGCATCGAGGCGATGTCGCCCTGCATGGCGGCAAGCTCGCGTTCGGCAACGCCGACCTCGTCGCGACGGCCCGACGGCACAATCACGCGATCCGGATTCTCCGGGTCGGCGTGGAACGCCATCATGTTGGCGGTGATGCGCCGCATCGGCCGCACCAGCAGATAATGCAGCGCGAGGTACACCAGCGCGGCGGTGATCGCCGAGATGATCAGCGAGAGCAGCAGCACGTTGACGGAGAAGCGCAGCATCGCCTTGCGCAGCGGCCCCATCTCGATGACGATCTCGACGAAATCGCCGCCCATCGGGGCGGGGCCGACCGCGCGCAGCACGTCGCTGTTGCGGCTCAGCAGCAGCGCGTCGAATGCGCCGAAGATGGCGTCCAGGGCCGAGACGTCGCGGATGTCGACGTCCTGATGCGCCATCGGCGGATTCTCGGACAGCGCCAGCAGGTAACGCTTGTTTCCCATCTTGAGCGCCACGGCCTTGGCGTCGATCGAATCGAGCACACGCTTGATCAGTGCCTCCGGCACGACCCGGTCGCTGCCCGGCTCGAGCACCAGCGCGGCGGTGTGCGCCACGCCGAGCTTGTCCTGGATCCAGTTGAGCCGGAAGTTGGCGATCGACGGCACATAGATCAGCACTTCGGCGAGCATCACGAACGACAGCGTGAGCAGCAGCAGGCGGCCGGACAGCCCGATGCGCGAGGCCCGGTGGCCGTCTGCCGTGCTCTTCCCGGTGTTGTCGTCCGCCATATCCGTCAGCCGAATCGCCTCAGGAAACCCAGAAGGCGCCGCACCCATGGTCGGCGAAATCGCGGCGTAAAAAAGTCGGTCGCCGCCCGCCTGCTTATCTCCGAAAACGTCGGATAGGGCACCACAATTCCGGCCATGGTGCGAATATTCAGCCGCTGCGACATCGCCAGCGTCCACGGCACGATCAATTCGCCCGCCGAGGCGCCGACGATGGTCACGCCCAGGATCCTGCCCTTCGGGTCGGCGATCACCTTGATGTGACCGCGGGTCGCCCGCTCGGCCTGGGCGCGGTCGTTTTCGTGATAGGGCCAGCGAAGCACGCGGATCGCCCGCCTGCGGCGCGCGTCCTCCTCCCGCAGCCCGACATGGGCCAGCTCGGGATCGGTGAAGGTGACGCGCGGGATGGCGTCGGGATCGGCCTTTGCCGGCAGCCGGAACAGGGCGTTCCGGATCACCAGTCCGGCATGATGATTGGCCGCGTGGGTGAACGCGGCCTGCCCGGTGACGTCGCCGATGGCATAGACCCGGCGGTTCGAGGTGCGCATCCGCCGGTCCACCGAGATGCCGGCGGCATTGTAACGAATGCCTCCGGCCTCGAGGCCGAGGCCTTCCACCGTGGGTTCGCGGCCGGTGGCGATCAGGAGATCGCTGCCTTCGATGGTCTCCTCGCTATCCTGGCCGGCCAGTGTCACCTCGACCCGCGACCGCACGCGCTTGACGCGCGCGATACTTACGTGGCTGCGGATCGCGACGCCTTCGCGAACCAGTTGATCGAGCACCACCGCGGCGCATTCGGCGTCCTCGCGGGCCAGCGGCTGCGCCGCCTCCAGCACGGTGACGTCGGAGCCGAGACGCCGGAAGGCCTGCGCCAGTTCGAGGCCGACCCGCCCGGCGCCGATCACGATCAGATGCTTGGGCCGCTCGCGCGCCTCGAAGATGGTCTCGTTGGTGAGGAAGGGCGTCTTGTCGAGCCCCTCGATAGCAGGGATGTTCGGTACGGACCCGGTTGCGATGACGAAGCGCCGTGCCTTGATTTCGAAGGCGTCGCCGACCGCCACGGTCGAAGCATCCGTGAACCTGGCCTCGCCCTCGATGACGCGAACCCCGAGTCCGGTGAGCCGGGCCTTCGAATCGTTCGGTGCGAGGGAGGCGATCACCTCCTGCACATG
>CAZGSW010000328.1:0-2827 GCA_964528635.1 uncultured Rhodoplanes sp. | reverse complement strand
TTGCCCGCGGTGCGCAAGGCGGATGCCGACACCATCGTGGTCGCCGACGGCACCTCGTGCCGCCACCAGATCCACGACGGCGCCGGACGCGACGCGCTCCACGTCGCCCGCGTGCTGGAGATGAGCTTGTCGGCGTAGGGTCGTTCCGATTTTGACTGAAGCAGTCCGTCATCGGCAGTGCGCTCCCTCCCCCCGCTTGCGGGGGAGGGCTGGGGAGGGGGTGTACCTGGAAGCTGAATGGACGCGAGGGTTCGCGAACTGCCCCCTCCCGACGGCTTCGGCCGTCGACCTCCCCCGCAAGCGGGGGAGGTGAACCCAGTGCGTGGCAGCGATTCAGTCAAAGCAGAACGCGCTACCCCAGCCGCACCTTCTGCTCGTAGAACGTCCACAGCAGCGCGAACAGGCGCGGGCTGAACGTGCCTTCCATGCAGTCGCGGGCCTCGTCCTCGCTGAGCGGGATGGCGCCGCCCATGATCTCGGACTGAAGCTGGATCTGCGCGTTCTCCTCGAGGAACGTGCAGCAGAACAGCGCCTCCTCGGCGGTCTTGCCGGTCACCACGGTGCCGTGGCCGCGCATCTGCGCCACGCTGTGCTGGCCCAACGCACGCGACAGGTCCGCGGCCTGGTCGTCGTTCACCACCAGCCGCGGATTGTTCCAGGTCGGCACTCCGGTGCAGAGGAACGAGCCGTGCAGGAACACCGGCTGCAGCGGCTTCTTCGCGATGCCGAGCGCGCGGGCGTGCGGCGCATGCATGTGCACCACGCACATGGCGTCCGGCCGGTCGCGGTGGATCTGGGTGTGGATGCGCCATTCCAGCGGAATGAGCCCGCCGGGATGCTCGATGATGGTGCCGTCGATGTTGTAGACGAACATGTGCTCCGGCCGCACCGTGGTCTTCTCGGTCGATGCGCCCGGACTGATGAAGCAGCGGTCGGTGCCGGGCACGCGGACCGATACGTGCCCGAACATTCCGATGGTGCCCTGAAGGTTGAGGATCCGCGTCAGTGTCGCGGTCTTCTCGCGCAGCAATGCCTCTTCGCTCATCGACAATTCCAAATTCCGCCGGCGGCCCGGCAATCAGCAATTATTGAGATCTGGCGACCCCGGCTCGCTCGATAATGCCACCCCAGCGATCGATTTCGGAAGCGAGAAACGTCTGCAATTCTGCGGGAGGCGGGCTCTCAACCGGAATGGCACCGATCTTGAGGAGGATGTTTCGAATGTCCGGCATGGCGGCGATCGTCTTGAACTCGGCGGCGAGCCGGTCGATCACCGGCTGGGGCGTGCCGGCCGGGGCGGAGATCAGCGTCCAGCCGACGGCGTCGAAGCCCGGCACGCCGGCCTCCGCGATGGTCGGCACGTCCGGCAGCGCGGGGATGCGCGCGGTCGAGGTGACGCCGAGCGGGCGTACCTTGCCGGCCTTGGCGTTGCCGATCGCCGCGCCGACGTCGGCGAACATCAGCGAGACGTGACCTGCGATCACATCGTTGAGGCCGAGCGGCGCGCCGCGATAGGCCACGCCGTTCATCTGCGTGCCGGTCATGGTCTTGAACAGTTCGGCGGCGAGATGGATCGCCGAACCGGGACCGCCGTGGGCGTAGTTCAGCTTGCCGGGTTCCTTCTTCAGCAGCGCGATCAGCTCGGATACCGACTTGGCCGGCACGCTCGGGTTCACCACCAGCACCAGCGGCGTGCGGAACACCAGCGACACCGACTGCAGGTCCTTCATGGTGTCGAACGGCAGCGACTTGGCGAGCTTCGGGTTTGCGGCCAGAGAACTGGCCGAGGCCAGCAGCGTCAGCCCGTCGGGCGCAGCCTTGGCGACCGAGTTGGTGGCGATCACGCCGCCGCCGCCGACGCGGTTCTCCACCACGACGGGCTTGCCGAGCCGCTCCTGCAGCTTCGGCGCCATCGCGCGCATCACCGCATCGATGCTGCCGCCGGGAGGAAACGCGACGACGATGGTGATCGGGCCGGCCGGGTAGGTCTGGGCCAGGGCCGGCACAGCGAGCGCGGCAAGAGCGGGCGCGATGAGGATGGATCGGCGCGTCAGCATGGCGGGACCTCCATTTCTGTCTTTCGAGACTACACGTTGCAGCGGTTGACGCACAACGCTTGCCCGCGCCGGGCTGGCGGCGGATGATCGCCCCCGCCGGGAGGATCGCTCATGACGCTGCCGCTGTTGCCCACCTCGCTCGTCGGTTCCTACGCGCAGCCGGACTGGCTGCTGGACCGCAAGAATCTTGCGGGCCGTTTTCCGCCGCGGGTGCGCGCCCTTGAGTTGTGGCGCGTCGCGCCGGAGTTCCTCGATCAGGCGCAGGACGACGCGACGCTGCTCGCCATCCACGATCAGGAGCGGGCCGGGCTCGACATCGTCACCGACGGCGAAATCCGCCGCGAAAGCTATTCGAACCGCTTCGCCACGGCGCTGGAGGGCGTCGACATCGACAATCCGGGCACCGCGCTGGACCGCTCCGGCCATCCCAATCCGGTGCCGCGCATCGTCGGCAAGGTGCGGCGCAAGCATCCGGTCGAGGTCAAGGACGTGCAGTTCCTGCGCGCCAGCACGGCGCGCGTCATCAAGATGACGGTGCCCGGCCCGTTCACGATGTCGCAGCAGGCGCAGAACGATTTCTACAAGGATCCGCTGGAAATGGCGCTGGACTACGCCGCCGCGGTCAACGCCGAGATCAAGGACCTGTTCGCGGCCGGCGCCGACATCGTGCAGATCGACGAGCCCTGGATGCAGCAGCATCCGGACAAGGCCCGGCAATACGGCCTGAAGGCGCTGGATCGCGCGCTCGACGGCGTCAAGGGCACCATCGC
>CAZGSW010000327.1:616-2882 GCA_964528635.1 uncultured Rhodoplanes sp. | reverse complement strand
GATAGGCAACCGAGCAGCCATCCCCTATCGATAAGCAGATGAACGAGGACACGCCCCCCGAAGTCGACGTGCTCGTCGTCGGCGCCGGTGCCGCCGGGATGACCGCGGCACTGGTCTGCGCGATCGAGGGGCTCGATGTGCTGCTGGTCGAGAAGTCTGCCCAGGTGGGCGGCACCAGTGCGACGTCGGCGGGAACCATCTGGGTGCCAGGCACGTCGCAGGCGCGCGAGGCGGGCTTTGCCGACAGCCCCGAAGACGTGCGCGCCTATCTCGATTCCGTTATCGGTCCCGCACCGGACAACCGCCGCGAGGCATATCTCACGACCGGTCCCGGCGTGGTCGACTATCTCGCCCGCCACACCGAGGTGAAGTTCGCGCCTTACGCAAAACACCCCGACTATCTGTCGAACCGCCCGGGCACCACGCTCGCCGGCCGCGCGCTGGCGCCGGTGCCGTTCGACGGCCGCCTGCTCGGCCGCGACTTCGCACTGGTGCGGCCGCCGATCGGCGAGTTCATGGCGCTCGGCGGCATGAGCATCGGCCGCGACGACATCGAGCCGCTGACCCGGCCGTTCGCCTCTCTCGCCAACTTCAAAGGCGCGCTGTCGCGGCTGTGGCGGCATTTCACCGACCGGCTGCGCCATCCGCGCGGCACCCGGCTGATGATGGGCAACGCGCTGGTGGCGCGGCTGTTCTACAGCCTGCGCCTCCGGAAGGTGCCGGTGCTGCTCAACGCGGCGCTTCAGGAGCTTGCCGTCGAAGGCGGCCGCGTGACCGGCGCGGTGCTGTCCGTCGACGGCGCAACGCGGACGATCCGCGCGCGTCGCGCGGTCGTGCTGGCGACCGGCGGCTTCGGCGGCAGCGTCGAGCGGCTCAACGATTACGTCCGCCCGCCGATGGCTCACGCGGTTGCGTTCGCAGGCGCGCAGGGTGACGGCATGTGGATCGCGCGTGCGGCCGGCGCCGCCATCGAGGACGATCACGCCGCGCCGGTGTTCTGGTCGCCGGTGTCGGATACGTCATGGCTCAGGGGCGGGCGCGGCGCCTATCCGCATCTGTCGCTGGATCGCGCCAGGCCGGGGGTCATCGCGGTCAATGCGGAGGGCCGCCGTTTCGTCGACGAGGCGGTGTCGTATCACGACTTCGTCGAGGGCATGCACCGCTCGCACCGGACCGTGCCGACCGTCCCGGCGTGGCTCGTCTGCGACCGCACGTTCATCGAAAAGTACGGCCTTGGCCGCGTGCCGCCGGGCTTCCGGAGCTGGCGGCGGTTCGTGGCCGACGGCTATCTCGCCGAGGCCGATACGCTCGACGAACTGGCGGTTCGGATCGGCGTCGATGCATCGGGGCTGCGCGCCAGCGTGGCGCAGAACAACCGCGCCGCGCAGAGTGGGATCGACGATGCGTTCGGCAAGGGCTCGACAGAATTCGACCGCCACAACGGCGATCCGGAGCACAGGCCCAATCCGTGCCTTGGTCCGATTGTGAAGGCTCCGTTCTACGCGATGGCGGTCTATCCCTCGACGCTCGGTTCGAGCATCGGATTGAAGACCGATGCCGATGGCCGTGTACTCGATACCGACGGCAAGCCGATCGCGGGTCTCTATGCGTGCGGCAACGACATGGCCTCGATCATGCGCGGCCGTTACCCCGGTCCCGGCATCACGCTCGGTCCGGGCATGGTGTTCGCGTATCGCGCCGCGATGTCGCTTGCGGGCAAGAACAGATCGCGCCGCGAATGAACGTGGCTTCAGCTAGCTGAAGCCGGGTTCACGTACATTGCGCAAACATAATTTGGCTGACCTGAAACGGTCCGCATTGTTTTCCATTGTCTCCTCACGGGCGAAGTCGCCCATGCAAGGAGAGGAACATGCGAAGGATCGTTCTCGCACTCGCTGCTGCCGCCGCCATCGGCATTGCCGTGCCGGCCGTTGCGACCACGCCGGTCGAGGCCCACACCGTGACCGTGACCAAGAAGAAGGTGCATCGCGATCATGGTCGTTATTACGGCCACAAGAATCATCGCTGGCACCGGCATTACGGTTGGAACCGGCATCACGGTCACGTCCACCACAATCACGGCAAGCACCACAACCATCGCAACTGGCGCTGATCCACCGCCAATGATGGTGTGATGCGAGTGCGGCGGCAGCGATGCCGCCGCACTTCGTTTTTGCGGATACCCAAGCAGCATCGGCAGTGTGCTCCCTCTCCCCGTTTGCGGGGAGAGGGCTGGGGTGAGGGGCAATCTTATCGACAGAATTGT
>CAZGSW010000327.1:0-606 GCA_964528635.1 uncultured Rhodoplanes sp. | reverse complement strand
TCTCCCCGCAAGCGGGGAGAGGTGAACCGAGTGCGCGGAACGTTCTTGACTAACCCGCCTTCGCGTCATGGATCGCACGCCACACCCGATACGGCGTGCAGGGCGTGTCGATATGCTCGATGCCCAGCACCGACAGCGCATCGACGATGGCGTTCACCCCGGCCGACAGCGAGCCGACCGTGCCGGCCTCGCCCGCGCCCTTGACGCCGAGCGGATTGGTCGGCGTCGGCACCGGGTTGTCCTCGATGGTCACGCTGCAGAAGTGCGCGGCACGCGGCATGGCGTAGTCCATGAACGAGCCGGTGACGACCTGGCCGTCGGCGTCATAGGCCTTGTCCTCCATCAGCACCTGACCCATGCCCTGGGCGATGCCGCCCATGATCTGGCCCTTCACCAGCATGGGGTTGATGACGGTGCCGACGTCGTCCACCACCCAGTAGCCGACGATGTCGGTGACGCCGGTATCCGGATCGATCTCCACCTCGCAGACATGCGCGCCGTTCGGGAAATTGCCGCTGTGCGCGCGGTAGGTCGCGGTTTCATACAGGCCGGGCTCCATGCCGCGCGGCAGCTTGTCGAGCTGGAACGCGGACTTCGCGAGGTCGT
>CAZGSW010000326.1:0-2909 GCA_964528635.1 uncultured Rhodoplanes sp. | reverse complement strand
GATTCACGGGGCGCCGTCATTGCGAGCGAAGCGAAGCAATCCAGGGGCGCGAACGTAAGTCTGGATCGCTTCGTCGCTTTCGCTCCTCGCGATGACGACCGTATCACCGAGCTATGATTCCAGGTACCAGGTAAGCACAAGGAGTGCCAAAATGAATCGGGATCACCGGGACTCGCGCCATAGCGCGTCGGTCAGGGCGTTCACGCCCGTCTTCGACGGGCTATGGACGCGCGTAAACGCGCTTATGGCGCCGGCCCGGTGATGACAGTGGAATAACCCACTCGACAAATCCGGTTGCCGCTATAAACAGGCGGCGACCCTGGGAGGACCATGAAGATGATGCGGATTGACGCCTACACCCATTTCATTCCGAACCGCTTCTACAAGGAGGTGCTGTCGGTCGGCTCCTACGCCGACATCGGCAAGCGCATGAAGGGCGTGCCCTGCATCTACGACCTGAACATCCGGCTCAAGGTGGTCGACAAGTTCAAGGACTACGCCCAGGTGCTGTCCTACGGCATGCCGCCGCTGGAGATCATGACCTCCGACCCGAACCAGGCGGAGGAATACGCCAAGATCATCAACGACGGCTTCGCCGAGCTGTGCGAGAAGCACCGCGATCACTTCCCCGGCTGGGTCGCGCAGGTGCCGCTCAGCGCGCCCGACGCCGGCGTCCGCGAGGTGAAGCGCGCGCTCAAGAACGGCGCGCTCGGCGTGCAGATCTACACCAACGTCGCCGGCAAGCCGCTCGACAATCCCGAGTTCGCTCCGTTCTGGAAGGAGATGAACAGGAACGGCAAGCCGGTCTGGCTGCATCCCTCGCGCGGCGCCAAGTTCCCGGACTACCAGACCGAGACCAAGTCGAAGTACGAAATCTGGTGGACGTTCGGCTGGTCCTACGAGACCGCCGCCGCGATGTCGCGGCTGGTGTTCTCCAAGATCATGGACCGCAACCCCAACCTGAAGATCATCACCCACCACTTCGGCGGCATCGTGCCGATGCTGGAAGGCCGCATCGGCCCGGGCTGGGACCAGATCGGCGCCCGCACCTCCGACGAGGACCTGCAGAAGGTGGCGAAGTCGCTGAAGAAGCGCCCGCTCGACTACTTCAAGAACGACTTCTACGCCGATACCGCCGCGTTCACCGGCAAGCCGGCGACCATCTGCGGACTGGCGTTCTTCCCGAACGACAAGATCGTGTTCGCCTCGGACTGCCCGTTCGATCCGGAAAAGGGCACCATGTACATCCGCGAGACCCTGAAGATCCTCGACGGCATCGACATGTCCAAGGCCAAGCGCAAGGCCATCATGTACGGCAATCTCGAGCGCATCACCGGCCAGACGCTGGTGAGGTGACCGCCGCAGCCGCCCGTTCCGGGCAAATCGGACAAGCAGAAGGCCGGGCTCCTGCCCGGCCTTCTCCGTTACGCACACCGGTCATGGCTCATCCACCGACAACGCTCTTGCGCGGCCCGGAATGGACCGCCAGATTTGCCGCCAATTGTTGAGAACGCAGCCCATGAAGCGGCCCGTCATCGGGGTGATCGGCAACACCCACCTGGCAGAGAACCGATTCCCGTCCCAGCGCGTCGGCGAGAAAAACCTCAAGGCCGTCGCGGACGTCACCGGCGCCCTGCCCCTGATGTTTGCGGGCTGTCCCGAACTGACGGACATCGGCGCACTGCTCGACGCAGTCGACGGCATCCTGCTCACCGGCGGCCGCGCCAACGTGCATCCCAGCCGGTTCGGCGTCGAACCCGACCCGCGGCACGAACCCTACGACGAGCGCCGTGACGCGGTGGCGCTCGCCGTGGCCGAGGCATGCGTCGCCCGCGGCGTGCCGCTGTTCGGCATCTGCCGCGGCCTGCAGGAGATGAGCGTCGCGTTCGGTTGCACGCTGCATCCGGAAATCCGCGAATTGCCCGGACGGGTGAACCACCGCATGCCGCGGCTTGAGAACGGCGAGATCCATCCGGACCAGACCGTCATCTTCAGCGACCGGCACGATGTGCATCTCACGCCCGGCGGCACGTTCGCGCAGCTTTACCGCAAGGACACCATCCGGGTGAATTCACTGCACGGCCAGGGCATCCTCAACGTCGACTGCCGCGTCATCGTCGAAGGCGTCGCCGACGACGGCACCATCGAAGCGATCCGCATTGCCGACGCACCGGGCTTTGCGCTCGGTGTGCAATGGCACGCGGAATACGATCCGCAAACCAATCCGGTCAACCGGACGATCTTCCAGGCGTTCGGCGAGGCGGTTGCAGGCCGGCGGGCCGCCTGAGTGGAACCGGCTGCGGGTTCCACGACGATTTATTGAACCATCCTGTAACGGCGGGCGACCAACCCTCGTCTTTCTCCGTCAGCCTGCTTCAGCCAGCGGGCTCCGCAAGCCAGGAGGTTCGATTTGTTCCGAACAGCACGTTTAACGGCCGCCGCCGTGATGATCTGCGCGTCGGCCGGCCTCGCCACCCAGGCGAACGCCGGTCTCTCGCTCGACGATCCCACCGCCGCCGAAAGCTATGCCGCGGCGATGGCCGCCGAGGTGTGCCTGCCCGAAAAGGCGGTCGCGCCGCTCCGCCAGAAGATCAAAATCGGCACCGCCAGAAAGAACGCCGCGGTGACCCGGCAGAACGCCCCGTTCCGGTTTCCGCTTCTGCTCGGCGTGGCGTACTGACCCGCCGGCCGGTCACGCGAGACCGCACAGGCCGGTCGCTCCAGGCGGGGCGGCCGGCCTTCTGCTTTGGTGCCGTGTCGATCCGTCCTGTGGCCAGTTCCGCTCGCGCGAATGAAAGCCCGCCCCCCATCTGCTAGCGTCCCGTCATGGACGCCGCCCGCTCGATCCCGCTGAACGAGGACCCGCCGCCCGATCCGGCGGCGAAGCCCACGCCGGTGATGGAGCAGTA
>CAZGSW010000325.1:0-2933 GCA_964528635.1 uncultured Rhodoplanes sp. | reverse complement strand
AAGGCGCTCAAGACGCTCCACCAGCGCCTCCACGCTCGACCGGTCGAACAGGTCGGGCTGGTAGTCGAGCCGCAGCGTCAGCCGCTCTCCCGGCATCGCGATCAGCGCCAGCGGATAGTGGGTGGCATCGCGGCCGCCGACGCCGGCGAGCCGAACGCCGCGGGTCTCAAGACCGGCGCCGCTGCGCTCGACCGGATAGTTCTCGAACACGATCAGCGTATCGAACAGTTCGCCGAGCCCGGCGCTCTCCTGGATCTCGGCCAATCCCAAATGCTGATGCGCCATCAGGCGCGACTGGCCGTCCTGGATCCGCCGCAGCAGCGACGACAGCGGCTCCGCCGCCGGCAGCGCGACCCGCAGCGGCAGCGTGTTGATGTAGAGCCCGATCATGCTCTCGATGCCGGCGATCTCCGGCGGGCGCACCGCGGCCGTCACGCCGAACACCACGTCGTCGCGCCCGGTCATGCGGCCGAGCAGCAGCGCCCACGCCGCCTGCACGACGGTGTTGGCGGTCACGCCCTGCTGCCTCGAGACCTGGTTCAGCGCCGCGCTGAGCGCCGCATCGAGCGTCAGCGTGACCTGCTCCGGCATTCCGGGCGCACGGGAGCGATCGCGGGAGCCCAGCAGGGTCGGCTCTTCCAGGCCCGACAGCGCACTCCGCCAGGCCTCAGCTGCGGCCGCACGGTCCTGCGTTGCCAGCCAAGCCGGATAGAGACGGCAGGAGGGCACCGGCGGCAGCGCCGCAGGATCGGCGTTGCCGGCGTACAGCGCCAGCAGCTCCCGGACCAGGATCGGCGCCGACCAGCCATCCATCAGGATGTGGTGGTTGGTGATCAGCAGCCGGTGGCGCTGCGCGGCCAGACGGAACAAGGCAAATCGCAACAGCGGAGGCCGGGCGAGATCGAACCGCGCGCTGCGCTCCTCCGCGGCGACACGGGCCAGTTCGACCGCGGACTCAGGTTCGGCAAGCGCGGTCAGATCGAGCAGGCGCCACGCGGCAGGGGCCTGCGGCACGACCACCTGCACCGGACGGTCCAGGTTCTCGTGCACAAAGCCGCTGCGCAGGCTGGCGTGGCGGTCGATCAGGGCCTGCGCGGCACGGTTCAGCAGCGCCCCGTCCAGCGCCCCCTCGAAGTCGAGCTCGAGCTGCACCGTGTAGACGTCGGACGACCGCTCGTCATAGTGCGCATGGAACAGAAGCCCTTCCTGCAGCGGCGTCGGCGGCAGCACGTCCTCGATCCGGAGATACTGCCGCTCCAGCCGCTCGATCTCGCCTTGCGAGAGCGCGACCAGCGGCAGGTCGGACGGCGTGCGGCCGCCGGCGCCGGACTGCGCTGCGTGCCGCACCAGCGCCTCAAGAACACGGAACCAGCCCTGCGCCAGATCGCGCACCGCGGCCTCCCCGATCAGGGCCGGTGCAAACGACCAGTCCGCGACCAGGGTGGGGCCGTGTTCGCCATCGAACGCATGCGCGTTGATCTCGATGCCGTGGCCCAGCGGCATCGCAGGATCGCTGCCGCCGAGCGGCAGGTCTTCCCCGGCCGGCGACCAGTCCGTGACGCCGCCGGATGGCAGGCTGCCCACCTGATTGCGCCCCAGGTAATTGAAGGCGAGCGCGGGCGCCGCATAGCCGGCAAGCGACGGCGCCGTCTGCCGGTTCAGGTAGCGCAGCACTCCATAGCCGACGCCCTTGTCCGGCAGCGCCCGCAGCTGCTCCTTGACGCTCTTGAGGAGCCGTCCCAGCGCCGCACCGCCCGACAGCGCCTCGTCGAGGTTCACCCCGCCCAGATCAATCCGCACCGGGAACAGGCTGGTGAACCAGCCCACCGTGCGCGACAGGTCGAGACCGGCAAAGATCTCCTCGCGGCCATGGCCTTCCACATCGAGCAGCACCGCGGCACCGCCATGTCCGGCGTCCCGGCCGCGGCACCAGTCCGCGACCGCCAGCGCCAGCCCTGTCAGCAGCACGTCGTTGACGCCGCCATGGAACGCGGCCGGCACCCGCGTCAGCAATGCGCCGGTGACGGCGGCCGGCAGCGTCAGCCTCAGATGACCCGCCGTGGCCGCAACGTCGCGCGCCGCATCGAGTTCATCGTCCAGAAGCCGCAGCGACGGTGCATCCAGCAGGCCGGTCCAGAACGGCAGCTCCGCCACACGCGCCGGCTCCTGCGCATGATCCGCAAGCCTGTGGGCAAACCGCCGGAACGACGCGCTGCGCGGCGGCAGCGACGGGTTCCGCCCGACGGCAATCGCCTGCCAGGCCGCCACAAGGTCAGGCACCAGAATCCGCCACGACACCCCGTCAACGCAAAGATGGTGGATCGCAAGCAGCAGACGGCCGGAGCGCGCGGGGCCAGCATCGAACCAGACCGCCTGAACCATTGCTCCCGTCGACGGCGCAAGCCGCTCTCGCGCAGCCTGCGCCTCGCCGGACATGCATCGCAGCAGCGACGCTTCATCCTTCTCCCGCACGTCGACGCGCCGCAGGACGTCCATGGCCTGGCCCGGCGGCATGACCTCGAACGAGGCCTCCTCGCCGGGCCCCGCACACCTCAGGCGCAACCGCAGCGCATCGTGGTGCTCCAGCAGCACCAGCAGGGCCCGGCGCAAATGATCTTCATGCAATCCGGCCGGCACCCGCAGCAGAACCGCCTGATGGAAGCCGTCGAATGCGTCACCGCCCTGCAGCAGCCAATGCATGATCGGCGTGGCCGGAAGCCCGCCCACCGCAATGTCGGCCGGCACGGTCGCGTCTTCCGCCGAACCGGCAACGGCCGCCAGCGCCGCAACCGTCTGATGCTGGAATACCGAACGCGCCGTGATCACAAGCCCGGCCCGCCGCGCCCGGCTTACAAGCTGGATCGACATGATGCTGTCGCCGCCAAGCTCGAAGAAGCTGTCGTCGATCCCCACCCCGGAGACCCCAAGAACCT
>CAZGSW010000324.1:0-2936 GCA_964528635.1 uncultured Rhodoplanes sp. | reverse complement strand
CAGGGCGACGCGCTCGCGCAGTTCAACCTCGGCACGATGTATTACAACGGCCGCGGCGTCGGTCGGGACGAGGTCGAGGCCTGCATGTGGATCAACATCTCGGCGGCGCGCGGCATCGAGGTGGCGGTCTCGACCCGCGACCTGATCGAGCGGTCCATGGGACCGATCGACGTCTACGACGCTCACAAGCGCGCCCGCGACTGGAAGCCCGCCAGGCCGACTCGTTAGTTCAAGGCGCGGAGCGGTGTGATAGGTTGGCGCCGCCTTCCTCCGGTACGGTTTCGCAGCCGCAACAAAGCACCTCAGCCGCATGACCGCGCGTATCGGCGCCAGAACCCTGATCACCGCCGCGGTTGCGGCGCTCGCCGCCATTGTCGGATTCGTCTGGACCGGATTTGCGCAGCACATCGAGCACTGGTCGGCGAACCTGCAGATCGCCTATCTGTCGGAGCGGCGGCCTGCGCAGTATCCGCACATCGCGCTCGTCGCGATCACCGACGAGACGCTGAAGGACTTTCCCTACACGCAGCCGGTCGACCGCGCGCTGCTGGCCGCGCTGGTCCGTCGTCTCGATGAGGCGGGCCCTGCGGTGATCGGCCTCGACTTCGTGTTCGACCGGCCGACCGAGCCGGACAAGGACCGCCTGCTGGCCGAGACCGTCCGCAACGCCAGCAGCAAGATCGTGATGGGCGCACTCGATGTCCGCACGCCCTCGCAGCAGCGCGGCCTGACCTACCAGTCGGAGTTCCTGGAAAAGACCGGCCGTCCCGCCGGCCATCTCTATTTCGAGGAGAACTACAATCCCCTGCTGCCCAACAATCGCGTGGTCCGCTACTTCGCCGAGCCGATCGAGGATGGCCTCCATCGCGACAGCTTCTCCGAGGTGCTGGCGCGCGAGTACGGCCGCGATGCGCCGTTCCGCACCCGTTACATCTCCTGGCTGCTGCCGCCGTCGAACGATGCGGAGACCTTCCTCACGCTTCCGGCGGAGCTGGTGCTCGGTGGCGACGACGGGTTGCCGCTCCGCGATCTCGTCCGCGGCCGGGTGGTGATTGTGGGCGGCGGCTTCACCGACCGCGACCGCCACCTGACGCCGCTGTCGCTGCGCGGCGGCGAGCGCCACAGCGGCGCGGAGATTCACGCCCAGATGCTGGCGCAACTGCTCGACCGACGGTCGATCCGGGTCATGCCGTGGCCGCTCGAGCTGGCGATCTATCTGAGCGCCGCGGCCCTGGGGTTCTGGCTTGGCCGCCGGGACCGGATCGGCCATGCCCAGCTCTGGGTGCGAAGCCTCGGCGCGGTGGCCGTGACGGCGGCCAGCGCCCTGATTTTTGCCTCGGCCGGCATCGTCTTTCCGATCACGGTGACCTTGCTTCTGCTGCTGGCCGGCACCACTTTCGGGTATCATAGCAGGCGCCTGGCATAGCGCCGGGCCTATCCACGGGGGCGTCCGATGGAACGGTTTGCGGGATCGCTGGTTGCGGCCGGCCTTCTTGTGTTGCTTGCCGGCACGGCCACCGCGCTGGCCGATGCGCGGGTGCTGGAATCCAACGTCGCGGAATTTCCGGTCGGTGCGAGGATCAGCAATCCGGACGGCGTCCGGCTGCCGGCCGGCGGCCGGCTGCGCGTCCTGATTTCGCCGGCCAACGAGACGCGCGTCCTGCAAGGGCCGGAGAGCCGCGAGCTTCCGCTCGGCGCCACGCGCGATGTCACCATGGGGGGCGGCAACCGCAAGGTCCCGCCGGCGCAATAGCCGCCGCCGATCATCCCGCCGCGGCTTGCGCTCCGCTTCCGGCAAACACCGGATCGTCTTCGCAGACCACGCGCCCGCGCCCGAGCAGCTTGGCGGTCTGCAGGCATGCCTGCGCGCGCGCCGCGAGCGAATTGTCGGAATCGCCGGGCCGCGCGCCCGCGATGCCGAACGACATGCCGACCCGGCCGAGCATCTGCCCGGTGGAGCGGATCTTCACCTCG
Organism: uncultured Rhodoplanes sp.; assembly: GCA_964528635.1. Lineage (GTDB taxonomy): Bacteria > Pseudomonadota > Alphaproteobacteria > Rhizobiales > Xanthobacteraceae > Z2-YC6860. The sequence continues at coordinate 962 of CAZGSW010000324.1, read as the reverse complement.
CGCTGCATCACCGAACGGCAGATGCGGTCCGCGATCGTGCCGGCCTCGCTCATCGGGCCGGCCAGGATCACGGCGAACTGCGCGCCGGCGGAGCGAACCACGACGCCATGGGCGCCGACCTTATGCTTCATCTCGCTGGCGACCAGGCGCAGCACCTGGTCGCCCCGGTCGTAGCCCCAGTTCTCGTTGAAGGCGGAAAAGTCGTTGATGTCGCCCACCGCGACGCTGAGCGGTGTGCGGTTCTGCACGCGGTCGCCGAGCGCCTTGGCGAGCAGCGGCATGAACTGCTGGCGGTTCGGCAATCCGGTGAGCGGATCGCTGCCCGTCATGTTGCGGATCTTCTGCAACTGGTCGCGCAGGCTGGCGATTTCCGAGCTTGAGGCGTTGAGCGCCTCTTCCAGCTTGCGCTGATGACCGTCGATCTCGGTCGAGGATTGCACCAGTTGCTTGATGTCATCGAGCAGCGCGTCGCGGCGTTCCGGTCCGGTCTGTGCCGCCTTGGCGAAGTCGCCGGAGCGCTCGTCGATCGCCGATGTCATGCTGTCCAGCGAACCCAGCACCTTCTCGATTTCGGTGGCGACCCGCAAGCCGACCGTGTCGAGCTCGTCCTGCATGTCGCCCGGCGACACGTAGCGCGCGGCGATCTGCAGGATCGCGGCGTCACCCACGGCGGCGCGGTTCTTCAGGAGTTCGTTGAGGGCGATGTTGACGGTGGGGAATTCGCCGGTCGCGTAGGCGTAGCAGAGTTCGTAGATGCGCGGCGTCGCCGGCAGCCGCAGCGTCTTGATCAGCGTCATCGCCCCGCTGGCATGCGTGCCGGTGCGCTGGGTCTCGTCCTGGGGGGCTGACTGGCCCGCCTTGCGTGCTGCGGGCTGGAGCAAGTGCTTCCCCGGCATTTCCAAAAGGGCAGCGCGAGCGTAGTTAAAACTGGTTAACCGGTTATGAAACGGGAACTCCGGCGG
>CAZGSW010000323.1:0-2993 GCA_964528635.1 uncultured Rhodoplanes sp. | reverse complement strand
CTCGCCCCTCACCCGCAGCGCGGTGCGGACGATCGAATGGGTGCCGCGCTTCTCGCGGCGGACGTCCCAGTCGAAGAAGGTCAGGTCGGTGCCCGGCCGGGCCTCGCCATCGGCGTAGAACAGGTGATAGGCACTCACATCGTCCTGGTTGACGGTCTTCTTGACCAGACGCATCCCAAGCACCTTTGTGTAGAATTTGACATTGCCGGGAGCATCGGCGGAAACGGCGGTCAGATGATGGATGCCGGTCAGTTGCATGGCTGAGACGTCCGGTTGCAGGGCGTTTTGATGCACTGTCGGGGCATCTAGTCACTGATCGGCCAAATGCGAGAGTGAACAAATGTCGCTGAAGGGCAAGACGGTGTTTATCACGGGTGCTTCGCGCGGCATCGGACTCGCCATTGCACTGCGTTGCGCCCGCGACGGCGCCAACATCGCCATCGCCGCCAAGACCGACACGCCCCACCCGAAGCTGGAGGGCACCATCCACACCGCCGCAAAGGAGATCGAGCAGGCCGGCGGCCGCGCCCTGCCGCTGGTGGTCGACGTGCGCGACGAGGACGCGGTCGGGTCCGCCATCGAGAAGACCGCCGCCGCGTTCGGCGGCATCGACATCGTGGTCAACAACGCAAGCGCCGTGTCGCGCACCCCCGTCGCCGGCACCGACATGAAGCGCTACGACCTGATGCAGGCGATCAACACCCGCGGCACCTTCATGGTGTCGAAGTACGCGATCCCGCATCTCCTCAAGGCGGAGAACCCGCACATCCTGATGAACTCGCCGCCGCTCGACATGCAGGAGAAATGGTTCGCCGGCTCGACCGGCTATTCGATCGCAAAGTTCGGCATGAGCCTCGTGGTGCTCGGCCTTGCCGGCGAGTTGCGCGGCAAGGTGGCCGTCAACGCGCTCTGGCCGCGCGCCACCATCGCCACCGCGGCGATCATGAACCTGCTCGGCGGCGAGCGGGTGATGCGGATGTCGCGCAAGCCGGAGATCATGGCAGATGCCGCCCATGCGATTTTCCACAAGCCGGCGAAGACGTTCACCGGCCACTTCCTGATCGACGACACATTCCTTGCGGGCGAAGGCGTCACCGATTTCGAGGCGTATCGCGCCGTGCCGGGCGAGCCGCTGGCCGGAACCTTCTTCGTCCCGGACGAGCCGCCCCCGCCGCCCGGCGTCGAGATCGGCGGGAAAAGGTGGGAATGAAAGGCGTGGATGCACGGCACAAGACCGGGCGTGACAGGTGGTAAGGCTGCGCCTGAGCGGTTAAGTGTGGACGATGACCACGCTCCTCATCACGCACGATCGGTCGGGGCTCAACCATCTGACGCCGACGGGTCATCCCGAGCGGCCCGACCGGCTGCGCGCCCTGAAGGAGGTGTTCAGCGAGGACCGGTTCGACGCACTCAGGCGCTTCGAGGCGCCCGCCGCGCCCCTTGAGACGATCGCTCTGTGCCATCCGATGGACTATGTCGAGGCGCTGCAGCAGGCCTCGCCGAAGGAAGGCATCGTCGCGATCGACGCCGACACATCGATGTCGCCGGGCAGCTTCGAGGCCGCGATCCGCGCGGTCGGCGGCGCGACGCTCGCGGTGGACGAGGTGGTCGGCAAGCGCGCCGACAACGCCTTCGTCTGCATGCGGCCGCCGGGCCATCACACCGAGACGGTGCGCCCCATGGGCTTCTGCCTGTTCAACACCGCGGCGATCGCGGCGCGCTACGCGCAGGACCGTCACGGCCTCGGCCATGTCGCGGTGATCGACTTCGACGTCCACCACGGCAACGGCACCCAGGACATCTTCTGGAACGATGCCACCGTGATGTACTGCTCGACCCACCAGATGCCGCTCTATCCCGGCACCGGCGCGGTGTCGGAGGCCGGCGAAAAGAACACCGTCGTCAACGCGCCGCTGCGCGCCGGCGACGGCGGCGAGAAATTCCGCGAGGCGTTCGAGAACCGCATCCTGCCGCGGCTGCGCGACTTCGCGCCCGAGCTGGTGGTGATCTCGGCGGGCTTCGACGCCCACCGCCGCGATCCGCTCGCCAATCTCCAGCTTGTGGAGAGCGATTTCGCATGGGCGACGAAAGCGCTGATGGACATTGCCGGCAAGAGCGCGGAGGGCCGCGTGGTTTCCGTGCTGGAGGGCGGCTACGACCTCGAAGGGCTGTCGCAGTCGGCGGCCGCCCATGTGACCGCGCTGATGCGCGGATGATGACAGACCAGCCGCGAGCCGACAGGATCGAACATGGCCGATAAAAAAGAACCCGCGACGATGACGTTCGAGAGCGCGATCGAGGAGCTCGAGTCGATCGTCAAGCGCCTTGAGGAGGGCAAGGTGCCGCTCGAGGAGTCGGTTGCGATCTACGAGCGCGGCGAGGCGCTCAAGCGCCGCTGCGAGGAACTGCTGCGGCAGGCCGAGGCGCGCGTGGAGAAGATCACGCTCGATGCGAGCGGCAATCCCGGCGGCACCGCGCCGCTGGATGTGAATTGAACGCCGCCGTAGCCCGGGTTGAGCGCAGCGAAACCCGGGAGCGTGGCGGGCGACGCGCGATGCCATCCGCACGTGACCCTGGCCACGCTCTTCCAAATTTCGTAGCCCGGATAAGCGAAGCGCAATCCGGGTGGACGCTGCAGCGACACGTGCCCGATCGTGAGTGTTATCCCGCATTTCGCTTCGCTCTATGCGGGCTACGGTCCGGCTAAAACGAACCGGGGGAAACCCGGCACACAAGCGTCCCACACCGTTGTCATGCCCGCGCAGGCGGGCATCCAGCACCCGGGGTCTGTCGAGGCACCCACTGGATCGTCCGCCTTTGTGGACGATGACACCGGGGGTGGGGCGCCATTTTCCCCCGTTTGTTCATCTGCCCCCACTGAAATCATTGAGGAATAAAAAATCTATCCCCGGGGGTCCGGAGCGCACTTAAGTTCGATGCGCTCCGTTCAATTGAGGGCGTCATCTAGAGGCGTCTGGTGATGGGATGGAGTG
>CAZGSW010000322.1:0-3016 GCA_964528635.1 uncultured Rhodoplanes sp. | reverse complement strand
GCCGGCCGCTCGGCATCACCATCATCGGCGGCCTGCTGGTGTCGCAGGTGCTCACCCTCTACACCACGCCCGCGATCTATCTGCTGCTCGACCGGCTGCACCGCCGATTGTGGGGCAGGGGCCGCGAGGAGACGGAGTCCGCGGACGGGCCGCAGGCCGCCGTGAGCGGGTAGCGCGTGATCCCGAAAGGCGGGAACCGGTGTTCGGAAAAGGCATGCCCTCGGGCTCGACCCGAGGGATCGTGCTCAAGCAAAGTCCGGTAACGTCACTCCGGCTGCAGACCGATTTCCTTCACGAGCTTGCCCCAGGCGGCATACTGCGCGGCGACGTAATCCCTCGTTTCCTTGATCGTGCCGCCGCCGCGGCTGCGGAAGCCGATGCTGCGCAGCTTCCCCACCAATGCCGGTTCCTTCAGGATCGTGTCGAGTTCGCGGTTGACGCGCTGCTGGGTTGCGGCCGGAACGCCCGCGGGCGCTGCGAGAATCCACCATCCTGCGAAATCGAAACCCGGAAACGTCTCGGCGACGGACGGCACGTCGGGATACGCCTCCTGGCGCTTTCCGGATGTCACCGCCAGCGGCACGAGCTTGCCGGCGGCGATGTGGCCGCGCGCCGCAGGAATCGCAAGAATGATGAGCTGCACGCGCCCGGTAAGAACGTCCTGCACGCCCTGTGTCATCTGCACATAGGGCACGTATGAGATGTTCGTGCCGGCCAGCTTGTTGATCCAGGCGGCGATCAGACCGGAGAAGCGGCGTGCGCCGTCGGTCGCGATCTGCAGCTTGTCGGGATGGGCCTTCGCATAGGCAATGAGTTCCGGCAGCGTCTTTGCCGGTACATCCGGATGCGCCAGCACCATGAACGAGACCTCCGCGATGTTGGAGATCGGATCGAACGCCTTCATCGGGTCATAAGGCAGGGACTTGTAGGTGTGCGGATCGGTGACGATGGCCGCAGCACTGGCGTAGAAGAAGGTATAGCCGTCGGGCGCCGAGCGTGCCGCGGCCTGCGTGCCGATCACGTTGCCGCCGCCCGGCCGGTTCTCATAGACGATGGGCTGGCCGACCTTGGCCGAGAGCTGGTCGGCCACCATGCGGCCGATCATGTCGGTGCCGCCGCCGGCTGCCTGCGAACTGATGAATTTCAGCGGCCGGTCCGGCCAGCTCTGCGACCATGCGTTTTCGCTTGTGCAGACCGCGATGAGCGCAAGAAAAATCCAGCGAAGTGCGGCGATCATGCGATGCCCTCCCGGAATTTATAAGGATCTTGCTCGTCCGTATTGCCGCCAAGCATACCGGGCAGGCGGTGTCGCCGCTACCGGCACGCGTCGCCGCCGCGCATCCGCATGGCCGGATTGCGCGACAAGCCTGCCGTGACGGGGTAAGGTCGGCGCAATCGATCCCTCCCCGAAAGCTCCGGACTCCCATGGCAGGCAACATCAATCCCAATCCGTTCACCACGCGCCCCGAGATCGAAGGCACGTTCGGGGTCGTCACCTCGACGCACTGGATCGCCACCGCGGTCGGCATGGCGACGCTGGAGAAGGGCGGCAACGCGTTCGACGCGGCCTGCGCCACGGCGTTCACGCTGCAGGTGGTGGAGCCGCACCTGAATGGGCCCGGTGGCGACGTGCCGGTGGTGCTTTATGACGTGCGCCGCGGCAGGCCGGAGATCGTCTGCGGGCAGGGGCCGGCGCCGGCCGCCGCCACCATCGCGCGCTACAAGGCCGAAGGCCTCGACATGGTGCCCGGCACCGGCTTGCTTGCGGCCTGCATCCCCGGCATGTTCGACACCTGGATGCTGCTGCTGCGCGACTACGGCACCATGAAACCGGCCGACGTGATCGCGCCCGCGATCCACTACGCGCAGCACGGCCATCCGCTGGTGGAGCGCGCCAGCGCCACCATCGCCACCGTCGAGAAGCTGTTCCGCGAGCACTGGAAGACCTCGGCCGCGGTGTATCTGCCCGGCGGCAAGGTGCCGGAGCAGGGCGTCACCTTCACCAACAAGGCGCTGGCCGACACCTACACGCGCGTGCTGAAGGAGGCGGAGAGCGCCGGCTCCGACCGCGTCGCGCAGATCGAGAAGGCGAGGAAGGTGTGGTCGCAGGGCTTCGTCGCCGAGGCGATCGACAAATTCTGCCGCACCCAGGACGTGATGGATGTCAGCGGCAACCCGCACAGGGGCGTGCTGACCGGTCAGGACATGGCGGCGTGGCAGGCCCGCGTCGAGGCGCCGCTCACCTACGACTACCGCAACTACACGGTCTGCAAGGCGCCATGGTCGCAGGGACCGGTGACGCTGCAGCAGCTCGCGCTGCTCAAGGGCTTCGACCTCGACGGCATGGACGTGGTCGGGCCGGACTTCATCCATCTGGTGGTGGAGTGCTCCAAGCTCGCCTACGCCGACCGCGAGAAGTTCTACGGCGACCCGGATTTCGTCGACGTGCCGTTCGGGACGCTGCTGTCGGACCCCTACAACGACGAGCGCCGCAAGCTCGTCACCAACACGGCCTCGATGGAGTTGCGACCCGGCTCGGTCGAGGGTCACGGCGCACTGGTGAAGCTCAAGGAGGGCGCGAAGCTGGTCGCCGGCATGGGCGCCGGCGAGCCGACCGTCGGCCGCATGGGCGAGGTGATCGGCGACACCGTGCACTTCGACATCGTCGACCGGGACGGCAACATGATCTCGTCGACGCCGTCGGGCGGCTGGCTGCAATCCTCGCCGGTCATTCCGGAGTTGGGCTTCGGGCTCGGCACCCGCGCGCAGATGTTCTGGCTGGAGGAAGGCCATCCGGCTTCATTGGTGCCCGGCAAGCGGCCGCGCACCACGCTGTCGCCGACGCTGGCGCTGCGCGACGGCGTGCCGTATCTCGCCTGGGGCTCGCCCGGCGGCGACCAGCAGGACCAGTGGATCACGCAGTTCTTCCTGCGCCACGTTCACGCCGGCATGAACCTGCAGGAGGCGATCGACGCGCCGGCCTGGCACTCCGAGCACTTCCCGATCTCGTTCTGGC
>CAZGSW010000321.1:0-3054 GCA_964528635.1 uncultured Rhodoplanes sp. | reverse complement strand
CGGCCAGGGGACGCCATGGAATTCCTGCTGCTCGGATTGCTGGTCCTGTCGTTCCCGATCATCGCCATCGTCGCGCTGGTCAAGAGCATCGGGCTGTCGGACCGGCTGATCCGGCTGGAGCGTCGGCTCGCCGAGGTCGAGGCGCGGGCGGCCGCCGGCGGCATTGTCGCTGCAACGCAGGGCGCCGCACCAGTTGCCACACCGGAAGTCCCCTCGCCCGCGGCCCCGGCAGCAGACGCGCCGCCTGCCGCGCCGGAAGAAGTGCCGTCGCCCGCCGAACCCGCGCCGGCAGCGGGACCAGCGGCCGACAGCGTCGGCGAGCCGGAACCGGCCGATACGGCGCCGATTCAACCCGCAGCGCCGGGACCGGGCTTCGAGGAGCGCTTCGGCACCCGCTGGGTGGTGTGGATCGGCGGCATCGCGCTGGCGCTCGGCGGCATCTTCCTGGTGCGCTATTCGATCGAGGCGGGCCTGCTTGGGCCGCGGGTGCGGCTCCTGCTCAGCGGACTGCTGGCGGCCGCGCTGGTGGCGGGCGGCGAATGGACGCGGCGGCAGGAGAAACTGTCGGGCTTCGCGGGCGTGCCCAGCGCGCACATCCCGAGCATCCTGACCGCGGCCGGAACCACGGTCGCCTACGCGACCGTCTATGCCGCCTACGCGCTGTACGGCTTTCTCGCGCCGCCGTTCGCGTTCATCCTGCTTGGCGCAGTGGCGCTCGCCACGCTCGCCGCGGCGCTGCTGCACGGCCCGGCGCTCGCCGCGCTCGGTCTGGTCGGCGCCTATGTGACGCCCGGTCTTGTCGCATCCAGCGAGCCGAGCTTCTGGGCGCTCTACATCTATCTCGCGGTGGTCACCGCATCGGCCTTCGCGCTCGCCAATTACCGGCTGTGGGCATGGCTCGCGATCACCGCGCTCGCATTCAACGTGCTGTGGATGCTGCCCGGACTGTCCGAGGTCGCTGCCAGCCGCGCACTGGCCCCGCACGTGTTCCACATGACGGTGGGCTTCGTGCTCGCCGCCGCATTCATCGTCTCCGGCCTGTGGTGGGGTCCGCCCGCCGAACCGGGCAAGCCCGATCCACTGTCGTCCATCTCGATCGCGATCTATGTGGCCGCCGCCGCGCTGTTCGTGCTGGCGAGTCGCCACGACACCGCCGCGCTGCTCGCATTCACCGCACTGACGGCGGCGACGCTTGCGATCGCATGGCGCGCGGAATCCGCAAGCTATGCCGTGCCGGCTGCCGCGCTGCTCGCCGCCGCGGTGATCGGCCGCTGGGCGTTCGAGGTGGAGATCGATCAACTGATCGCACCGCCCGGCCGCTCCGGCGGCCCCGAGGTGCCGATCCTGACCGGCACCGGCACCAATATCGCGCTCGGTCTCGGCTATGCCGCGCTGTTCGGCGCAGCGGCCTTCCTGGCGCAAGGCCGCTCGCCGGCAGCCGCCGTGCCGGTGCTGTGGAGCAGCGCTGGCGTCGCCGGACCGGTGCTGATCCTGATCGCGCTGTACTGGCGTGTCGCGGGGTTCGAGCGCTCCATCCCGTTCGCCGGCCTCGCGCTGCTGACGGCGGCGCTCTACGCCGTCGCCACCGAAGCCCTCAACCGGCGCGAGCCGCGGCCCGGCTCGGCGGCGTCAGAAGCATTGTTCGCCACCGGCGCGGTCGCTTCGCTGGCGCTGGCGATGACGTTCGCGCTGGAGCGCGGCTGGCTCACCGTTGCGCTGGCGCTGATGGTTCCCGGCATCGCCTGGATATCGCAGGCGCGTCCCCTGCCGATGCTGCGCGTTCTGGCCGCCACGATCACCGTGCTGGTGGTGCTGCGGATCGGCTGGGATCCGAGCATCTCCGCAGCCGGAGCCGCAACCGGCACCACGCCGATCTTCAACTGGATCCTGTACGGCTATGGCGTACCCGCAGCGTCGTTCTGGTATGCCGGCCATCTGATGCGGCAGCGCGCCGACGACACGCCGTCGCGCATGATCGACTCGGCCGCGATCCTGTTCACCGTGCTGCTGCTGTTCCTGCAGATCCGCCACTACATGAACGGCGGCGACATCTATCGCGAGACCAGCCGCCTCGCCGAACTGGCGCTGCAGGTCTGCGCCGGCCTTGCCACGGTGATCGGCCTCGAGCACGTGCGACGGCGCACCGGCAGCATCGTGCACGATTACGGCGCGCGGATCGTGGCCGTGCTGACGCTCTGCGGCATCGCGTTCGGCCTCATGTTCGCCGCCAATCCGCTGTTCACCGGCGAGCCGGTCGGTGGCCGCTTCTTCAACCTGATCCTGCTCGGCTACGGCCTCCCCGCCGTGCTGGCCATTACGCTGGCGCTGACCACGCGGGATCACCGGCCGATGCCGTACCGCTGGGTCGCAGCCGCGACCGCGTTCGTGCTTTCGCTCACCTACCTCACGCTGCAGGTGCGCACGCTCTATCACGGGCCGGTGCTGAGCGCCGGCGCCACCGGCAACGCCGAGCAGTACACCTATTCGGCGGTGTGGCTCGCCTACGCGATCGTGCTGCTGCTGGCGGGTATCTGGCTGCGCTCGCAGCCGGCGCGGCTTGCGTCGGCGCTGGTCACGGCTCTCACCATCGCCAAGGTGTTCCTGATCGACATGTCGGACCTCACCGGCGCGTGGCGGGCGCTGTCGTTCATCGGGCTCGGGCTGGTGCTGGTGGGGATCGGCTTCCTGTACCAGCGGCTGCTGTTTCCGCGTCGTGCACCAAATGCAGAGGCCGGCGCAGCGCCGGCCCCGTGACGCCGCGGATCGCCGGTCGCGTCAGCGCGCGCTGGCCTTGATCTCGCACCAGCGCATCGTGCTGCCGATCCGGTAGTGACCCGCGTTCTTCTGCAGCACCGGATAGCAGCCGTCGCCGCCGCCGTCGAACTCCTTCCAGGCGAGGCAGATCTCGTTGCCGCGCGAGCGCACCGTGGCGCGGTCGCGCTGGTCGGGCGCACCGTTCGGAGCGTTGAAGCGCCGGTACGCCACGGTGACGAGGCCGTGGGTGTTGAACACGCCGTACCCTTGCGTTCCGTCAACGCACTGGATCAGGAACTG
>CAZGSW010000320.1:0-3056 GCA_964528635.1 uncultured Rhodoplanes sp. | reverse complement strand
CGCGGATTGAGATGCAGGAAGGTGGCGTGGAAGGGATGCGAGTAGTAGTCGGTGAGCCGGAAGCCGAGCAGATCGCGATAGAACGCCAGCATCCGTTCGGTGTTGTCGGTGTGCAGCACGACGTGACCGAGCCCCAGCGGCCCGGTGCGAAACCCGGAAATCGAGCGGCCCGGAACGAACGGTTCGGTCGTCGTCTCCGCGCCATGGAATACTTCGAGACGGTTGCCGGCCGGATCGCGCGACACGATCAGGTCCGCCACGCGGCGCTCGTCCGCCAGCGCGCGCGAGCCGCGCTCCACGGCGAAACCGGCCCCTTCGAGGCGCGCCGCGGTCGCGTCGACGGCGGCAGCGTCGGCCGCCTCCCAGCCGAAGAAGCCGATGCCCTCGCCGCCGTCGGCGTCGATCACGAGGCGCTGCTTGCGGTCGTCCATCCGGAACGCGATCGAGGAGCGCGTGCGGTCGACCCGCTGCAGACCCAGCAGATTGCTGCCGTAACTGCCCCAGTCGTTCACATCCCTGGCGCGAATGCCGAGATATCCCAGCGCCTGGACGGTCATGACGGACTCCCTGGTTGCGCCCGCTCGCCTTCGCAGGACAAGTATTCCATGGCCGGTCGCTCCGCAACCAACCCGGCTTTCCGGCGCGATTCAGCGCCTGCTCGGGTCAATTGCGCTTCCACTGGGAGAGCCTGTCGGCAGCCAGCATGGCGAGCGGAACCACCGCGACCAGCGCGGCGGCGATGCCTGCCGCCGGAAGGCTCGCGCATTCGATCAGCGGCCCGGTGACAACCGCCGCCAGCAGCGTCATGGCTCCCGCACCGGTCTCGCTGACGCCGATCGCGCGGCCGCGATGCGCCGTGTCGGCGTGGTCGGCAATCAGGGCGGTGGAGGCGACGTTGGCGGCCGCCCAGCCGAGCCCGACCAGGAACGTGCCGATCGTCACCGGCACGAAGCCTTCGCCGAGCGCCACGAACAACGCGCCGATCAGCGTGATCCCGACACCCGGATACATCACCAGTGCCCGGCCGTAGCGGTCGGCAGCCCAGCCGAGCGGAATGGTGAAGGCAAACATGCCGGCCGAGTGAAACATGTGCGAGAACGCAATCGCGGTGAGCGAATGGCCGTGATGGGCCAGCACCAGCGAGGTCAGCACCATCACGATCGCCATGTTGCCCTGACCGGCCGCGTTCGAGACGATAGCGAGCCGGGTCGGCCCGAACCTGAGCAGGCTTGCCGCGCTGAACTCGGCCTGGCCGGTGCCTTCCGGCCGCGACGGCGGCACGTAGCCCGGATAGTACTTCTGCAGGTTCTGGCCGATCTCGCGCGGATCGGGGTTCACAAACGTCACCAGCAGCATGCCGGCGACGATCAGCACCGGCAGCATCAGCCATGGCAGCCCGATCGCTTCCAGGCCGGTGCGCTGTCCGACGTACTCGCCGATGCCCATGACGATCGGGCTGAGCGCGATGCCGACCAGCGATCCGGTCGCGACGAAGCCGAGCGCCAGGCCGCGCATGCGCGGCGGATACATGTCGGCCGCTGCGACGCGAAGCTGCTGCGCGGCGCTGACGCCCATGGTGAACAGCACCATGCCGCCGATCAGCCCGACGGCGCTGCCGAACAGCATGCCGATGCCGGTGATGACGCTGCCGACCAGCGTGAGAGCCTGACCGAACAGGATGCCGGGCTTGCGGCCGTATTTGTCGGTGATCCGGCCGGTGGGATAGGACACCAGGAACCGGCTGATGCCGAACAGGCCGACCGTCAGTCCGGCAAGGCTTGCGGAGCCGGTGACCGCAATCACCATCAGCGGGCCGATGCCGTAGGCGAGTTGCGTCCCCGCGCCGATGAACGATTGCGACAGCGCGAACAGCCAGGTGTTGCGCCGGATCAGCGGCGGGATGCCGCCGAGCGGAATGGGACCGGGTTCGCGCATCAGCCCCTGACCAGCCGCGGCGCGGGACGCTCCCGCTTGCCGGCAAACGCCGGCATCACATGACGGGCAAAGGCGCGGAGATTGTCGCGCGATCCGGCCGGGCCGTTGAGCAGGATGTGCTCGACGCCTGCGGCGTGCAGCGTCTCGAGCTTGGCTGCGATCTCGTCGGGCGTTCCGAACATGGCGCTTTCGCCTGCAGCCTCCAGCGTCTGGTCGAACGACAGCATGCTGGACCGGCTGTCGCCCCCCGGAGTTTGCGCCAGCCGCGCGAGCCGCTGCTGGTTGGCCAGCCGCGCCTCGATCGCCTTCGCCTTGTCCCCGGCGTCCGCGGCGACGTAGAACGCGCGCGATACGGCAACATCCATCGGATCGAACACACGGCCGCAGGCTTCGACCTCGGACTTGTAGATATTGAACCGCTCGATCGCGAGCGATGTCGAAGCCAGTTGATCAAGCAGCAGCTTGAAGCCGCGGCGCGCCACCTTGCGGATCGAGTCCGGATTGCCCGCCGCCATCCAGATCGGCGGATGCGGCTTCTGCGCGGTCGGCGGCTCGACGATGATGCCGTCGAACGACCAGTACTTGCCGCGATGCGAGAACCGCTCCTCCGAGGTCCAGGACTTGAGGATCAGCGCGAGGCTTTCCTCGAAGCGCTCGTCGGCCTCCTCCATCGGGATGCAGAAGCTGGCGAACTCGTTGTGGCGGTAGCCCTTGCCGACCCCGAACTCCAGCCGTCCCCCGGACAGCAGGTCGATGGTCGCGGCCTGCTCCGCCAGCAGCACCGGATTGTGCCACGGCAGCACGATCACCGCGGTGCCGAGCCGCAGCGTGGTGGTGCGCGCCGCCACCCAGGTCAGCAGGTTCAGCGAGGCCGAAACCTGTCCGAATCCGGTGAAGTGGTGCTCCACCACGAAGGTGCTGTCGTAACCCAGCGCCTCGGCCTCGACGTTGTACTCGATATAGTCCCGGAAGCCCTGGCCGCTGTCGAGATCGGGGCCACCCCGCTTCGCCTGTGCGCTGCCGAAAAGGCCGAATTTCATTTTTTGATCCCGGGCATCGAACCCGTTCAATGCCACATTCTGCGGCAGATCGGCAAACGCCGTCCACCCTCCCCTGGAGGG
>CAZGSW010000319.1:0-3109 GCA_964528635.1 uncultured Rhodoplanes sp. | reverse complement strand
GAAGCCGAGCATGCCGTTCTCGCTCTGCAACTGCACGCTCATGCCGTCGGGGATGTAGTTCGACACCAGTGTCGGAATACCGATACCGAGGTTCACGTAGAAGCCGTCGCGCAGTTCCTTGGCGGCACGTTCCGCCATCTGTTCGCGGGTCCAGGGCATATCGGTACTCCTCTGATGTCGTTGACGCGGCCCGGATCAGGCCATGATGCGCTTGCGCACGGTGCGCTGCTCGATGTGCTTGACGGCATCCGGGACGTGAACAATGCGCTTCACGTATACGCCCGGAGTGATGATGTGGTCCGGGTCGACGTCGCCTGGCTGCACCAGGTGCTCGACTTCGGCCACCGTGACCCTGGCGGCTGTCGCCATCATCGGATTGAAGTTCCGCGCGGTCTTCCGGTAAACGAGATTTCCCTCGGTATCGCCTTTCCAGGCGTGGACGATCGCGAGATCCGCGAAGATGCCGCGTTCCATGATGTAGCGTTCGCCGTCGAACTCGCGCTCTTCCTTGCCTTTGGCGATGTCGGTGCCCGCGCCGGTGCGGGTAAAGAACGCCGGAATGCCGGCGCCGCCGGCCCGGATGCGTTCGGCGAGCGTGCCCTGCGGATTGAATTCGATCTCCAGTTCGCCGCCCAGATATTGCTGGGCGAACAGCTTGTTCTCACCGACGTAGGACGAGATCATTTTCTTGACCTGCTTGGTCTCAAGCAGAAGGCCAAGGCCTGCTCCGTCGACTCCGGCGTTATTGGAGACGATGGTCAGGTTCTTCACGCCGGAATCCCGGACCGCCTTGATGAGCGTTTCGGGTATCCCGCACAAACCGAAGCCACCGGCATGGATCAGCATGCCATCCTTCAGAAGTCCTGCCAGCGCCGCTTGGGCGTCGGGATAAACTTTTTTCATGTCACACTGCCCACGGCCGTTTTCGCGATTATAGGAGCAAAGTAGATGCGAATATTATAGACCACTAGCGCGAGACTTCCGTTCCGATCAAGCCGGTCAGGAGGTCCAGCCGCGCGCAGGATTTGACAGGGTCTGGCCGGCCTCGTCGGCGTGGCGGACCATGCGGATCACCGGGACGATCCCGACCAGCACGATGATCAGCGCGGCGAGCGCGCCCTGCTCGAAGTCGCCCCGGGTGGCGAACTGATAGATGTAGGTGGACAGCGTCTCGACGTTGAGCGGCCGCAGCAGCAGTGTGGCCGGCAATTCCTTGAGACAGTCCACAAAGACCAGCAGCGCGGCGCCCCACAGGGCAGGACGCATGAGCGGGAGCTGAATCGACCAGATCAGGCGGGTGGGGCGCGTCCCGATGGTGCGGGCCGCATCGTCCAGTTCGGTCGAGATCCGGGCCATGCCGGCCTGCGCAAAGCCGGTTGCAATGGTGAGGAAGCGGACTGCATAGGCGATCACCAGTCCGGCGCCCGATCCCGCCAGCACCAGCCCAACCGACACTCCGGCGACCAGGCGCGTCACGGCATTGATCGCCTCGTCGACGTGGACAAGGGGGGAGAGCAGCCCGAGCGCCAGCACGGTTCCCGGGACTGCATAGCCGAGGCCCGCCAGGAACACGCACAGCGTCGCGTACTTGCTGCGCACCTGCCGCTGCGCCAGCACGACGCCGAAACCGAGGACCAGGGTGACGACGGTGGCAAGGAGCGCAATCGTCACAGTGCTCAGTGTGTGCTGGATCAGCATCGGGTCGATACCGGTGTACCGCACGTGCAGGGCCACCAGTTGACCGAGGTAGGCCAGCGGCAACAGGAAACCGAGCGTGACCGGCGCCGCGCATGCGGCCGAAGTCAGCCAGCGCCGGTGGCCGGCGATGACGATCCGCCGCGCCATTCCCGGATGGCGATCGATGCCGACGAAGGCCTGCCGCCTGCGGCCGTAACGTTCGAGCGCGATCAGCCCGGCTATGACGGCCAGCATCACGCAGGCGATCTGGGCGGCGCCCGGCAGGCTCGAACGGTTCAACCAAGTGGTGAAGATCGACAGCGTCAGAGTTTGCACGCCGAGGTATTCGCTCGCACCGATGTCGTTGAGCGCCTCCAGCATGGCCAGCGCAAGACCCGCCGCGATGGCGGGCCGGGCCAGCGGCAGCGTGATGTCACGGGCCAGCGGCCACCGGCTGGCGCCGAGCGAGCGTGCCATCTCGATGAGCGAGGCGCTCTGCGTCTGAAACATCGCCCGTGCGGCCAAATAGACGTACGGATAAAGCACGAAACCCATGACGAAGATCGCGCCGGGCAGCGAACGGACGTTCGGAAACCAGTACTCCGCCGCAGACTTGTATCCCGTGACCGCGCGCAGCGCAGTCTGCAAGGGGCCGAGCCCGTCGAACAGGTCGACGTACACGTAGGCGACGATATAGGTCGGGAATGCCAGCGGCAGCGGCAGCAGCCAGACAAAGGCGTTGCGTCCGGGAAAATCGTAGGCCGTGACGATCCAGGCGGTGCCAACCCCCGCCACGGCTGCGATCACGGCGACTCCGGCCAGCAAGACGATCGTGTTGAACGCTGCATTCGGCAAAACGTACGACACGAGGTGTGGCCACAGGCCGGTATCGCCCAGCAGTGCGATCAGCACCAGACTGACCAACGGCGCGATCACCAGCGCTGCGACCCCGGTCATGACCGTGCTTGCAACTGGATGCGCGGTCCAGGTGCGCGGCCATGCATACCGTCGAACAGAAGGAGCGCTGGGAAGGACGGCTGTCATCGGATGAACAAAAACGTCCCCGCCGTACGGCGGGGACGTGATCCAAGAGGAGCTTGCGCAGAGGCCATCAGTTGTTGAAGCCGACCTTGTCGACAAGTTCGGAGGCCTTCTTGCGATTGGCTGCGATCTGCGACAACGCCATGGGATCGCGCTTGAGTTCGCCGTAACCTGCGATCGTCTTGTTGATCGGTACGCCGGCGCGCATCGGATACTCGTAGGTCGCGTTGGCGTGAAGCTGCTGCGCCTCCGGACCCACCATCCATTCGATGAATTTGACGGCGTTGGCCTTGTTCGGTGCGGTCTTGATCAGCGCCGCGCCCGACACGTTCACATGAGTTCCGCCGTTCTCGAAGGTCGGCAGGATCACCCTGGTCGCATCGGCCCACGG
>CAZGSW010000318.1:1846-3154 GCA_964528635.1 uncultured Rhodoplanes sp. | reverse complement strand
CTCGAAGCGCATCACCTCGGGACCGCCATGGGAATGGATGCGGACGGCTTTCACCAAAGGTCGTCTCCACAGCTTTCGGGAATGCGGGTGGATGGCGCGGGACCGGACGCCATATATTAGCGGCATGGCCGCCCGGGACGCCAAGCTCATCGTCGAGGAAATGACGCCGCGACAGGCGAAGCGCGAGCACGCGCGGCTGGAGGCGGACATCCGGCAGCACGATGAGGCGTACTACCAGAATGACGCGCCGACGGTGTCGGATGCCGAGTACGATGCGCTGCGGCGGCGCTACGAGGCGATCGAGGCCCGGTTCCCGGAACTGCAGACGCTGGACAGCCTGTCCCGCAAGGTCGGCGCCGCTCCTGTCCGCGGCTTCGCCAAGGTGCGGCATGCGGTGCCCATGCTGTCGTTGCAGAACGCGTTCGATGCCGGGGAGGTGGAGGAGTTCGTCGGCCGCATCCGGCGTTTCCTCAATCTCAAGGACGACGAGCCGCTGTCCTTCATGGCGGAGCCGAAGATCGACGGGCTCTCCATGTCGCTGCGTTACGAGGGTGGCGAACTGGTGATCGCGGCGACCCGCGGCGACGGCTTCGAAGGCGAGGACGTCACCGCCAATGTGAAGACCATCAAGGAAATTCCGCACAAGCTGAAGGGCAAGGTTCCCGCCGTCTGCGAAATCCGCGGCGAGATCTACATGACCAAGTCCGACTTTCTCGCGTTGAACAGGCGGCAGGCCGAGGCCGGGGGGCAGATCTTCGCCAATCCGCGCAATTCGGCGGCCGGCTCGTTGCGGCAGAAGGATGCGAGCGTCACGGCGTCGCGGCCGCTGCATTTCTTCGCCTATTCCTGGGGCGAGATCGAGAACAAGGCGGCGCCGACCCAGTCCGGCATGGTGGAATGGCTCGGCAGGATCGGGTTCAAGATCAACCCGCTGTCGAAGGTGGTGAAGTCGGTCGAGGAGATGCTGGCGTTTCACCGCGGCATCGGTGAGCGGCGCGCATCGCTCGAGTACGATATCGACGGCGTGGTCTACAAGCTCGACCGGCTCGATCTGCAGGACCGGCTCGGCTTCGTGTCGCGCAGCCCGCGCTGGGCGATCGCCCACAAGTTCGCGGCCGAGCGCGCCACCACCGTGCTGCGCGACATCGAGATCCAGGTCGGACGCACCGGTGCGCTCACGCCGGTCGCCAAGCTCGAACCGGTGACGGTCGGTGGCGTGGTGGTGCAGAACGCCTCGCTGCACAACGAGGACTACATCAGGGGCATCGGTAACGACGGCGGGCCGATTCGCGTCGGCAGCGACATCCG
>CAZGSW010000318.1:0-1836 GCA_964528635.1 uncultured Rhodoplanes sp. | reverse complement strand
GTCGCCGGCGCGCTGGATCACCACCGTGTCGCCGGCGACGTGATCCCGCAGATCGTCGAGGTGGTGCCGGACAAGCGGCCGAAGTCGGCGAAGCCTTACGTGTTCCCGACCAAATGCCCGGCGTGCGGCAGCCATGCCGTGCGCGAGGACGGCGAGGCGGTGCGGCGCTGCACCGGCGCGCTGGTCTGTCCCGCCCAGCAGGTGGAGCAGTTGCGGCACTTCGTGTCGCGGGCGGCGTTCGACATCGAAGGACTGGGCGAGAAGCAGGTGCAGGCATTCTTCGAGGACGGGCTGATCATGTCGCCCGCCGACATCTTCACGCTGAAAGCCCGCGATGCGCGGTCTTCGAAGAAAATGCAGGACCGCGAGGGCTACGGCGAGACCTCGGTGCGCAACCTGTTCGACGCCATCGATGCACGGCGCACCATCTCACTCGACCGCATGGTCTATGCGCTCGGCATCCGTCACATCGGCGAGACCAACGCGCGGCTGCTCGCCCGTCACTACGGCACGCTGGAGGCGCTGAGCGATGCCGCCCGCGCCGCGGTGCCGCCGTCCGGCGAGAAGGGCGACAAGGGCAATGACGCCTGGCAGGAGCTGGTGTCCACGGAAGGCATCGGCGCGGTGGTGGCCGAGGCAGTGGTCGAGTTCTTCAAGGAGCCGCGCAACATCGATGCGCTCGGCGCGCTCTTGAAGGAGATCGAAATCCAGCCGATGCAGGCGGTCAAGCAGGACACGCCGGTGGCAGGCAAGACCGTGGTGTTTACCGGCTCGCTGGAGAAGATGACCCGCGACGAGGCCAAGGCGATGGCGGAACGGCTCGGCGCCAAGGTGTCGGGCTCGGTCTCGAAGAAGACCGATTATCTGGTGGCGGGGCCGGGTGCGGGCTCCAAGCTCGCCGATGCGAAGAAGCATGGCGTCGCGACGCTGACGGAAGACGAGTGGTTCGAGCTTGTGAACGGCAGCCAGTCCGCTCAGAAACAGGAATCCCAAGTATGAAGGTTGGCCCGTGAACACGGCGGAGCAACGGCTGGCGAGCCTGCGGGACCTGCTGGCACACGTGCGCGAGCGCCTCGGCCTCGATATCGGATTCGTTCTGTGGGACGGCTCGGCCGTTCCGGCCGATCGTGCGGCCGACGCGCTGGCGATCAGCATCGCCGACGAGGGGGCGATCGCTGCGCTGCTGCGGCGTCCCAAACTGGAGACGATTGCCAAGCTCTGGGTCGCGGGCCGGATGGATATCCGCAACGGAACCATCTTCGACGTGGCCCGGGTACGGCCGAAGGTGCCGTCCCGGGAGTTCCGCAAGACCGTCGACAAGGCAATGCTGTTCCGGACGTTGCGACGGTTCCTGTTCGTGCCGCGCGGCGGGCCGTGGCCGTTGGAGCAGGTCCCGGACGAGCGGCCGAGCGACGGCAGCCCGGAGGAGAACAAGAAGAACATCAGTTATCACTACGACGTATCGAATGCGTTCTACGAACTCTGGCTCGATCGCGAGATGGTCTACACCTGCGCGTATTTCACCGACTGGGACAACGACATCCATCAGGCGCAACAGGACAAGCTGGAGATGATCTGCCGCAAGCTGCGGCTCAAGCCCGGCGAAACGCTGCTCGACATCGGCTGCGGCTGGGGCGCGCTGTCGTGTTACGCGGCGCAGCACTACGGCGTGACCGCGTATGCGGTGACGCTTTCGGAGCAGCAGGTCGCCTACGGCCAGGAAAAGATCAGGCGCCTCGATCTCGGCGACCGTGTCCGGATGGAGGTCCGCGACTATTCCACGGTCGAAGGATCGTTCGACAAGGTCGCAGCCATCGGCATCCAGGAGCACATCGG
>CAZGSW010000317.1:0-3158 GCA_964528635.1 uncultured Rhodoplanes sp. | reverse complement strand
TTCCGGTTGCGCGCATCACCAACAATCCGGTCGTGCTGGTTGCGTCATCGAAGCTCCCGTTCGAATCGCTCGCGGACTTCATCAAGGCCGCCAAGGCCAGCCCCGGCAAGTTCACGTTCGGCACCGCCGGCGTCGCGTCGTCGCCACACCTCGTCGCGGAAAATTTCGCCGTACGGGCCGGCATCGAGCTCCGGCATATCCCCCACAGGGGCGGCGTGCATGCCGCCACCGCAGCGGCCGGCGGCCACACCGACCTTGCAGTGATCGCGGTATCGTCGGCCGCACCGCTTGTCGCCTCCGGCTCGATCAAAGTGCTTGGCGTCGCCACCCGGACCCGGCTGAAGTCGCACCCGAACTGGCCCACGATCGCGGAAGGCGGCGTTCCGGACTTCCATGGCGACATCTGGACGGGACTGTTCGCGCGGGCGGGAACCCCGCCCGCCATCCTCGGCAAGCTGCAAAAGGACATAAACGCCATCCTTGCCGATCCGGCCGCGATCCAGCAGTTCGAGAGCGTCGGCGCGCTGACAGCGCCGCAGTTCGGAACGGAGTTCGAAGCCACCATCCGCCGGGACTCCTCGCGCAACGGAGACTTGATCCGCCGTCTGAAGCTCGCCGGGGAATAGTCCCGCCCGCCCGTGCCTTGTGCGCGGGCGGGCGTACGGTTGACTTCGGAGCCCGGCTGAATTTCGCTTCATCCATCGAGCCACACCGCCGCGTTCCGCGCGGCGTCCGGCAGAGGTGAGCGATGGCGTACTGGCTGGTGAAGACCGAACCGGACGACTTTTCCTGGGACGAGCAGGTCAAGCGCGGCGCCAAGGGTGAGGTGTGGACCGGCGTGCGCAACTTCACGGCGCGCCGGCACCTGCAGGAGATGAAGAAGGGCGACCGCGTGTTCTTCTATCACACCGGCGACGAGAAGCAGGTGGTCGGCATCGCGGAGGTGCTGAAGGAGGCGCATCCCGATCCGACCGCGAAGAAGGACGAGCCCTGGGTCGCGGTCGACCTGAAGGCGGTCGAGCCGCTGAAGACTCCGGTGACGCTTGCCACCATCAAAGCGGACACTTCGCTGAAGGACATGGCACTGGTGAAGTACGGGCGGCTCTCGGTGCAGCCGGTGACGCCCGGTGAGTGGAAGGCCGTGTGCAAGATGGGCGGCGTGAAGGGCTGACCCTGCAATGGCGTACTGGCTGGTGAAATCGGAGCCCAATGTCTGGTCGTGGGACCAGCAGGTGGCGAAGGGCAAGACGGGCGAGCTCTGGACCGGCGTGCGCAACCACAGCGCCAAGCTGAACCTGATGGCGATGAAGAAGGGCGACCGCGCCTTCTTCTATCATTCCAACATCGGCAAGGAGATCGTCGGCATCGCGGAGATCGTCCGCGAGCACCATCCGGATCCGACCGCAGAGCCGGGCAGCCCATGGGTGGTCGTGGACCTCGCCGCCCGCGAACCGCTGCCCAAGCCGGTGACGCTCGAGGCGGTGAAGGCCGAGCCGCGGCTTAGGGACATGGCGCTGATGAAGTACTCCCGGCTTTCCGTGCAGCCGGTCACGGCCGAGGAATGGAAGATCGTTTGCCAAATGGGCGGGTTGAAGCCGTAAGGCTACACTGATCTTCGTTTGGACCGGGATCCGGAGTGCGACATGCTGAAAGTCTTCCTGACCGTCAATCACCTGTCGATTTTCACCGCCGGAATGGCGGCGTGGCTGTTCGGCGCCGTCTATTACACCCTGCTCAGCCGCCCCTGGCTCGCCGCGCAGGGCAAGACCATGGAGCAATGCCAGGCGGAGATGGTCGGCAAGAGCAAGCTCGCGATGTATGGACCATTCGCGCTGGCGTTCGTGGCGGCGCTGTTCATGGCCTGGGCGCTTTACGGCGTGCTGTTGCACCTCAACCGGTTCACGGTGCACGGGGGAATGATCTCCGGCGTGCTGATCTGGTGCGGTTTCGTGCTGACGACCATGACGGTCAACAACGCGTTTCACGGCAAGCGCCCCATGCTGACCGTGATCGACAGCCTGCACTGGCTCGGCGGACTTCTGATCATCGGCGCCGTGGTCGGCTGGTTCGGACCGTAACTCCTTCCTGGCCCGACCAAAGTCGGAAGGCCGGAGCCTTGTCGCTCACGCGCCCGCCGTCGCATAATGAACCCCAGACCTGAGAAAATCGCGTGCGGAAGGCGCCTCGCGCGATGCCGGTGGAGGATACGATGTCCGACAAAACCTACGATGTTCCGGCCGAGTGGAAACAGCGGGCCTACATCGACGACGCCAAATACGAGGAGATGTACAAGGCGTCAGTGGCGGACCCGAACAGGTTCTGGGCCGAGCACGGCAAGCGGATCGACTGGATCAGGCCGTTCAGCAAGGTGAAGAACACCTCCTACGCGCCCGACAACGTCTCGATCAAATGGTTCGAGGACGGCACGCTGAACGCGGCCTACAACTGCATCGACCGGCATCTGCCCGCACGCGCCAACCAGACCGCGATCATCTGGGAGGGTGACGATCCGAAGGACGACAAGAAGATCACCTATCAGGAACTGCACGACGAAGTTTGCCGGATGGCCAACATCCTGCGCAACCGCAACGTCGAGAAGGGCGATCGCGTCACCATCTACATGCCGATGATCCCGGAGGCCTGCTACGCCATGCTGGCCTGCGCGCGGATCGGCGCGGTGCACTCCGTGGTGTTCGGCGGCTTCTCGCCGGATTCGCTCGCCGGCCGTATCGAGGACTGCCAGTCCAAGGTGGTCATCACCGCCGATGAAGGCGTTCGCGGCGGCCGCAAGATTCCGCTGAAGGCCAACACCGATGCAGCGATCGCAAAGGTCGCGAGCTCCGGATTTGAGGTCGACCACGTCATCGTGGTGAAGCGCACCGGAGGCAAGATCGACTGGGATCCGGTCCGCGACGTCTGGCACCACGAGGCGGCCGCCGTCGTGACCAGCGAATGCCCCTGCGAGGAGATGAGCGCGGAAGACCCGCTGTTCATCCTCTACACATCGGGCTCGACCGGAAAGCCGAAGGGCGTGCTGCACACCACCGGCGGCTACCTAGTGTTCACGTCGATCACGCATCAGTACGTGTTCGACTATCACGAGGGCGACATCTACTGGTGCACCGCCGACGTCGGCTGGGTGACCGGCCACAGCTACA
>CAZGSW010000316.1:0-3196 GCA_964528635.1 uncultured Rhodoplanes sp. | reverse complement strand
GTTTCGATCCGCGCTCCCGCGTGGGGAGCGACGGTCCGCCCATAACATGACCCTCGGTCATGAAAAAGGCGGCCCGAAGCGCGAAAGCCCCATGGCGCTCGGGCAAACGCCAGGGCGCCAGCGAAGCCTGATGGATTTCCGTTTACGATTTCAAACAGCTAGATGAAGCGCGAACGCGCCGGGAATAGCCGGCACGCTTGCGGTTCGCGCGAGCGTTTCACACGATGAGCGGCCCGCCAAGGTCCGCGGCCGCCTTGGCTCCGACATGCTCGACCCGGCGACGCCAGTTTGCTCCGAGATAGTAGTAGCGCAAACTGTCCTGCCCGGGATCGATCAGCCCCTCGAGCCTCGCCTTCAGCATCGCCCACTGCGCCGGATCCACCTCGATCTCGAACACCGAGAACTGCACCCGCTGGCCGTAGTCCTGGCACGCCCTGGCGACGCGACGCAGCCGCCGCGCCCCGCCCGGCTGCACAAGGCTGACGTCATAGGTCACCAGCACCAGCACCGCAGCCGGCCCCCTGTCTTATTTCCAGAACCACGGCGGATAGGCATCGAGATCGCCGCGCAGATGCCGCGCCAGCAACTGCGCCTGCAGATACGGCACCAGTCCGAGCGGCGCCGTCTCGTCGAGGAACGGATGCCGCCGCTCCTCCTTCTTGCGCTCCTGCCAGGCGGTCAGCACGGTCTTGCGGCCCGCCTCCGACAGAAGCACCGCGCCGCCGTCGCGCGTCTCGAAATCGGCGCTGCGCACCTGCCGCCGGTTGATCAGCGACAGCGCGAGGCGGTCGGCCAGCACCGGCCGCAGTTCCTCCATCAGGTCGAGCGCCAGACTCGGCCGCCCCGGCCGGTCGCGATGCAGGAAGCCAACCGCCGGATCGAGGCCGACGCTCTCGGCGGCGCTGCGACAGTCGTGGGTGAGCAGCGTGTAGAGGAACGACAGCAGCGCGTTGACCGGATCGAGCGGCGGCCGCCGGCTGCGGCCGTTGAACCGCATGTCGGCGTCGGGCGAGCGGATCAGATCGCCGAACACCGCGAAATAGCCGTGCGCCGCCTCGCCTTCCGCGCCGCGCATCACGTCGGCCCCTTCGTTCATGAAGGCGACGCGACGCAGGATCTGCTCCATGCGGTCGACTGCGGCCTCGACCTTGGCGCGGCGCTCTGCCGCCATCTCGTCTCCGTGATCGCGCAGCGCGCGCTGCAGCACCGTGCGCTGGTTGGCGATCTTCGCCGAGACGATGCTGCGCACGACCTCGTCCGGCCGCTCCGAGGCGCGGTACTGCGCGCGCCGCAACAGCACGTTGCCGCTGACCGGCCCCTCCACCCGCGCCTCGAACCCTCCCTGCCGGTCGAGCAGCACCAGCGTGATGCCGGCTCGCGCCAGCGCACCGATCAAGGGAGGCGACAGCGAGGTCGCGCCAAACGCCACCACGCCGCCCAGCATGTGCAACGGCACCCGGCCGCGCTCGGCGCCATCGACCTCGGCGACGACGTTCTCGCCGTCCTTGCGCAGCCTCGCGCCCTCGGTGGTGGCGTAGAGCGTGTTGAGCAGCTTCTTCACGGCACGGACTCGCCGGCCGCGGGCTCCGGCGCAAGCGCCGCGGCGAGCGCGCGGCGGCGGAAACCAAGCGCCGACTTTGTCATGGCCTGCGGCCGGCACAGCTCGATCAGCGAGCAGGCGCGGCAGCGGCTCGCCTTCCACACCGGCGGCGGCGTGCGGCCCTCCGCGACCAGTGCACCGAACGCTGCCGCCGTGTCCTCGGTGAGCTTGCGCAGCCCGGCGTCGAACGGCACGGCGACGCGACGCCTCGTCTCGCTATAGAACAACGCACCCTCGGGCACGGGCCGGCCCGTCATTTCCTCAAGGCAGAGCGCCTGGGCGCAGAGCTGGACCTCGTCGGCGCGATGGCGCTTCGGCTTGCCGCGCTTGTATTCGATGGGAAAGGCGGTCTCGCCGTCGTCCGGCCCGGCGTGGAATTCGACCACGTCGGCGACGCCAGCGACGTTCAGGCGCAGGCAGGCCAGCGGCAGCGCGCTGACACGGCGAACGCCGCGGCTTTTCCGAGAGCCGGCCTCATGGGCCACCTCATGCAGGACGCGACCTTCGGCGGTGAAGCGGTTCTCGGCCCAGACCCGCTCGATGTGGATGAGGGCGGCCTGGCGCAGGCAATAGACGGCGTGCTGCAGCGCGCTGATGGGGATGGGATTGTCGGGATCCGTCATGAAAACTTTCCACAACCCTAACTGAACGCAACTTGACACCGATGGAAAAATAGAACATTTCAAGAACAATCCTTGCAACCCAGATTAGTGGGCGGCGATGAAAGTATACTCAGTGGCGTTAGAGGTGTCAGGCCCGCTGGCGATGTTCAGCCGCCCGGATACAGGCGGGAGCCCGACGAGCTATCCAGCGCCGCCGTGGTCGGCCGCGAAAGGGCTTCTCGAATCCATAGCATTTCTTTCGCAGGGCGGCGCCTGGTTCCATCCCACCCACGTCGAGATTTGCCGGCCGGTCGGCTCGGCGGGCGGCATTTCTTTCCAGCGGTATTCGTTCAACTACGGCGGGCCGCTGCGCAAAGACCTGAACATCAAGAACGGCACGGGCATGCAGGTCTTCGCCACCGTCATCGCGAATCCCTGTTACCGGATTCACGCGGAGATCCACGGCTCACGCGGAGATCCGGGTCGCAATCCGCGCCATTATCTTCAGCACCTGTTCGAGCGTCGTCTCATCGGATCGGTCTGGAGGTAACGCCCGATCGTCGGATCGTAGTGGCGGTGCCAGTTGTAGTGCAGACCGCTCTCGAGCAGGAAATATTGGTCGGGACGCGGTGGTTGTTGGACGCGGCCGACGGTTAGGCGGTCGATCCGTGCGCGGTTGTTGTAGCGGTAGTTATAGGTGATGGCGCCGCGGGTGTCGGTCGTGATGTTGCCGGACGCATTATGGTTGAACATCCTGACCAGCGTCGAACTCTGGATGATGGCATCGATCATGTTGTTGTTCCAAGGGTACTCGTAGACGCTGGTGGTCGGGCCCTGCCGGAATCCAGGATCTCGGCGGTGCGGTTGCCGACTCCGTCATACCAGTAGGTCAACTCGCCCCAGATGCCGTCGGCGTTCTGTAGGTTGTTGTGCGGGGTGTAAAGCAATCCAAGGCCGAATGGCTCCTGCTGGCGCTTGATGGGCCAAGGAATGG
>CAZGSW010000315.1:0-3219 GCA_964528635.1 uncultured Rhodoplanes sp. | reverse complement strand
ACGCGCGCGCCGGAATGACAGCGTTGCGGTTTAGTTGCTAGTGTCGAAACAATCGAACAACGCGTCGAGGGACCGGGAAATTGCCTGAGCACCAGTTCAAGGGCCGCCGCGAGGATCTTCGCCTCGTCACCGGCCGCGGCCGCTACACCAACGATCATCACGCGGACGGCCAGGTGGCGGGCCACTTCCTGCGCGCCGACCGGGCGCACGCCCGGATCGTCAGGATCGATCTCGAACAGGCGCGCAGGATGCCGGGCGTGATCGATGTGGTGACCGGCGCCGATCTGGTCGAGGCGGGCTGGAAGACGCCGCCGGTGCTGTCGTTCTTCAAGGGTGTTGGCGGCAGTTCGGTGCGGGTGCCGTTCCGTCCCGGACTGGCGCACGGCCGCGTGCGTTTCGTCGGCGAGCCGGTGGTGCTGGTGGTGGCCGCCACCGATCACCAGGCGCAGGACGCCGCCGAGAGCATCGTCGTCGATTACGATGACCTTCCGGTCGTCATCGACGCCGAGGCCGCGCTCGGACCGTCAGCGGAGCGCGTGCACGAGGAGTTTCCCGACAATCTTTGCTTCGACTACGAATACGGCAGCAGCGCCCCGGTCGAGCAGGCGTTCGCGAAGGCAGCACACATCATCACCGTCGAAGTCGACGCGCAACGCATCGCCGGCAATCCGATGGAGCCGAAGTCGGGCATGGCGCGCTACGACTCGTCCACCGGCAGTTACGACCTCTACATGCCGACCCAGGGCATCTCCGACATCAAGGCGGCGCTTGCCGCGATCACCGGCGCCGACGCCGGCAGGTTCCGCGTGCATTCCTACGATGTCGGCGGCGGCTTCGGCGTCCGCAACGAGGTCTATCCGGAATTCCTCGCCCTGCTGTTCGCGGCGAAGCGTACCGGCAGGCCGGTGCGCTGGACCGGCACGCGCTCGGAGACGATTTCCGGCGATCACCATGCCCGTGCCGCCGACATGAAGGGGCAGCTTGCGATCGACGACAAGGGCAACTTCCTCGCGCTTCGCGTCGACTGGCTGGTCAACCTCGGCGCGTACTGTTCGGGCGCCGGTGCGCTCATCAACACGGTGGCGGCGCCGACCAGCTCGGCGACCAGCATCTACAAGATGCCCGCGTTCTATGGCCGTCATCGTCTGGTGTTCACCAACACCACGCCGGTCACCGCCTATCGCGGAGCCGGGCGGCCCAACGTCGCCTATCTCTGGGAGCGTCTGGTCGAGGAGGCGGCGGCGAAGCTCGAGGTCGATCCGGTGCGGCTGCGCCGCCGCAACATGCTGCCGAAATCGTCGTTCCCGATGAAGACGCTGACCGGCCACACCTACGACAGCGGCGATCCGGCGCGGCTGCTCGACACCGCACTGGAGGCGGCGGACTGGAAGGGCTTCAAGGCGCGCCGCAAGGCGGCGAAGAAGGGCGGCCGGCTGCGCGGCATCGGGCTCGCGCTGTTCATCGAGCCGTCCGGCGCGGTCGGCAAGGAGCAGATCGAGATCAAGATCGAGGCCGACGGCAAGCTCGGCCTGTTCTCCAACGCCGGTCCGATGGGGCAGGGGCTGGAGACCGTGTTCCCCGAGGTGGTCGCGAAGGTTCTCGGCCTGCCCGAAGACCGCATCGAGATGCGCGTCAATGACGTGAACACGCCCAGGCTCGTCGGCACCGGCTCGTTCGGCTCACGCTCGCTGATCAGCCACGGCGCGGCGATGATGAACGGCGCCAAGGAGATCATCGAAAAAGGCAAGGCTCTTGCCGCCACCGAGCTTGAGGTGGCGGCTGGCGACGTCACGTTCGAGAACGGCGTCTACAAGGTGGCGGGCACCGACCTGTCGGTGCCGCTGCGCACCCTGATCGAGAGGAAGTGGGGCCAGCCGCAGCATCCGCTCGATACCAACCTGACGCTCGACACCGCGGCGGCGTTCCCCAGCGGCGCCCACGTCGCCGAGGTGGAGATCGATCCCGACACCGGCCATGTGCAGCTCGTCAACTACATCGCGGCGGACGACTGCGGCAACATCATCAACCACGCCATCGTGGAGGGACAGCTTCACGGCGGGCTGATGCAGGGCATCGGCCAGGCGTTCGGCGAGCACATCAACTACGACACCGACACCGGTCAGCTCCTGTCGGGCACGTTCATGGATTACTTCATGCCGCGCGCGCATCTGCTGTCGCCGATCACGCTGCTGGACTGCGGCGTGCCGTCGCCGTCCAATCCGCTCGGCGCCAAGGGCGCCGGCGAGGCGGGTGCCACCGGTTCGATCCCGGCGCTGGCGAACGCTGTGCTCGATGCGCTGAAGGAAACCGGCGTCACGCATCTGGAGATGCCGTACACCCCTCCGCGGATTTGGCAGGCGATCCAGGGCGCGGCGAAGCAGTAGGCGCCGTGTGAAACGCTGTCATGGCCGGGCTTGTCCCGGCCATCCACGTCTTGCTTTGCGGGCAACAAGGCGTGGATGCCCGGCACAAGGCCGGGCATGACGGTGGAGAGAACACGCTCCGTTCGTTCCCGCGGAAGCGGGAACCAGTGCGTGACGGGGATTGCCGTTGAGATTCTGGACCCCGCTTGCGCGGGGACGAACGGGGACAGGCCGGAGAAATCCGTTACCCGTCCTTCTTCGCCAGTTGCCCGAGCACGCGGCCGATCCGCTCGGCAAAGCCGCGCGGATCGGTGGGACGTTCGCCGTCCAGCACCCGTGCCTCGTCGTAGAGCAGGTGCGCGGCGTCCTCCTTCAGCGCCTTGTCGCTGTCGCCGAGCTTCGACAGCGCGACAACCAGCTCGTGACGCGGATTGATCTCCAGGATCGGCACCACGCTGGCTTTCAGACGCCCCGAACCGGCCAGCAGCCGCTCGAGCTGGCGGTCCATGCCGCTGTCGGGCGCCACCAGGCACACCGCGCTGTCGGTCAGGCGGTCGGAGGCGCGCACGTCGGTCACCGCGCTCCCCAGCGTCATCTTCACAAAGGCGATGAAATCGGTGGCGGCGGCGTCGGTCTCGGGCGCCGGCTCGTCCTTCGCGTCGGTGCGCGGGATGAGCGCGAGGTCGGCGGCGCCCTGGCTTGCCGACTTGAACGGCTTGCCCTCATAGGACGGCGCCATCGTCACCCAGAATGCGTCGATCGGTTCCGGCAGCAGCAGCACCTCGACGCCGCGGGCGCGGAAGCCCTCGAGCTGCGGCGAACCCTTGAGCCGATCCAGATCGTCGCCGGTGAGATA
>CAZGSW010000314.1:0-3270 GCA_964528635.1 uncultured Rhodoplanes sp. | reverse complement strand
GGTATCGTGCTGCCCGAACTGATGGTGCCGGTGGCGAACTATCTGCCGTACCGCATCCACGGCAACACCCTCTATCTCGCCGGCCAGGGGCCGCGCGAGAACGGCCAGATCCTGCTCGGCAAGGTCGGCGTCGACGTCTCGATCGAGGAGGGCTACCGCCGCGCGAGGCTGACCGGGCTCGGCATGCTGTCGGCGATGAAGGCCGCGCTCGGCTCGCTCGACCGGGTCGATGCCATCGTCAAGCTGCTCGGCATGGTCAATGCGCCGCCCGACTTCAAGGACCAGCCCAAGGTGATCAACGGCTGCTCGGACCTGTTCGTCGAGGTGTTCGGCGACGCCGGCAAGCACGCCCGTTCGGCGGTCGGCATGGGCTCGCTGCCGAACGGCATGTCGGTCGAGATCGAGGGCATCATCGCCATCAAGGCCTGATCGCCAGCAAGTCTGATCGGCGTCCGGCCGGGATGGCGTTTTTCCCGTGAAAAGCGGGCGGTATCCCGCTGCCGGCGCTTGCCCCGCTGCCGCGAATCGATTCTTCTCGGTGCACGCGTTGCGTTGGTCCGCGTGCTTTTAGCCATTTCTGTGAACTGCCTGTGAATAAGGCGCGGTGCGTCCGTCGAGTCGCCGCTGCCGCATTGTTCGACCCAAGCGTGCGCGTCACCATTTCCAACGTCGCCCCGCGAGGCGACCGGCGGTATGACGATGGCCACCCGGCAGTACCCCTATGCGATGGATCGTGCCGCTCAGAAATGGCGGGTTCTCGCCGAGCGGCGTCAGGCCCACTTCGTCGAGCTCTACAGGAGCGGCCGGTACCGGCACTACTACACCGACGAGGAGTTCGTGATGCGCATGCGCGAGGTCGTCGCCTCCGTGCAGCGCTGGGCCGAGATTGCGCCCCGGCCGGACGACTTCCGGGAAGCGGCGGAATAGCCTTTCCAGGATGCGAGGTTTGACGCGGCCGGGCATGGCCGTCGAGGACGGCGTCGCTTCGCTCGCCTTGCGCCCCGGCCGTCCACGTCTTTAGTGTCGGGTTCCGCAAAAGGGACCGGCAGACGGTGCGATGACCGAAGGCGAACGACAGATCCTCGACTGGCTGGCGGGCCAGCACGGCGCCATGCTGGCGCTGCTCGAGACGCTGGTGAACACCGACAGCGGCAGCTATGACAAGGTTGGGGTCGACGCGGTCGGCAGCCATATCCGCAAGTTCCTCGACGGTCACGGCATCGCCTCCCGGGTGACGCCGGACGCCACCTTCGGCGACGCCATCGACGCGACGGTCGAAGCGTCCGGCCGCGGCAACCGGCCGATCCTGCTGATGGGCCACCGCGACACCGTGTTCCCCAAGGGCGAGCCGGTGCGCCGTCCGTTCAGGATCGAGAACGGCAAGGCCTACGGCCCCGGCGTCGCCGACATGAAAGCGGGCCTGGTGATGAACTGCTTCATCATGGCGGCGCTGAAGAAATTCGGCGGGGCAAGCTCTCCGGTCACGGCGCTGTTCACCGGCGACGAGGAGATCGGCTCGCCGTTCTCACGTCCGGTGATCGAAGGCTTTGCCCGCAGCGCGCGGGCGGTGTTCAACTCCGAGCCCGGGCGCGGTCCCGGCATGGCGGTGACCGGCCGCAAGGGCTGCCTGTTCATCCGCTTCACCATCGCCGGCAAGGCCGCGCACTCGGGGGCCAACTTCGAGGCCGGCATCAGCGCCATCAACGAACTCGCGCACAAGACGCTGGCCCTGCATGCGTTGAGCCGGCCGAAGGAGGGCATCACGCTCAACATCGGCGTGGTGTCGGGCGGGCAGACCGTCAACACGGTGGCGCCGTGGGCGAAGGGCGAGGTGGACCTGCGCTTCATCACGCCCGCGCAGCGCGATGCCACGCTGGCCGAGGTCCGCAAGGTCATGGCGACCAGCTTCGTGCCCGGCACGTCGGCCGAGCTGGAGATCGCCGGCGAGTTCGTTCCGCTGGTCGAGAACGGCGACGGCAAGTCGCTGTTCGAGCATTACGCCGCGCAACTGAAGGAACTCGGCAACGAGCCGTCGTCGATCTTCACCGGCGGCTGTGCGGACTCCGGCTTCGCATCCGCGACCGGCGCGCCGACCATCTGCGCGGTCGGCCCGGTCGGCGGCAGGGCGCACACGCCGGAGGAATTCCTCGATACCGACTCGCTGGTGCCGCGCGCGCAGGCGCTGGCGCTGGCCGTGCTGCGTCTGCCCTCGTAAGGACCTGGCCTCTCAAGGATCTGGAAATGCCGAACCTGTTCTCTCCGATCAAACTCGCCGATGTCGAGCTTGCAAACCGCGTCGTGGTCGCGCCGATGTGCCAGTATTCGTCCGACGACGGCAGCATGAACGACTGGCACACGACGCATCTCGGCATGCTGGCGAACAGCGGCGCGGGGCTGGTCATCGTCGAGGCCACCCATGTCGAACGGCACGGGCGCATCACCCACGGCTGCGCCGGTCTCTACTCCGACAACAACGAAGCGGCGATGAAGCGCGTCATCGACCATTGCAAGCGGATCGGTACCGCGAAGATGGGCATCCAGATCGCGCACGCCGGACGCAAGGCCTCCTCGCAGCGGCCGTGGGAGGGCGGCGGCGCCCTGAAAAACGGCGGCGATCCATGGCCGACCATCGCGCCGTCCGCGCTGCCGTTCGGCGACAACTGGCACACGCCGAAGGAAATGACGCTGGACGACATCGAGCGGGTCAAGAGCCTGTTCGTCGATTCCGCGAAGCGCGCGGTGCGGATCGGCTTCGACCTGATCGAACTGCACTACGCGCACGGCTATCTGGCGCACTCCTTCATGTCGCCGGTCTCCAACAGGCGCACCGATCGCTACGGCGGCTCTCTGGAGAACCGCATGCGGTTCGGCCGCGAGCTTGCGAAAGCAGTCCGTGCGGTCGTGCCGAAGGGCCTGCCGCTCGGTGCCCGCATCACCGGCAGCGACTGGCGCAACGACGGACTGACGGCGGACGATGCCGTTGCCTACTCGGTGGCGCTCAAGGCGGACGGGCTCGATTTCGTCGACGTCTCGTCCGGCGGCATCACTGCGGACACCCGCAATCCGACCGATCCCGGCTACAACGTGCCGATTGCCGACCGGGTGAAGCGCGAGGCCGGCATCGCCACCCGCGTGGTCGGGCTGATCGTCAGTCCCGCGCAGGCCGAGGCGGTGGTGGCCGAAGGCAGGGCCGACATGGTGGCGATGGCGCGCGCCATGCTCAACGATCCGCGCTGGGGCTGGCACGCCGCGCAGGAACTCGGCGCCGAG
>CAZGSW010000313.1:0-3299 GCA_964528635.1 uncultured Rhodoplanes sp. | reverse complement strand
CCGACCACCACCGGCATGTCGTAACGGCGGCCCCTGGAGTCGGTCACGTTGGTGAACAGGAAAGCGCGGCGCTGTTCTTCCGGAACGCCGCCGATGAACTGCCAGCGGACCAGCGGATTGAGCTCGGTGTCCTTGTTGATCGGCCGGTCGATGCGCACCAGCAGGCCGGCGGCTTCCAGGTCCGCAAGATGATCCTGGAGATCCATTCTGGGGCGGGTGGCCGCGCGGGCGGACGCTGCAGGCTTGTCGAGCATGTTCGCGGACCGTAGCACCGCAGGGCCACTGTGTTGACCCAAAAGCCGTGCCCGATGAGCCGCTTATCTCATGTTGCATCGCAATAAATTTACGATGGTGCCGCCCGGTCCGTTGACAGAAAACCAAGCAAATCGTATCAGACCGGCGAGAGCGAACGCTCATTCTCTTTTACTGCAGCGCATCAAGCGAGTGGCCGATGGCACGCGGCGTGAATGTGCAGCGCCAGTCCGACCGCCGCGAGGAAATTCTCGTGGCTGCGCAGCGCTGCTTCGTCCGTAACGGGTTCCACCAGACCTCGATGCAGGAGATCTGCACCGAGGCCGGCATGAGCCCGGGCAACCTCTATCGCTACTTCTCGTCCAAGGAGGCGATCATCGCCGGCATCGCCGAGCGCGACCGCGCGGAGGTGGCGAGCGAGTTCGCCAACGCCGACCTGTCGCGCGGCCTGTTCGCCGTGCTGGAGGGCATGGCGCATCACCATTTCTCCGAACGGCCGATGGAGCAGGTGCGGCTCTGCACCGAGATCATGGCGGAGGCCCGCCGCCATCCCGAGATCGCGCGCATTTCCGCGTCGTTCGACGCCGACGTGAAACGCTGGCTGGTCGGCCTGTTCAGGGCCGCGGCCGATCGGGGCGATATTCCGCGCGGCACCGATTTCGACGCCGTCGCGACCATGCTGATGATCATGGCCGACGGTGTGTGGTGGCGCCGTGCCCTCGATCCGGAGTTCAGCCCTGAAAAGACGCTGCCGCTCTTCATGGAGCTGGCGCGGCACATGCTGCGGCCCAATGCGGGCAACGCGAGCGCGGAGACGTCGAAATGAAAGCCAGCCGCATCACCGCCGTCGGGCTGGTTGCGGGTGCCGCGCTGTGGATCGCGTCCGGTCACTTCCTCCCGCACGAATCGCATGAGAGCCGCGCCGCCATCACGCCCCCCGCGGCACCGGACAAGCTGTTCCGCGTCGCCGTTCAGGAATCGCCGCTGGTCATGCACCAGCGCAAGCTGATCCTGTCCGGACGCACCGAGGCCGAGCGCAAGCTCACGCTGTCGGCCCGCACCGGCGGCGTGCTGACCGAATTGCGGGTGCGGCGCGGCAGCCGCGTCAACAAGGGCGACGTGATCGCCGTGCTGTCGGACGAGGCGCGCGAAGCCCAGGTGATTCAGGCGAGCGCGCTTGTCGAGCAGCGCAAGGTCGAGCTGGAGGCCAAGCGCCGCCTGATCGACCTCAACGCGGTGCCGAGACTGGAGCTCGCCAACCTGGAGGCGCAATACAAGGCGGCCATCGCAAGCCTCGCCGCCGCCGAGGCCGAGCGCGACCGCGGCGTCATCAGAGCGCCATGGGCCGGCGTCGTCACCGAACTGACCAGCGAGGTCGGCGGCGCCGCCTTCTCGTTCATGGGCAAGGAGTTCGGCCAGATGGTCGCGCTCGATCCGATGCTGGCGGTGGTCGAGGTTTCGGAGCGCCGACGCAGCGGCGTGAAGCTCGAACAGATCGCCGACATCCGGCTGGTCAACGGCCAGACCGCGAAGGGGCGGATCCGCTATATCGCACCGGTCGCAAGCCAGACCACGCGGACCTATCGGATCGAGGTCGAGGTTCCCAACTCCGACGGCACCATACCCGACGGCATCACCGCCGAGGTTTCCATCCCGCTCGATCCGATGCCGAGCACGCGCATCCCGCGCTCGGCACTGACGTATTCGTCGGCCGGACAGCTCGGCATCCGGTTCGTGAATGCGAAAAACGTCGTCGAGTTCTTCCCGATCCAGATCATCGAGGACGACCAGGGCACCATGTGGGTGTCGGGGCTGACCGACGGCGCGCGCGTGATCGTGCAGGGGCAGGACTTCGTGCGCGAAGGCCAGACGGTCGATCCGGTGCCGGTTGGTTCGGCGCCGCAGACCGCACAGCGCAAATAAAAGGACGCGAGGGCCGATGTTCGCCCTGATCGACTACGCCATCAGCCACGCGCGGCTGACCATTGCGACGCTGCTGTTCCTGCTGGCCGCAGGCTACGTCTCCTACGTGACGATCCCGAAGGAGGCCGAGCCGGACGTCAAGGTGCCGGTGATCTACGTGCAGCTCACCCAGCGCGGCATCAGCCCCGAGGACTCGGAGCGGCTGCTGCTCAAGGTGGTCGAGCTGCAGCTCAAGCAGGTCAGCAACATTAAGGAAATGCGCTCCACCGCCTACGAAGGCGGCGGCTTCGTCCTGCTTGAGTTCGAAGCCGGCTTCGATTCCAAGACCGCGCTCGCCGACGTGCGCGCCAAGGTCGACCAGGCCAAGAGCGACCTGCCCAAGGACGCCGACGAGCCGGTGGTGCACGAGGTCAACCTTTCGCTCTACCCGGTTCTCGTGGTGGCGTTGTCCGGCGAAGTGCCGGAGCGCACGCTGCTGCGGATCGCGCGGCAGACCAAGAACGTCGTCGAGCAGATTCCCGGCGTGCTGTCCGCCGAGTTGCGCGGCGCGCGCGACGAGGTGGTGGAGATCATCTCCGAGCCGATGCTGATGAAGAGCTACGGCATCTCGCTCGACCAGATGGTGTCGGGCTTCCTGGCGATGAACACGCTGACCGCCGCAGGCGCGCTGGAAGGCTCGACCGGCCGCTTCCCGGTCAAGGTGCCGAGCCTGATCGAACGGCCGCAGGACGTGCTCAGCATGCCGGTTGCGGCGACGCCCGACGCCGTCGTCACGCTGCTCGACATCGCGCAGATCAAGCCGACGTTCAAGGATCCGACCTCGGTGACGCGCGTGAACGGCCGCCCGGCCATGACGATCGAGGTGTCGAAGCGCACCGGCGCCAACCTGATCGAGACCGTGGATGCGGTGAAGAAGGCGGTCGAGGAACTGCGCAAGACCTGGCCCGACGCGATCCAGGTGTCGTTCACCCAGGACAAGTCGAAGGTCATCCGCCTGATGCTGGCGGACCTGCAGAACGCGGTGGCGACCGCCGTTTTGCTGGTCGTCGTCATCATCCTGTTCGCGCTGGGCTTCCGCGCCTCGCTGTTCATCGGCATCGCGATCCCGGCCTCGTTCCTCGCCG
>CAZGSW010000312.1:0-3376 GCA_964528635.1 uncultured Rhodoplanes sp. | reverse complement strand
TGGACGGCACGTTCCCATGGGAGAACATGCGCAAGCTCGCCAAGCTCGGCGTGCTCGGCATGACGGTGCCGGAGGAATACGGCGGCATGGGTCTTCCGGTGTTCGACACCGCGCTGATCCTCGAGGAGATCGCCAAGGTCGACTACGTGACTGCGATGGCGGTGCTGGGCGAAGCCGGCGTGCAGACAAGGGTGATCGCGACCTACGCGCCGGAGGAGATCAAGCGCCGCATCCTGCCGAAGGTCTGCAGCGCCGAGTGCATCCTGGCGATCTGCATGACCGAGCCGCACGCCGGCACCGACGTTGCGAACTACCGGACCAACGCCGTCATCAAGGGCGATCGCGTCATTCTCAACGGCACCAAGACGCTGATCAGCCGCGCGCCGGAAGCCGGCATGTTCGTGATCTTCACCCGGATCGACGGGAGGCCCGGACGCGAGGGCATCGGCTGCGTGCTGCTGGAGCCCGGCACCAGGGGCTTCGCGGTGACGGCAAACTACCACACCATGGGCGGCGAGAACCTGCACGAGGTGCAGTTCACCGACTGCGAGCTGCCGCTGAAAAATCTCGTGATCCGCGAGGACGGCTTCAGGAAGCTGCTCACCGCGTTCAACACCCAGCGCTGCCTCAACCCCAGCATCTCGCTGGGCCTCGCCGAGGGCGCGTTCGACGAGACGGTGCTGTACGTGCGCGACCGCCATGTCTTCAACAAGCCGCTGGCGGCCTCGCAGGGCGTGCGCTGGAAGCTCGCCGACATGTACAGGGACATCGAGGCTGGGCGCGGCCTTCTGTATCGCGCCTGCGCCACCGCAAACCCCTTCCCCGATCCGTTTCTATCGGCGACCGCAAAAGTCTTCTGCAACGAGATGTCGGTGCGCGTCACCAGCGAGGCGGTGCAGCTACACGGCGGCTACGGCTTCACCGACGAGTATCTGGTGTCGCGGCTCTATCGCGGCGCGCGCTACGGCTCGCTTGGCGGCGGCGCCTCGGAGACGCTGCGCGACCTGATCGGCAAGAAGATCGTGTCGGACCTGCAGCGCGGCGACGGCATCATTGGCCTCGCCGGCGACTTCGACGCGGCGGGCGCGTAGCGATGGCCGATACATCATGGCCTCACGCCGGAGTCCGGCCGAGAAAGGATCGCGAAATCTCACCCCGCGTGTCCCGGCCAAGCGAACGCAGTGAGCGCGAGCCGGGACCCCGGTTCGCTTGCACCGGGAAAAGAAACAGGGATCCCGGGTCTGCAGCGCACCGTTTCACGCTGCGCTGCGCCCGGGACGCGAGGCCGAAAAGTCGTGGCCCGTCACTCTGTTCAGTTGCGCGCACCAAGGTTCCCCCATGCTGCTGATCGAGGCCGACGGCAAGGCGCTGCTGCGCGAGGCGGGCATCGCCACGCCAGACGGCGTGGTGGCGACGGATGCGTCTCCGAATCTCGTCGGCTCCGGTCCGTGGATCGTGAAGGCGCAGGTGCCGGTCGGCGGCCGCGGCAAGGCGGGCGGCGTGGTTCGCTGCGAGACCGCAGAGGAAATCGGCGCCGCGCTCGGGCGCATGCTCGGCTCGCAGATCAAGGGGCACACGGTCCGGCGCTGCCTGATCGAGCGCGCCGTTTCCGATTCCGACGAATACTACCTCTCCATCATCGTCGATCCGGCCCAGTACGGTGTCCGGATCACCCTGCTGCGCGAGGGCGGCATGGACGTCGAGCAGGCCGCGTCCGTGGCAGCCTACAGCCGGCTCTGCACGCCCGACGCGGCCGCCATGCATGCGGCGATCCGCGAACTCGCCGCAAACGAGCCCAGCGATCGCAGCGCGGCGCTGATCGACACCGGCGACAAGCTCTCCCGGCTGTTCCTCAGCCAGGAGCTGATGCTCGCCGAGATCAATCCGCTGTTCGTCGGCCCGCATGGCTGCGTGGCCGGCGACGCCAAGATCGTGGTGGACCTCAACGCCGCCGACCGCCAGACCGAAATCCGCACGCTGATCGAGAACAATCCCGCAATCTACCCGGATGCGATCCGCAAGCTGCGCGATGGCTTCGATTACGTCGAGGTCGACAGCGAAGGCGAGATCGGCCTGATCACCACCGGCGCGGGCCTCTCCATGATGCTGATCGACGAGATGACCGCGCGCGGCGGCCGGCCGCTGAATTTTCTCGACATCCGCACCGGGCTGCTGCGCGGCGACCCGACCCGCTTGGTCAAGGCGCTGGGCTGGATCGGCGAACGGCCGAGCGTGCGCGTCGTGCTGGTGAACATCTTCGCCGGTATCACCGATCTCGCCGAGTTCGCCAGCCTGCTCTGCACCGCGCTGGAGCGCACACCGTCGATCAAGGTGCCGATCGTGTGCCGCATCGTCGGCAACAAATTCGCCGAGGCGCGCGAATTCCTGGCATCGAAGCGACCGGACATCGCGGTCGAGGAAGACCTGACCGCGGCGCTCAACCGTGTCGATGCCATCCTGCGAACGCCCTCTCCGTCATTCCGGGTCGCGAGCGTGAGCGAGCGAGCCCGGAATCCAGGAGCCGCAACCACAGCGCCTGCCGCCCTGGATTCCGGGTCCGCCGCTGCGCGGCGTCCCGGAATGACTGGAGAGAATTCCGGTCTGATCGGCCAGCTTTCCCGCAAAACCCCCGTCATCGTGCAGGGCGCCACCGGCCGCAGCGGCAGCGTTCACGTCCGGCGGATGCTGGAATACGGCACCAACATCGTGGCCGGCGTCTCGGCGCGCGCGGGAGCCGAAAGCGTCGTCCCGGTCCATCCCGACTGTGCCGCGGCGGTGGCCGCGACAGGTGCAAGGGTGTCGCTGGCGATGGTTCCGCCGAACGGCGTTCTCGCCGCCGCGGAGGACGCGATCGGCGCCGGGATCAAGCTGATCGTCACGGTGGCGGAAGGCGTGCCCGTGCACGATGCGCTTCGGATCGGGCGGATCGTGCGCGACGCCGGCGCGCAGTGGGTCGGCGCCTCGACGCCGGGACTTGCCGTCTCCGGCGAGATGAAGCTCGGCTTCCTGCCCGACGTGTCGCTGCGTCCCGGCCCGCTCGGCATGATGTCGAAGAGCGGCACGCTGTCCTACGAGACCGGGTTCCGGCTCGGCGCGGTGGGGCTTGGCACCAGCATCTGGGTCGGCGTCGGCGGCGATCCGGTCAAGGGCGTGCGCTTCCCCAATCTGCTCGACACGTTCCTGGACGACGGCCGCACCGAAGGCATCGTGCTGGTCGGCGAGGTCGGCGGCAGCGAAGAGGAAGACTTCGCCGAGGCGCTCATGCGCTCGCCGCGCAAGAAGCCGGTCTATGCGCTGGTGGCCGGACGCGGCGCCAAGGAGGGCGTGCCGATGGGCCACGCCGGCGCGCTGATGTTCGGCGAGACCGGCACCTACG
>CAZGSW010000311.1:0-3383 GCA_964528635.1 uncultured Rhodoplanes sp. | reverse complement strand
CCGAGCCGGTCGGTGCGGCCCTGCACCCACTCGACATCGGATGGCTTCACCCCGAACTCATGCTGCATCACTCCGCGCATGTAGACGGCTGCTGTCATAGAGTATTCCGGCACGCCGCCGCGTTTGCCCTTCAGATCGGCGCCACTCTTGATGCCTTTGTCGGTGTTGATGAAGAAATAGCCGTGCCTGAACACCCGTGATGGGTAGACCGGGATCGCGATGAACGGCGAATTCCCCTCGCTCACCAGCGTTGTGTAGTTCGACAGCGACATCTCGGAGACGTCGAACTCCTGGAACTGCAGCATGCGCCAGAAAATCTCGGCCGGCTGAAGCTGGATGTAGTTGAGGTCGATGCCTTCGGCGCGAACCGTACCGTCACGCAGCGCCTGGGTCCGGTCATACGGGCCGCAGGCCAGATTCAGCTTGAGGTTAGGCATCGCAGACTCCGGTTTGGACGCGGCACGGTGTCCGCGCCCATCCAGGCTGTCAAGGCGATCGGCACGTACCAGCTCACACCGATGCGGCAATTATGCTGACGCAACCGCCGCGCCAGCATGGCAGCGAAGCTGGCGCCGGGCCTAGAAACTCAGTAGCGTTCCCGGATCGAAAGAACAGGAGACTTGAGATGATGCATTGCCTGGGCCGCGTTTCGCTCGCCGCCGCATCTTTGCTCGCATGGACCGGACTTGCGGGATCCAGCGATGCGCTCGCGCAGAAGTATCCCGAACGCGAGGTCCGCATCATCAATCCCTATGCGCCTGGCGGCTCCGCTGACATCACCGGCCGCCTGCTGGCGAAAAAAATGGCCGAGATTATCGGCGGCCAGTTCATCGTCGAGAACCGCCCCGGCGCCGGCGGCAGCATCGGCGCGGACGCCGTAGCAAAGGCAACCCCGGATGGCTACACGCTGCTCTACTCCGCGGCCGGCCCGCTCGGCGTGAACCACAAGCTCTACACCCGGCCGCTTCCCTACGAACCGTCCACGGCCTTCACTCCGATCGCGGTGGGGGTTCTCACCCCGCTTGTGCTGGCCGCGACCCCGAAGCTTCCCGCCAATAACGTCAAGGAGTTGATCGAACTGGCTCGCAAGCAGCCTGGCAAGGTCAACTTCGGCTCCGCCGGCATCGGCTCGGCCCCGCATCTGAGCGGCGAAATGTTCAAGAGCATGGCCAAGATCGACATCGCCCACGTTCCCTACAAGGGCACAGGCCCGGCGATGGCCGACCTGATCGGCGGACACATTCAGATCATGTTCGATCTGCTCCCGGCAGCGATTCAACAGATCAAGTCCGGCACCGTCCGCGCGCTGGCGAACGCTGGCGAGAAGCGCGCCGCGGCCCTCCCCGACGTACCGACGATCAGCGAGCAGGGACTGGCCGGCTTCAACACGTCGACGTGGTTCGCCCTCATGGCGCCCGCCAACACGCCGGCACCGATACTGGCCCAGTTGCGGTCTGCAGCCGCGCAGGCTCTGAAGTCGGAAGAGGTCGTCAAGCGGTTCGCCGAACTCGGCTCCGTACCCGGCATCGCCGACGAGAAGGAGGCGCGGGCGTTCATCAAGTCCGAAATCGACAAGTGGGCCGAAGTGATCCGCGTCTCCGGCGCGAAGGTGGACTAGGGGTTCGCCGTTCGCCGTATGCCTGCACCCACCGATGTCATCGTCCGCGAAAGCGGACGATCCAGTAAACACCAACATGTACTGGATGCCCCGCTTTCGCGGGGCATGACACCGGTGTAATTCGCCAGTGCTTCGAAAAACTCACACCGCCTTCAGGTGCGCGTCGCGCCGCTTGTAAAGCTCGTCGTCGGCGTAACCCATCGTTTCCGGCTTGCCGCGTCCGAGCATGACCTGCATGAACACGGGCTCGACACCGTCGTTCTGATAGCCGTGGATCACACCGGCCGGGCAGGAGATGCAGTCCCACGGCCCGAGCCGGGCCGATACCCGGTTGCCGTTTTCGTCGTCGATGAACACGGTGACGGTGCCCTGCAGGACGAAGAAGCATTCCTCGACCTCGTGGGTATGTGCCGCATTGCCCTGACCAACCGGCACATACATGATCGAGAGCGTGAAATTGCCCGCCGGGATCACATTCGGATCATTGTGCTTGCCCGAGCCGCCGGCGCCGATGAAGCGATGTTGCGCGCGCTTGTAGCCTTCGATCTTGGCATCCTCGAACGCGGCCCAGTCGCCAATCTTATCACGGAAGCGGCCGACATACCTCTTCATCAGTTCACTGGCGGGAACGCCTTCGAGTTCCTTCGAGCGCGGGTGACGTGCGGTCGCCATGACGGGACTCCTGTTCGCTGGATGTGTCGACGAAAATCTAGTCCCGTCAGGGTCTCAAGGCAACGCGAGCCAGATCCGGGACTTATTCGGCAGCCTCTTTGCGCCCGGCCTGCACCAGTTCCCAGATATAGGTCGGCGACAGCGGCAATTGCCTCGGCTCGGCCCCGAACGACGACAGCGCGTTCGCCACTGCGTTCGCCATCACGCCGCCCGCTGCCACGATGCCGCCTTCGCCCGCGCCTTTGGCGCCGAGCGGATTGATAGGCGACGGATAATCGTCGGTGACGAAGCAGCGCAGATTCGGGAAGTCGGTCGCGGTCGGCAGCAAATAATCGGCCAGCGAGCCGGTCAGAAGCTGGCCCTGATCGTCGTATTGCAGGTGCTCAAGCATGGCGCCGCCCAAACCCTGCACCAGCGAACCGATGATCTGGCCGCTCAGCGTCAGCGGATTGATGGCGCGCCCGACATCCTGCACCACGACGTAGTCGAGGATACGCACCTCGCCGGTGCCCGTATCAACCGTAACGTGCGCGGCGTGGGTGCCATAGCTGTATGTGTGCTTCTTGTTGAGGAAGGCGCCTTCCGCGGTGACGCCGGCGAACTCTCCAAGCGGAAGAGATTTGCCGCCGCCGCTGACCTTGTCCTCGTCGATCTTCACTTCGCCGGCAGGGCAGTTCAGCTTCTTCGCCGCCGCCTCGCGGATCGCAGTCTGAAATTTCTCAGTGGCATCGAGCAGAGCAGAACCGCCCATCACCACCGAGCGCGAGTGGTACGCGCCATATCCGTCGCTCACTGTTGAGGTCGAGCCGTGATAGACGTGGCGGATACGGTCGACCGGGATTTCCAGCGCGTCCGCCGCGATCTGCGCAAATACGGTCTCGACCCCCTGCCCCACCGCCGAAGAGCCCATGAACACGGTGATGGTGCCGTCGGCGTTGACCTCGAGACGCGCAC
Source organism: uncultured Rhodoplanes sp. (assembly GCA_964528635.1). Lineage (GTDB taxonomy): Bacteria > Pseudomonadota > Alphaproteobacteria > Rhizobiales > Xanthobacteraceae > Z2-YC6860. Next base: position 139 of record CAZGSW010000311.1, on the reverse strand, counting down.
TCTCCTTCGGCCCGGCCGCGCCGCCTTCCACGAAGCAACCGACCGAGAGCCCATGGTATTTGCCGTCGACCAGCTTGCCGGCGAGCTTGGACTTCTCCGCCCAGTTGAACTCCTTGAGCGCGCGCTCGAACGCCTCGCG
>CAZGSW010000310.1:0-3402 GCA_964528635.1 uncultured Rhodoplanes sp. | reverse complement strand
CCCCGTCCGACCGGCCAGCCTGAACGTATGGTATTGGCGGGCCGAGGTTTGACCGGAATTGGCAACGATCGGATCGCCTTGCGTCACGCTGGCGAAATGGCGCCGCAGGCGTTCCGGATACGGGCATTGCGTGACCATCAGCACCGGCTCCGCGGCGTCCGCATTCATGGCTCGGGTCAGTTCGAAATGGTGGTGGGGCGTAGAGCCTGCCGGCCAGTTCAGCACGGTCACCGGCGCGTGGCGCAGATAGTAGATCAGCGCAGCCATCTCGCTGCGCCCTTCCGCGACCACGGTGCGCGCCTGCGCGTTACGCGCCGCCAGCGCCGACCCTTCCCCCAGCGGCCGCCAGCCAAGCGTGCGCTGGTAGACGTCGGCCTTGGCGCCGAGCGCCGGAATGGTGATGCGATACGCGTACGCGTCGCCGAAGATGAGAATGGCTTGAGCCACGAGGCCGATCGCAGCGGTGGTCCAGAGCGCCCAGTCGCGGCCGCTGCGGATCCACCAGGCGACCACCATGATCGTCATCGACAGGATCGCAGGTGCGGCCCAGTTGGCGTTGGCGCTGCGAAAGAACGATAGCGCGGTGACGAGCGCCAGCGGCGGGATGGCGAAGGCGAGCATCAGCCTGTCCGCGCGAAGCAGTCCGGCCGGGCCGGGCCTCGCCATCATGGCGAGGAAGCCCGCAAACACCAGCGGACCCGCCACCGCGAACTGGGATCCCAGGAACACCAGCGGGTCGAGCGGCCGCAAACGCAGGCCGGCGCCGGTGATGTTGTCGCCGGTGTGCCTGAGCGTGACGAAGTCGTTGGCGGCGTTCCAGAGCACGTTCGGCGAAATGACGATCAGTGCGATGAGCAGCGCAGCCCAGGTCTGGCCGCGCCTTGCTACCGCCCGTGCTTCAGAATCGAACAGGGCGGCGCCCGCGACACCGAGCAGGAAATAGACCATCGCGTATTTGGCGAGCATGCCAAATCCGAGCGACAGGCCCAGAACCAGCGCCCATCGCCAGTCCTTGCCGCGCATCAGCCGGAGGAACGCGAGCAGCGCCGTCGCCCAGAAGAACAGCAGCGGCACGTCGGTCGAGATGATCCGTGCCGAGAACGCAACGCCGGTGCCGAGCGCAACGGTCAGCGCAGTCCATGCGGCGGTCTCGCGACCGTAGAGGTCGTTGGCGATCACATAAGCGATCAGACAAGTGCCGAGATAGAACAGCGGCGAGGCAGCGCGCACGCAGGCTTCTCCGCTGCCGCAGACCGGATCGAACACGGCGATGATCCAGGCGAGTAGCGGGGGCTTTGAGAAGTATCCGAACGCGAGCTCGCGCGACCACGCCCAGTACTGGGCTTCGTCGTAAAACAGATCGACCGCGGAATAGTGCAGTCCGATCAGCCTGACCGCTGTCAGCACTGCCAGTGCGATCAGCACACATGCAAAGCTCGGAGCGGCAGCAAGTGTGTGGCGCAGCGTTGTGCGTGTCGCGGTCATCCGGATGTCACTGGCGGGAGCCGGAGGAGCGGTTCACGCCCGCCCCGGCCGCAGCAATTCCCGCGCTGGCGTCCCACAGCCGGTCGGTCAGTGCCCGCATCGCCAGCAGGATCAGCACCGTCGAGAGCGCGCCGATCACGACGTCGGTGAAGAAATGCGCCCCGACGCTCATCCTCAGGATGCTCATGAAGGCCGTGAAGACCGCCGCAGCCAGGATGGCGATGCCGCGCCACGGCGCCGGCACCAGCATGGCCGGTCCGAACATCCAGGCCGCGGTGGCCGCCTCGCCGGACACGAACGAGCAGTTCTGCGGGCAGGTGCCGGTCGGATCCCACCAGTTCACGAATGCCTGCGAGCCGCCGAATTCGGTGATTGAGATCGGCCGCGGCCGGCCCCAGTACGGCTTCAGGATGCCGTTCACCAGAAGGCCCGGTCCCAGCAGCAGGCCCAGCGTCAGAAACGTGGCCGAGCGTGGTGCCAGGCTCGGCAGCCGCCATCCCGGGATGAAGCGGACCAGCGCGAGCAGCACGCAGGCGATGCAGGTGATGACGGCCACCAGGCCGTGGTCGCGAAGTCCGCCGACATACGGCAATTCGGGAATAAAGCGGCCGGTCGCGGGATCGAAGCCCAGGGCGGCGATGGTGAGATCGGGATTGGGGCCGATCAGCGAAATGACGGTCGCGAGGGCGGCCAATGCCAGCAAGGTATAGACGACAGCTCGCAAAACCGGGGCTCCTGGGATTTGGGCGGTGCACCATAGGCCCGCACCTGCCGCATTGAAAGATTGCGCGAACGGGCGCGGTGGACCGCATTCTGGCCGCGGATGGGGCGTTCCGGCTTGCCCGGACGGCGACGGTTGGCTATATCCCGCCGGTCCGGACAGCCCGATTGTCACAGCTTGATTGTCCTGGAGTTGCCCCAGCGAGGCCGGCGGTGCGGCAGACGCGCCCCGTGTTGGAGGACTTGAGCCTCGCGCAAGCAGATCCCTGCCGGACCTGAACCATCGTTCCGAATCGCCCGGTTTGCACCGGGCCGCTGGCACACCAGCCATGCCAGGCATTGGCAGCGCACGGTGTGTACCGGCGGTTTCCGAAGTCCCGCGGGACCTTCGGGCCGGCCGCTCGGAACGCCGATCCATCACTCCGGTGCGCCCGCTCAACAGGAGACTACATGGCCACTGCCACCAGCGTTGCGCCGTCGCGCGAAGATTTTGCTGCATTGCTCGATGAGTCGTTTGGCGGCTCCTCTGGATTGCACGAAGGGTCCGTCGTCAAGGGTACGATCGTCGGGATCGAGAAGGATCTCGCGGTCATCGATGTCGGCCTGAAGACCGAGGGGCGCGTGGCGCTCCGCGAATTTGCGGCCCCGGGCCGCCCGTCCGAATTGAAGGTCGGCGACACTGTCGAGGTCTACCTCGAGCGAATTGAGAACGCGCTCGGCGAAGCCGTGCTGTCCCGCGACAAGGCGAGGCGCGAGGAGAGCTGGGGCAAGCTTGAACAGGCGTTCAAGGCCAACGAGAAGGTCCAGGGCATCATCTTCAACCAGGTCAAGGGCGGCTTCACCGTCGACCTCGACGGCGCCGTGGCGTTCCTGCCGCGCTCGCAGGTCGACATCCGTCCGATCCGCGACGTCGGCCCGCTGATGAACCAGCCGCAGCCGTTCCAGATTCTCAAGATGGATCGCCGCCGCGGCAACATCGTGGTGTCGCGCCGCACCGTTCTGGAAGAGACCCGCGCCGAGCAGCGCCAGGAGCTGGTGCAGAACCTCGAGGAGGGTCAGGTCATCGACGGCGTGGTCAAGAACATCACCGACTACGGCGCGTTCGTGGACCTCGGCGGCATCGACGGCCTGCTGCACGTCACCGACATTGCGTGGCGCCGCGTCAATCACCCGACCGAGGTGCTCAACATCGGTCAG
>CAZGSW010000309.1:0-3404 GCA_964528635.1 uncultured Rhodoplanes sp. | reverse complement strand
CTAGTGGGCGCCGTTCTGGCGGCGGGCGGCGCGTTCGCCGAACCAGCGCATGACGAAATACCAGACCGTTGCGGCAATGGCGCCTGCGATCGACAGCGATACGACGTGGACAATGTCGATGCCTTCGCCGGTCCACCAGATCATGCCGGCAGTCCAGAACACGGCGAAAAAGACGGAGGCCCAGATCAGGCGGTTGCGCGGAAGCATTTGCGTCTCCCGTTTCGGATGATGGGAAGACGGATTTGCCTGCCGCGCCGTTACGCCGCCCTCTGCTGGCGGAATGACAAAGGGCCCCGGGTCTCCGGGGCCCTCACCGTCGTTCGGATAATAAGGACAGGGCCGGCCGCAATCAGGGCGCGTAGGCCCAGACCTCGATCTGCACCGTGGCGCCGGGCACCGGCAGGGGGCCGGGCACCTCGACCGCCGAGAACGGCATCGGCCGGCCGCCGGTCTTGCGCTCCCACACCTTGTAGACGGCGTGGAAGTCGCGCATGTCGGTGAGAAACAGCAGCACGCGCGCGGCATTGGCGAGCGAGGTGCCGGCCGCCTCGCAGAGCCTTGCGGCGTTGTCGAGGATGTACTCCGCCTGCGCCGCCGCGGTCGACGAGAAGTGCGGCTGGCGCGGATCGGTGGCGAGGCCGGGCGCCAGCCCGTCGCGGTCGATCGCCATCAGTCCGGAGGTGAACAGGAGGTCGCCCGCCTTCACCGCCTGCGGCTGGTTGAGGAATGCGGTGGCGACGCCGGCGTCGATGTGCTTCTTCGCCGCGGCGCTGCCGGGCTTCACCGCGATCACATTGATCTCGATGTTGCCGTCATAGGGCGCGAGCCCGTGCGCGATGCAGGGGATGATGGAGAGCGACGGCTTCGACTTGCCGAAGTGCTTCGACCACGCCTCGTTGAAGGCGGAGTAGTCCTCGCGGTCGGTCAGATAGACCTGGGCGTGGATCACGTCCTCGAGCTTCGCGCCGGCCAGCGCCAGCGACTGCACCATGCGCTGGGAGATGATGAACTCGGTCTCCAGCTTGATCGGCTGGCCGGCCCATTGCGTGCCCTCGGTCATCAGCGCGGCGGCGGCGACGCCGTTGCGCCGCGGCTCGTTGCCGACCGCGAGCGAGGTGATGCCCGGAATGAAGATGTAGTCGCCGGCGGTCAGCGCCGCCGAATAGCCGGAGGTGGGCCGGCCCTCCAGATCCTTGTGCTTGAAGTGCTCGACGTTGAAGCCGGGGCCGGGGACGATGCCGAGCGCCTGAATGTTCATGTCGGCGCCGGGCAGCAGCAGCGCCTGCTGGGCGATCGAGGTGGAGGGCGGAATGCGGCCGTCGAGATGCTGGCGGCGCACCTGCTGATAGGGCGGCACCGCTTTCACGGTGGTGTAGTATTGGTCGGTGCGCACGAGATTGCCGTGGTCGGTGCCGGCCGCCTTGAGGACGGCGTCGAGGTTCTCGAAGATGCGCTTGGCTTCCTTCTCGCGCTTGGGCACGCCGCCGTGCGGCATCCGCTCGGCCAGCACGTCGGGTGCAATTCCGGTTGCGAAATCCTGCGCCATCAGCCCGGTGGCGAACACCCATCGGCCGGCCTTGATGCCGCGCGCGAACCTCACCTTGCCCGGACCCAACTCCACGGGGAGCAGGGGCTCCACCGCAGCCGATTTGCTGTCAGCCATCTCATCCCTCGCTGCGTTGCGACAGGCGGCACTGTCGCACCCCCCGATGCCCCTTGGGAAGCCTCGCGCGTCTGGCTAAGCTTGCGGGACCGGCGTTCGGTATCGGCAGCGTTGCGGCATACGAGGCACGGACTGGCATGTCGCGTGCATGCTGCGCCGCGACTGCCGTTTTCAGTCTGTCAGTCAGTGTCCGGAAAGGAGCGACCTCATGATGATGAAATCGCGTTTGCTGATGCCGCTGATCGGTGCGCTGTTGTTCGGCGCGATGCCTTATGCGCAGGCGCAGAAGTATCCCGACCGGCCGATCACCATGATCGTGCCGTTCCCGGCGGGCGGTCTGACCGACGTTCCCGCCCGCGTTGCGGCAACCATGATGTCGGAGAAGCTCGGCCAGAACGTCGTGGTGGAGAACAAGACCGGCGCGACCGGCACGATCGGCGCCGCCTTCGCCGCGCGCGCAAACCCGGATGGCTACACCCTGTTCGCGAACTCGGCGGCCGACGCGCAGAACGTGCACTTCCAGAAGCTGACCTACAGCCCGGTCGACGACTTCGTGCAGGTCGGCTGGATCGTGGACGGCCCGCCGCTGGTCGCGATCGTCAACGCCAAGCTGCCGTACAAGACCCTCAAGGACATGATCGGGGCGGCCAGGGATCCGAAGGCCGTCAGCTTCGGCACCTCGGGGCCGGCCTCGTCGCCGGGCATGGCCGTGGCGCTGTTCAACTCGGCCGCCAAGACCTCGATCGTCGCGGTGCCGTATCGCGGCTCGGGCGACGCGGCGCGCGCGGTGGCCGGCGGCCAGGTCCAGGGCGTGTTCGCATACTACTCCCAGGCGAAGCCGCTGGTCGACGCGGGGCAGGTGCGCCCGCTCGCGGTGGCCGGACCGGTCCGGATCGCGGCGTGGCCGGATGTGCCGACGTTCCAGGAGCTCGGCTACAAGATCGATTTCCGCGGCTACGTGGGTCTTGCGGCGCCTGCCAAGACCCCGCAGCCGGTCATCGACCGGCTGAACAAGGCTCTCATCGAGGTCACCCAGTCCGACGCCTTCAAGTCGCGCATGGCGGCGCTGGGCATGGTGCCGGTGCCGGCCGCCGACAACACGACCCAGAAGTACGATGCATTTCTCCGCGAGGACATCGTGCGTCAGGGCGGCTACGCGAAGCTCGCCAGGGAGGCGGAGGCGGACCGGGAGAAGGACCAGGAGAAGAAATAGCCGTATCAGGTTCGGGGAGCGGCCCGGACAGCCGATGTCCGGACCGCTCCTGCTATTGACGACGCGTGCGGAGCCGTCTTTGCTGGCGCATCGATACTCGCCGGGAGACTTCCGATGGGCGCCTTGATCGGACTGGCTATTCTCGCGGTCACGACGGGACTGTTCCTGCTGGCGCTGCCGAAGAACGGCAAGCACCACTTTCTGGTGGGCACGCAGTGGGAGCCCTATTTCGCCATCCTGTTCGTGCTGGGCGCTTCCCTGGGCGCCGGGCTTGTCGCGGCGTGGACCGTCGACACGCTGGTCTAGGACCCTGGATCGGCACCCGATCGAATTCGACGAATTCGGCCAGTCTCGCGCTACGCCAGTCCCGCGCTATGCCACCTTCGCGAGCTTTTCGCCGCCGAGGTCGAGGTTGAACAGCTTCACCGCGTTGCCGCCGAGGATGTCGCGCCTGGCCTTCTCCGTGAGAAACGGCAGGTCGTAGATCGTCGACGGCAGGTCGAAGTCCCAGTGCGGATAGTCCGACGA
>CAZGSW010000308.1:0-3432 GCA_964528635.1 uncultured Rhodoplanes sp. | reverse complement strand
AGCGGACTTCCGATCCGTTAGGCCTTTGAATACAATGAGCTATCCGGCAAATTAGAGGCTCCTGAAACAGAGGCTCCAATGGCGGAACGCTCCTTCAAGGAAGAGGTGCAGAAACTCAAGCTCGGCGAGGGCGACGAGTTTCATGGCGAGGGCATCCTTGCCGTCACCAAGGCGCTGCTGCAATCCGGCGTGTCCTATGTAGCAGGATACCAGGGCGCGCCGATCTCGCACCTGATGGACGTGCTGGCGGACGCCAACGACATCCTCGAGGAGTTGGGCGTTCATTTCGAGAACAGCGCCAGCGAGGCGACCGCCGCCGCCACCCTTGCGGCTTCGGTCAACTACCCGCTGCGCGGCGCGGTCACCTTCAAGTCGACGGTCGGCACCAACGTGGCGTCCGACGCGCTCGCCAACCTTGCCTCGGGCGGGGTGACCGGCGGCGCGCTTGTCATCATCGGCGAGGACTACGGCGAAGGCTCCTCGATCATGCAGGAGCGCGTCCACGCCTTTGCGATGAAATCGCAGATGTGGCTGATCGACCCGCGGCCGAACCTGCCGTCGATCGTGCGCGCGGTCGAGACCGCGTTCGAACTGTCGGAGATATCCAACACACCGGTGATGCTGGAGCTGCGCATCCGTGCCTGCCACGTCTACGGGCGGTTCCCGACCAAGGCCAACAAACGTCCCGACTTCGGGCTGACCGATGCGCTGGAAAACCCGCGCCGCGATCTCAACCGCATCGCCATGCCGCCGATGACCTATGTGCACGAGCGCGACAAATGGGAAACGCGCTGGCCCTCCGCGGTCAGGTACATCCAGGACAACCGGCTCAACGAGTTCTTCGACGGCGAAGCCGGCGACATCGGCATCGTCGTGCAGGGCGGGCTCTACAACACCACGCTGCGCGGACTGGAATTGCTGGGGCTTGCCGACGCGTTCGGCGAGAGTCGCGTCCCGATCTATTGCCTGAATGTCACCTACCCGCTGGTGGACACCGAGTTCATCCGCTTCTGCGCCGGCAAGAAGGCGATCCTGATCGTCGAGGAAGGCCAGCCCGACTTCATCGAGCAGAGCGTCAACACCATGCTGCGCCGCGCCGATGTGCAGGCCCGCGTGCACGGCAAGGACGTGCTGCCGATGGCCGGCGAATACACCGGCGCCGTGGTGCGGGAAGGCTTGCGCAGGTTCCTGGAAAAGGTGCGGCCCGATCTCGTCGAGGGGACTGCGCCCGCCCCCGCACCCGTGCCGCTGGAAAAGCGCCGCACCGACGCGCAGGCGCTGATGGACGGCAGGGTGCACGGCCGTCCGCCGGCGTTCTGCACCGGCTGCCCGGAGCGGCCGATCTTCGCCGCCATGAAGCTGGTCGAGCGCGAGCTTGGGCCGCATCACGTGTCGGCCGACATCGGCTGCCACCTGTTCTCGATCTTCCCGCCGTTCGGGATCGGCGCCACCACCATGGGCTACGGGCTCGGCGCGGCGGGCGCCTCCGCGCTCAACGTGAAGGCTGGCAAGCGCGCCATCTCGATGATGGGCGACGGCGGCTTCTGGCACAACGGACTGACCTCGGGCGTCGGCAACGCCGTGTTCAACAAGAGCGACAACGTCCTCATCATCGTCGACAACGGCTACTCGGCCGCGACCGGCGGGCAGGACATCCCCTCCTCGTTCCACAAGCAGCCGAACCGGCAGACCCAGAACTCCATCGAGAAGGCGGTGCGCGGCGTCGGCGTGAACTGGGTGAAGACGATCACCCGCACCTACGACGTTGCGGGAATGCGCGACACGCTGCGCGAGGCACTGACAACCAGAGAGGAAGGCCCCAAGGTCATCGTCGCGCAGTCGGAGTGCATGCTGAACAAGCAGCGCCGCATCCGGCCGCTGCTCCGCAAGGCCGCCGAGCGCGGCGAGCGCGTGGTGCGCGAGCGGTTCGGCGTCGACGCCGACACCTGCACCGGCGACCATTCCTGCATCCGGCTGTCGGGCTGCCCATCGCTGACGATCGCGCCGAATCCCGATCCCCTGCGGCGCGAGCCGGTGACCAAGGTCATCAACTCCTGCGTCGGCTGCGGACTGTGCGGCGAGGTCAGCCACGCCGCGGTGCTGTGCCCGTCGTTCTACCGCGCCTCGCTGATCACCAATCCGACCGGCTGGGACCGCTTCAAGGCGCGGCTGCGCGCCGCCGTGATCGGCTACTTCCAGCGGCGCATCGAGCGCAAGCTGCAGGCGGCGTGATGGGCAAGGCAAGGACCACAACCACGGTCATTCCGGGGCCGGCCGAAGGCCGGAGACCGGAATCCAGGAGCAGCAGCCAACGGTATGTGCGGCCCTGGATTCGGGGCCCGCTCGCTCCGCTCGCGCCCCGGAATGACCGGGGATGGAGCGGGCCATGACCGCAGCCCCCGCCCCGCGCCCCATCACCATCGCGATCCTCGCCATGGGCGGCGAAGGCGGCGGCGTGCTGGCGGAATGGATCGTGGATCTCGCCGAGCACGGCGGCTACGTGGCGCAGATGACATCGGTGCCCGGCGTGGCGCAGCGCACCGGCGCCACCAACTACTACGTCGAACTGTTCCCGAAGACGGCGGCGCAGTCCAACACCCGTCCGCCGGTGCTGGGACTGACACCGGTTCCGGGCGACGTCGATATCGTGATCGCGTCAGAGCTGATGGAGGCCGGGCGCGCCGTGCAGCGCGGGCTGGTGACGCCCGACAGAACCACGTTCATCGTCTCGACAAACCGCGTCTATGCGATGACCGAGAAGATCGCACTGGCCGACGGCCGTGTCGATTCCGACGCGCTGCTGGAGGGCTGCCGCCTCTCCGCCAGGCAGTTGATCGCCGGCGACATGGCGCAGCTCGCCGAATCCACCGGAAGCGTGATCTCCTCGGTGCTGTTCGGTGCGCTGGCCGGCTCCAACGCCCTGCCGATGCAACGCACCGCCTTCGAGGCGGCGATCCGGCGCGGCGGCGTCGGCGTGCAGGCCAGCCTTGCGGCGTTCGGCGCAGGGTATGTCGCGGCGACCGAGGGAACACCGGCCGCGCCGGCCGCCGGCGCAAAACAGCCGCCCGCTTCTCTGGCTCCGCTGATGGCCGAGGCCGATGCTTATCCGGAGCCCGCACGCACGTTCATCCGCGCCGGCATCGAGCGCACCGCCGACTATCAGGACGCGGCGTACGCCCGTGAATATCTCGACCGGCTCACGCCGGTGGCCGATGCGGAGCGCGCGCACGGGCCCGGCCTGCTGCTGGCGGAAACCGCCCGCGAACTGGCGCTCGGCATGGCCTACGAGGACACCGTCCGAGTGGCGGAGTTGAAGATCCGGCCGAGCCGGTTCGAGCGGGTGCGGCAGGAGGTTCAGCTTGCCGACGGACAGATTCTGGAGATCGCGGAGTTCTTTCATCCCCGCGTGCAGGAGATCGCCGACACGCTGCC
>CAZGSW010000307.1:0-3471 GCA_964528635.1 uncultured Rhodoplanes sp. | reverse complement strand
CAGATGATGCCGGACGACTGGAAACAGCAGATCGGCTCGCATGACGCGATCTATTTCGGTGCTGTCGGCTGGCCCGCCACTGTGCCCGACCATATTTCGCTCTGGGGCTCGCTCATCATGTTCCGGCGCGAGTTCGACCAGTACGTCAATCTGCGGCCGGTGCGGCTGATGCCCGGGGTGCCGTCGCCGCTGGCCGGCCGCAAGCCCGGCGACATCGATTTCTGGGTGGTCCGTGAGAACACCGAAGGCGAGTATTCGGCCATCGGCGGCCGCATGTTCAAGGACACCGAGCGCGAGGTGGTCGTCCAGGAAACGGTGATGAGCCGGTTCGGCGTCGACCGGGTGCTGAAGTTCGCGTTCGAACTCGCGCAGAAGACGCCGAAGAAGCATCTCACGTCCGCCACCAAGTCCAACGGCATCGCGATCACCATGCCGTACTGGGACGAGCGCGTCGAAGCGATGGCGAAGAATTATCCCGGCGTGAAGTGGGACAAGTACCACATCGACATTCTCTCGGCGCTGTTCGTGCTCAGGCCGGACAAGTTCAACGTCGTGGTGGCATCCAACCTGTTCGGTGACATCCTCTCGGACCTTGGACCCGCCTGCACCGGCACGATCGGGATCGCGCCCAGCGGCAACATCAACCCGGAGCGGACCTATCCATCGGTGTTCGAGCCGGTGCACGGCTCGGCTCCCGACATCGCGGGACAGGGCATCGCCAATCCGATCGGCCAGATCTGGTCGGGCGCCATGATGCTGGAGCATCTCGGCGAGACCGAAGCGGCGGCGGCCATCGTCGGCGCCATCGAGAAGGCGCTGGCCGAACCGAAGCTGCGGACTCGCGATCTGGCCGGCTCGGCCGACACGGCCATCTGCGGCAAGGCGATCGCGGAGCTGCTGGGCTGAGCGCCACAAGGCGGGTCGGATGGACGGTTGCTGAAGGAAAGGTTCTCGATGTCGCGCCTCCGCATCTATGGCGTCGCCCGCACCCGGGCGTTCCGTCCGCTCTGGATGGCGAAGGAGCTCGGCCTCGACTACGAGCACATTCCGATCGAGATCGGGGATGCCGGCGCAAGAACCCCGGAGTTTCTCGCCATCAATCCAAACGGGCGGCTGCCCGCGATCGACGACGGCGGCTTCGTGCTGGTCGAGTCGCTCGCCATTACGCTCTATCTCGCGAAGAAGCACGGGACAGGCACCCTCTATCCGGCCGATGCCCGGGACGAAGCGCGCGCCTGGCAATGGAGCCTTTGGGCGGTCACGGAGGTGGACCGCGGCGTCAACATCTGGTCGCTGCATGCGGTGCGGCTGCCGCCGGCCGAACGCGATGCGTCGAGGCGGGACGAGGCGCTGGCGGTGCTCAAGGCGCCCTTTCGCGTGCTCGACGAAGCCGTTGCAACGCAGCCGTATCTTCTTGGACAATCGTTCACCGTCGCAGACCTCAACGTGGCGGCGGTGATCAGCCGCGCGGTGGACATGGACCTGTCGGCGACGCCGCACCTCGCCGCCTGGCTGCACCGCTGCCTCGGCCGTCCGGCCGCCCGCGAGGCTCTGGCACTCAAGTCCGCGGCAGACGCCGCAACGCCGGCCGACGTCACGCGGCGCATTGCGCGCACCAACCGCCTGTAGCGACCCATGGCTCCCACTCCATCGATCGAGGAGGCGGTGACGCTGCACCGCGAGGGCCGTCTCGACGAGGCGGAGAAGGCATACAAGCGCGTCCTCAAGCTCAGGCGCGATCACTTCGATGCGCTGCATCTGCTGGGTATGCTCAACTATCAGCGCGGCAAGGCTGGCGAAGCGCACCGGCTGATCTCGTCGGCGCTCAGGCTCAATCCGCGTTCGGCCGAAGCGCTGTCCAACCTCGCGATGGTGCTGCATGCGCTCAGGCGCGACGGCGAGGCGCTCGCCGCGGTGGACAAGGCGCTGGCGCTGGCGCCCGGCCATCCCGAAGCCCTGAACAACCGCGGCAACCTGCTGCTCGGCATGAAGCGTCACGACGAGGCCGCCGCCGCGTTTTCGCAGGTGCTGGCGGGCGATCCACGAAACGTGCAGGCGCGGATCAACCACGGCAACGCGCTGGCGGGTCTTGGCCGCGTCGCGGATGCGCTTGCGGAGTATGATCTCGCGCTGGCGCATATCCCGGGTCACCCGCTGGCCTGCTACAACAAGGCGAACGCGCTGCGTCTGCTCGGCCGCGAGGCCGATGCAATTGCCGCCTACGACGGGGCGCTCGCCACGCTGCCGCAGCATGTCAACTCCTGGATGAATCGCGGTCTCGCGCTGATGGCGCTCAACCGTCATACCGAGGCGGTGGAGAGTTTTGAACGAGCGCTCGCGGTCGAGCCGGACAACCCCGATGTCCACTTCAACGAGGCGCTCGCTCTTCTGACGATCGGCGACTACGAGCGGGGATTTGCGAAGTACGAATGGCGCTGGAAGAAGACCGGGGCGGAACGGCCGAGATTCCGCAAGCCGCCGTGGCTCGGCGATACGTCGCTGCAAGGCAGGAGCATCCTGCTGCATGCCGAACAGGGCCTTGGCGACACCATCCAGTTCGTCCGGTACGCGTCGGTGCTGGCAAGCCAGGGCGCGGAGGTGCGGATCGAAGTGCCGCTCCCTCTCAAGGACATCCTGTCGTCGGTGCCGGGCGTGAAAGCGGTGATCGCGCAGGGCGAGGCGGTGCCGCCGTTCGACCTGCACTGTCCGATGGGAAGTCTCCCGCTCGCCTGCCGCACCTCTTTTGCCGGGGTGCCTGCCGCAATTCCATATCTGTTCGTCAGCAGCGAAAGGATCGAGAGGTGGCGGCCTCGTATTGAGGCGTTGCCGGGACCGCGAATTGCCTTGGCGTGGTCGGGCCGCGCCGCCCATGCGAACGATCGGAACCGTTCGCTGACGCTTGCCGGGCTCGGGCCGCTGCTCTCCACGCCCGGCCTCTCCTTTGTCAGCGTCCAGAAGGACGTTCGTCCTTCGGATGCCGAACGGCTGGCCGCGGAACCGCGGCTTCTGCATCTGGGTGGGGAACTCGGCGATTTTTCCGACACCGCCGCGGTGCTGTCGCTTTGCGATCTGACGGTCTGCGTGGATACGTCGGTCGCCCATCTGGCCGGCGCGCTGGGGCTGCCGCTGGCGGTCCTGCTGCCGTTCCAGGCCGATTGGCGCTGGACTGCGGATCGGGACACGAGTCCCTGGTATCCCGCGGCCCGGCTGTTTCGTCAGCGAGCCCCGGGAGACTGGGACGAGGTTCTTATGCGGGTACGCGACCGGTTGGGATCAGGCGATCTTGCCGTCGGATCGAGCGGTGTCGCTTCCGGGAAGCCGTAATGCCGGGATGTGCCGGAAAAATCCGATCACGTCGAAAGAAAGGCGCCGAAGTGCTTGCTTCGGCCGGTCCCGCTGTTACATAAGCGTCACCGATTGGCGCGGGGTGGAGCAGCCCGGTAGCTCGTCAGGCTCATAACCTGAAGGTCA
>CAZGSW010000306.1:0-3545 GCA_964528635.1 uncultured Rhodoplanes sp. | reverse complement strand
CCGCCGCCGGCGTTTCCATTTCGGAGCCGGCATCGGGACGGGGAATCGAAACGGTCTTGATGCCACCCGGTGTCCGGTCGCGCGTCGGCCCCGCCGGCGGTTCCGGACGCCGCGGCGCCGCCAGACGATCGCCCTTCAGCCGCCGGTTCACCACCGGGTAGGCGCCGCCGGATGGAACACCGCCGAGCGAGCCGGTGACGTCGCCATGCAGGCTGACCGGCCGCAACAGCGGCGGCTCGGGAATCAGCGTCCCGACCGGACGCGGGAAATGGAAGGTGGCGGCGTGAATGGTGCCGAACGGCGAAGCGATCGCATACGCGCGCGCACGCTGCATGACATCCGGCCGCTGCGCGAGCAGCCCGGCCAGGTCCTGGTGACCGATCTGTGCGGGCACCACACTGAGCGCAAGGACGCAGAGGCCGAAGGGGCCGATGCGGGCGCCCTTCGGCCTGTTACGCGACGCAACCATGCAAGCTCACGCAAACCCCGACGCAACGCTACGCAGACAACTCACGCGCAAGTCGCCGTAGTGACGACAAAGCGACAGGTTTTTTTATTGTCGCATTATCCTTGCAAAGCGGTTAACCGCCGCGTGGAGCGGGATACCGGCCCAATTGGTAAAGGAGCCGTCAATGCGCCAGCCGCAAAGCAAAAGGGCGGCCGATGCGGCCGCCCTTCCGATCGTTCAGCGAAGCAATCCGATCAGATCTTCGCGCCTTTTTCCCTGAGATACTTCTGCGCGGCAGGGTGCCACGGGATCGGACCGTCCTTCTGGTTGGCAAGCGTGATGCTCTTTGCCTCGCCATGCACCGCAACGAGATCGGGCTGCTTCTCAAACAGCGTCCTGACGATGTCGAGCGCGACATTGTCGGACATCGACTCGTGCGCGACCAGGATGTTCTGAATCACCGACACCGGGTTGTCCTTGTCCTGGCCCGGATATGTCTTCGCGGGAATGACACCGTCCGAATAGAGATTGTTGTACTTGGCGTTCATCTTCGGCACGAGATCGGCGGTATCGATCAGCCTGAGCTTCGTGTTGGGGGTCGCCGCCAGATCGGTGACGGCGGCTGTCGGCAGACCGCCGACCCAGAAGTATGCGTCGATCTTGCCGTCCTTGATGGCGTTGGTGGATTCGGCGACGCCGAGACGCTCGCGGCGCAGATCCTTGTCGCGGTCGAGACCTGCGGCCTCGATGCAGCGGAACGCCATCACCTCGGTCGCGCTGCCGGGCGAGCCGGTCGAGACGCGCTTGCCCTTGAGGTCGGCCATGGTGTTGACGCCGCGCCCCTCGACCGAGACGACGTGCATGCGGTTGGGATAGAGCACCATGAGGGTGCGCACCGGGACCACGTTGCCCTTGAACTTGTCCAGGCCCTTGAGCGCATCGAACGCTGCGTCGACCTGGGTGAGCGCGATCTGGCTCTGCTTCGAGCCGATCAACTGCAGGTTGGCGACCGAGCCGCCGGTGACGCGGGCCGTGGCGACGAAGCCCGGCACGTTCTTGGACAGCACGTTCGCCATGCCGCCGCCGAGCGGGTAGTACACGCCGCCGGTGCCGCCGGTCGCGATCACGATGTTGGTCTGCTGCTGCGCCCACGCCGCCGTGCCCAGCAACGAAGTGCCGGCCAGTCCCGACGCGGTCACCGCCATGAACTCTCTGCGATTCATCATGCTCCTCCCTGTTGACCTCAAGCCGATGCCTCGCCGGCATCAGGCTTCATGATTTGTTTTACCAGAACGCCGATGCCGAGAGCCAAGCCAATTATCGCCGGATAAGGCAGGTCGATCCCGGCGACCGCTTCAGGCAGCGCCGCCAAAAGACTCGGAAAAACGAGAAAGAGGCCGGCCACCAGCAGCAACACCCGCTCGGTCCGGGTGGTGCGACGAAACGCCCAGCCCTGCGCGGCCATCGAAATGGCCGCAAGCCCGGCTGCCGCCTTCAGCGAAATGATGATCACATCGATCCAGCTTCCGTTCTTCGGCACCTCGAGCAGGAGCCCGACACCCATCGGGTCCAGCACGAAGACGAACGGCACCAGGAAGGCCGGTATCGTGTATTTCCAGGCCTGCAGCGTGGTCTTGTACGGGTCGCCTCCGATGATGGCCGCGGCCGCGAACGGCGACAGCGCGGTCGGCGGCGACACCTCGGACAGCACCGAATAGTAGAAGATGAACATGTGCGCGGCGATGGCCGGTACGCCGAGCTTGATCATGGCCGGCGCCGCGATGACCGCGCAGATGATGTAGGAGGCGGTCACCGGCACGGCGAGACCGACGATCCAGACGATCAGCGCGGTGTAGATCGCGGTGAGCAGAAGGCTGCCGCCCGCGTAACCGATCACGATCGACGAGAACTTCAGCCCCAGCCCGGTGAGCGTCACCACGCCGACAATGATGCCGGCGGTGGCACAGGTGGTGGCCGCGGTGAGCACGCTGATCGAACCGTCGGCCAGGGCGCGAACCAGCTTCTTCGGAACAAGCGCGGTCTCCCGCGTCAGGAAGCTCATGGCGAACGTCATCACGGTGGCCCAGAACACCGACAACGTCGGAGAGAAGCCCCAGACCATGAAGATGACGACGGCAATCAGCGAAAAGAAGTGGAAGCCGTAGCGCCGCGTGAGCTGTCCGAGCGACAGCTCCTGTGTGATGTCGATCGCGTGGGCGCTGTACTTCTTTGCGTCCAGCTCGACCATGATGAGCAGGCACAGGTAGTAGAGGCAGGTCGGGATCACCGCCATCGCGATGACGTCGAGGTAGCTGATCTTGAGGAACTCGGCGATCAGGAAGGCGGCGGCGCCGAGCACCGGCGGCGAAATGATGGCGCCAAGACCACCGGCGGCCAGCAACCCGCCGGCCGCATTCTTCTCGAATCCCGCCCGCTCCATCATCGGATAGGCCACCGCGCCGACAGTCACGGTGGTGGCGACGCCAGAGCCGGACGGACCGCCCAGCAGGAACGACGACAGCACGACGGTCCGGCCGGCGCTGTTGGCGTTCTTGCCCATCAGCGTCATCGAGAAATCGATGAAGAACTTGCCGGCGCCGGAGTGCTGCAGAAACGCGCCGTAGATCGTGAACAGAACGATCAGGCTCGACGACACGTCGACCGGAACGCCGAAGATGCCCTCGAGCGTGATGAACAGGTGTCCGACCAGTTGCCCGACGTCGAAGCCGCCGTGCGCCCACGGCTCCGGCAGATAAGGGCCGAAGTACGCATACAGGATGAACGCGAGCGAGATCGCCGGCACGATCGGCCCGGTGGTTCGCCGGTTTGCCTCCAGCACCAGGGCGATGAAGATGACGCCCAGAATGGTGTCGGTCTGGTTCGGCATCGTCGCGCGGTCGGTGAAGTCGTCGCCGCCCTGCAAGGCATAGAGCAGGATCAGCGCACCGGCGATGCCGAGAACGACGTCCCACCAGCGGATGCGGTTGCGAAACCGCGCCGCCGCCGGGAACAGCAGAAAGCTCAGCATCAAAACGAACGCGACGTGGGTGTAGCGCAGCGGCTGGGTCGCGATGATCGGGAAGTCCTGGAACGGCCA
>CAZGSW010000305.1:0-3550 GCA_964528635.1 uncultured Rhodoplanes sp. | reverse complement strand
GGCCTCACCTTTCTGGTGCTGCTGGTCGGCGCCGGCATGCGCGCGGTGCCCGGCGTGTTCGTGGTGCCGTTCGAGACCGAGTTCGGCTGGAGCCGCGCCACCATTTCGCTCGCGGTCGGTGTCTGCATCGGGCTGTACGGCCTGACCGCGCCGTTCTCCGCCGCGATCATGGACCGGTTCGGCATCCGCGGCACCATGCTCGGCGCGCTCTGCATGATCGGCACGGCGCTGGCGCTGCTGCCGCTGATGACGAAATCCTGGCACCTGATCGCGCTGTGGGGCGTGATGATCGGGCTCGGCATCGGCTTCGTCGCCAACGTGATGGCGGCGATCGTCGCCACCCGCTGGTTCGTCGAGAAGCGCGGCATGGTGCTCGGCGTTCTCACCTCCGCCACCGCCGCGGGCCAGCTCCTGTTCCTGCCGCCGCTCGCCATCATCGCCGCAACCTGGGGCTGGCGCGCCATGGCGCTGACGCTGGCGCTTGCGGTGCTTTCGCTGATCCCGCTGGTGTTCTGGCTGATGCGCGACCGTCCCGAGGACATCGGCATCAAGGCCTACGGCGAGACGCCCGACACCAAACCGAACGCGCCGCCCAGCACCGGCAATCCGATCCGCAACGCGTTCGCCGCGCTGTTCTTCGGGCTGCGCCGCCGCGACTTCTATCTGCTGGCCGGCACCTTCTTCATCTGCGGCGCCTCGACCAACGGGCTGATCGGCACGCACCTGGTGCCGGCCTGCATCGACAACGGCATCCCCGAGGTGATGGCGGCGAGCCTGCTCGCCTCGATGGCGATCTTCAACTTCATCGGCGCCACCGGCTCCGGCTGGCTGTCGGACCGCGTCGACTGCCGCATCCTGCTGTGCGTCTATTACGGGCTGCGCGGCCTGTCGCTGATGTTCCTGCCGTTCTCGTTCGACACGTTCTACACGCTGTCGATCTTCGCGGTGTTCTACGGGCTCGACTGGATCGCCACCGTGCCGCCGACCGTGAAGCTGATCGGCCAGAGCTTCGGCCGCGAGAAGACCGCGGTGATGTACGGCTGGATCACCTGCTGCCATCAGCTCGGCGGCGCCAGCGCGGCGTTCTTCGGCGGCGTGCTGCGGGTGAATTTCGACACCTACATGCACGCCTTCATGATCTCGGGGATGCTCTGCCTGATCGCCGCGGTGATGGCGCTGTTCATCGGCTACAACCGGCCGGCGCCGGTCAAGCCGGCGGTGGCGGCGGCGTAGAAGGCGCTGGCTTTGTTTCGTTTGAGGGGGCGGAGCGGCATACTCGGTTCACCTCTCCCGCTTGCGGGAGAGGTCGACCGCCGAAGGCGGTCGGGTGAGGGCCCTCACCCCAACCCTCTCCCGCAAGCGGGAGAGGGGGTTCGCCGCCTTCCGGGCTACGAACCAGGTTTTGACGAGAAAGGAAACGCATGCCCTTCGACAAGGAACTCAAAGGCCGCGTCGCCATCATCACCGGTGCGGGGCGCTCGATCGGCCGCGCCATGGCGCTGGAGCTTGCCGACGCCGGCTGCAACGTCGTCGTCAACGTGCGATCGAACCGCGCCGAGGCCGAGGAGGTGGTAGGCGAGATCGAGAAGCGCGGCGCAAAGGGCCTCGTCGCCGTCACCGACGTGATCGACGCAAAGGGCGTCGACGCGATGGCGCAGAGCGCGCTCAAGACGTTCGGCCGCATCGACTATCTCGTCAACAACGCCGCGCTGCGCCAGGAGAAGAAGATCGAGGACATGAGCTTCGAGGAATGGCGGCTCATCACCGGCGTCATCCTCGACGGTGCGTTCCACTGCGTGAAGGCGTGTCTCGAATCCATCAAGAAGAGCGACGCCGGCTCGATCATCAACATCGGCGGGCTCACCGGCGCGATGGGCGCGCCCGACCGCGCGCATGTCGTGGCGGCGAAGGCCGGCATCGCCGGCTTCACCCGGGCGCTCGCCATGGAGCTTGCCCCGCACAGGATCACCGTCAACACCATCGTGCCGGGCCAGCTTGCCAACCCGGCGACGCCGAACGCGATGCCGCACCATCCGGTGTACAGGCCGCTGCTCGGCCGCGCCGCCTGGCCGGCGGACACTGCGCCGCTGGCGCGGCTGCTGCTCGGCCCCGGCGGGCGCTACATCACCGGCCAGATCGTCAACGTGTCCGGCGGCACGTATTTCGGCACGTGATGAACGAACGCGGAGAGAGACGCTTTCCCGATGAGCCTCGGCGCGTGCAGGGCTGACCCATGCACCCCTGGCTCGTCGCCATCGCGGTCGTGTTCGTGCTGCAGACCACCGCGGCGTTCATCACCCGCCTGATCCCGATTGCATCGCCCGCCTTCATGGCGGAGTTCGGCTGGGACGAGAGCTGGATCGGCTATCTCTCCGCGGCCAACATTCTCGGCGCCATGGTCGTGCTGCTCGCCGGCATGGGCCTGTTGCGCCGCATGGGCAGCGTGCTGGCGCTGCAGGTCAGCATCATGGTCGGGGCGGCGGCGCTGCTGCTCTACCAGTTTCCGGTCATCGCCGTGGCGCTGTTCGCGAGCGCCCTGGTCGGGCTGTCGAACGGCACCGCCAATCCGGCGGGCAGCGAGGTGCTGATGCGCTACACGCCGGCGGCGCACCACAATCTGGTGTTCTCGATCCGCCAGGCCGGCGTTCCGCTCGGCGGGGTTGCCGCGGGGCTCGCCATCCCGCTGATGGTGGAATGGGCGGGCTGGCGCACCGCGCTTGCGATCTCGGCTGTGGCCGCATTCGCTGTCACCGCGCTGCTGCTGCCGTTTCGCGGCCGCATCGACGGCGCGCGCGAGGGCGTGCCGCTGCGCTGGCCGCGCCCCGCCGACATCGCGGTGCCGCTGCGCTCGCTCTCCAGCGCGCCGGGCCTGCTGCGCATCGCCATCGTCGGCGGCGTGTTCTCGCTGGCGCAGGCGTGCTGGTTCACCTTCGCCGCCACCCATCTGGTGGTGTGGCTGAAGTATCCGCTCGCCACCGCCGGGCTGGTGTTCGCGGCGATGCAGGGGGCCGGCGTGGTCGGACGCATCGCGCTTGGCCTGATCGCGGACCGCGTCTCCAGCAATGCGATCCTCGCCGCCGTCGCGGTGCTGTCGGCCGCCGTCACCGTCGCGTTCGCGCTGGCGCAGCCGGACTGGCCGCTGTGGAGCATGATGCTGATCGCGGTCGTGGCGGGCGCCACCGTGTCCGGCTGGAACGGCGTCCAGGTCGCCGAGGTTGCGCGCCGCTCGCCGCGTAAGCTGATCGCGGAAGCGGCAGCGGGCAGCGTCATCATCGTGTTTCTCAGCAACATGACGGCGCCGATCGCGTTCGCGGCGTTCGTCGCAGCGACCGGCCGGTTCGACATCGCGTTCCTGGTCGCGGGCCTGTGCAGCCTGGTGTGCCTGCCGCTGTTGTGGGGGGACGGGAGGGGCGTGTCGAAGCCGTAGGATGATGGCTATGCGATCCTTGATGAGCGGGTAGCGAGTAGCCTGCATGGAGCGAAGCGGAATGCGGGGCGGTCGTCCGATAGGGTTGTCCCGGATTTCGCTTCGCTCCATCCGGACTACGCT
>CAZGSW010000304.1:0-3587 GCA_964528635.1 uncultured Rhodoplanes sp. | reverse complement strand
CAACTGCCGGCCGTCGTGGCCGGCGATCGCCACGTCGATCATCAGCCCGCGGACAACAGGCGCGGCGAGCCGCACCGGCGTGAACTGCTCGGTGCGGCCGATGCCGCCCATCTCGGTGAGCACGCGGCGGCGCGTGCCGACCTGCGACTCCAGATGACGGCGGAGCGCAACGGCCCCGGCCTCGCGCAGCCGGCTGGCACGCTCCTTGATCTCACCGGCCGCCACCTGCGGCATCCGCGCGGCCGGCGTGCCGGGCCGCGGCGAGAACGGAAACACATGCAGGTGCGTCAGCCCGCATTCGCCGACCAGATCGAGCGAGCGTGAGAACGCATCCCCGGTTTCGGTCGGAAAGCCCGCGATGATGTCGGCGCCGAACACCACATCGGGGCGGAGCCGCCGCACCTGCTCGCAGAACGCGATCGCGTCGGCGCGCGAATGCCGCCGCTTCATGCGCTTGAGGATCAGGTCGTCGCCGTGCTGCAGCGACAGATGCAGGTGCGGCATCAGCCGCGGCTCGTCGGCCAGCGCGTCGAGCAGATCGTCGTCGGCCTCCACCGAATCGATGGACGACAGCCGCAGCCGCTCCAGCGTCGGCACCTCGCGCAGCACCCGCTGCACCAGCGCGCCGAGCTGCAGGCCGTCCGCGTCATAACTCGTGATATCGACGCCGGTCAGCACCACCTCGCGATAGCCGTTGTCCGCCAGACGGCGCACCTGCGCGACCGCATCGTCCGGCGCCAGCGAGCGCGAATTGCCGCGGCCGAACGGGATGATGCAGAAGGTGCAGCGGTGGTCGCAGCCGTTCTGCACCTGCACGAAACCGCGGGTGTGACCGGCCAGCGCATCGACCACATGCGGCGTCATCCGCCGTGCCGCCATGATGTCGCCGACCGCGACGCGACGACCCGCGTCGAGCGCCCGCCACGCCGCGGCGTCGAGTTTCTCCTCGTTGCCGAGCACGCGGTCGACCTCGGGCATCGCGGCGAACGCCGCGGGATCGGTCTGCACCGCGCAGCCGGTGACGACGATGCGCGCGCCGGGCCGCTCGCGCCGCGCCCGGCGGATCGCCTGCCGCGCCTGCCGCACCGCTTCGGATGTAACCGCGCAGGTGTTCACCACCACCGCATCGTCAAGACCTGCCGCGTCGGCGTGGCGGCGCATCACCTCCGACTCGGTCACGTTGAGCCGGCAGCCGAAGGTGAGCACGTCGGCGGCCACCTCAGGCGCCTCCGACGGTCATGTCGGCGAACAGCCCGGGCGGGAACGTGCCCTCGAACTCGAACTCCACCGGTCCCGTCATCAAGACGTGATTGTCGCGCTCGCGCCATTCGATATCGAGGTCACCGCCCGGCAGCGTGATGCGCACCTTGCGGCCGGTGCGCCGAAGCCGCGCCGCCGCCACCGCCGTGGCGCAGGCGGCAGAGCCGCAGGCCTGCGTCAGCCCGGCACCGCGCTCCCAGGTGCGGATCACGATGTGCTCGGGCGACTTCACGCTGGCGATGGTGATGTTGGCGCGCTCCGGAAAGATCGGATGGTTCTCCAATAGCGGCCCGATCTTCGATAGGTCGTAGGCGTTCACGTCATCGACCCAGAACACCGCATGGGGATTGCCCATGCTGACCGCCGACGGCGTGTGCAGGATCGGATTGTCGATCGGCCCGATCTGCAACTCGATGGCGCGGGTGTCGCGAAACTCCTCGGCGAGCGGGATCTCGTTCCAGGCGAAGCGCGGCTCGCCCATGTCGACGGTGAAACGGCCGTCCGGGTTCTTCCAGGTGTTGAGCACGCGGCCGTCGACCTCGAACGCCAGCCGCTCGTCGCCGCTTTCCGCCGCGACCAGCGAGGCGACGCAGCGCATCCCGTTGCCGCAGGCGCCGGCCTCCGAGCCGTCGTTGTTGTAGATCCGCACCAGCGACCGGGTGCCCGGCGTGCGCGGCGGGTACAGCGCCATCATCTGGTCGTAGGGCGCGCCGCCGTCGGGCGACGCGGCGGCGCGAGCCGCGGCAGCCGCAATCGGCTGCGGCTGCCGGCGCATGTCGACGATGACGATCTCGTTGCCGAGCCCGTTCATCTTGACGAACGGACGGCCGGCCAGCGCGCTCATGACGGACCTCGGGTGCGGCCGGACTTATATGGGGAAACCGCAAGCCAAGGCCAGTGCCGCCGGGCAGGAGCCGGTATGGCGGGCCCGGAATTGCGGCCGTGCCGCATTCAATTCGGGCAGATCGGCGCGCCCGGTCATGCTAGTTTCGGGCCTCATCCGCGATGAACCGGCGGATCGGCCGGGAAGCGGCCCGATTGAGGAGTGCCCCGATGATGCGCCCGCTGCGGGCCGTTGCGATTGCCGGCCTGCTGGCCTTCGGGACGGCGGCCGCCGCCATCGGGTGCGGACAGGCGCTGGCGCAGCCGGCTCCCGCTCCGGCGCCGCCGGTGCAGGCCGATCCCCCGCCGCCCCCACCGCCTGCGACGGCTCCCTCCCCGCGCGCGCCCGGCGATCCGTTCGGCGAGGAGACGACGCTGACCGAGCGCACCATCGTCTACTTCAAGGGCAGCGGCACCTGGGACACCGCCTACGAGACGCTGATCGACGCCTTCAAGTCGGTCTATGCGTTCGTCGAGAAGCAGGGTCTGAAGCGCGCCGGCCATTCCATGACCATCTACACCTCGGCCGGCGACACCGGCTTCGAATTCCAGGCCGCGGTGCCGATCGAGCAGGCACCGGCCGAACTGCCGCACGGCGATATCGAGGTCGGCAAGACACCGGCCGGCCGCGCGCTGAAATTCCTGCATCGCGGCTCGTACGATTCGATGGACGCGACCTACGAAGCCATCACCACGCTGCTCGATTCCAGGCAACTTGAGGCACACGACCTCTTCATCGAGGAGTACGAGACCGATCCGGTCACCACGCCGGAGGACAAGCTGGTGGTGAACGTGCTGGTGCCGATCCGGTGAGGATGTGCCGTTCCGGACGCCTGACACGCCGCTGCCTGGTCGGTGCGCTGCTGGCGCTGCTGGCGCTACCGCTTGCACCGCCGGCGGCCGCGCAGCGGACGGTACAGGAAACGAAGCATGAAACGAAACAGGACACGGCGCGGCTCGCCCGGCTGCCGGACGTCAATGTGCTGACCGAACTGAAGACCGGCGAATGGGACGACATCGGAGAGCTCATCAGCGAGGCGCTGCACGACATCGAAACCTATTCCGACCAGCGCGAGATCAGGCTGACCGAAATCGTAGTGGTGATCTACGAGGTCGCAGGCCTGAAGACGTTCCGCGCCCGGATCGGCTACGTCGTCGACGCCAGCGTCAAGCCGCGGCCCGGACGATACGAGAAGACCATCGAGCTGCGCCGGCTGGGCGGCCGCGCCTTCGTGGCGTCCGGGACCGGCGGCGCAACCGCCGCGATTCCGCTGCGGCGCAAGGTTCTCGATGAACTGGAGAAGCCGGGCGTGCGCCGCGTGAAAGGCATCGAGACCATCGAGCTGTTCTACGGCGACCTCGACGAGGACGACACCAGGGTCGAGGTTTACGGCCCGCTGCGGTGATCGCCGGCCGATGGCGTTGAACACCGACGTCATTCCGGG
>CAZGSW010000303.1:0-3588 GCA_964528635.1 uncultured Rhodoplanes sp. | reverse complement strand
GGCGCATCCGGACGTCTTCAACGTGCTGCTGCAGGTGCTCGACGACGGGCGACTGACCGACGGCCAGGGCCACACGGTCGACTTCCGCAACACGCTGATCGTGATGACCTCGAACCTCGGAGCGGACTTCCTGGTCAACCAGCCGGAAGGCCAGGATACCGACGCGGTGAAGGATCAGGTCATGGCGGTGGTGCGGGCCAACTTCCGGCCCGAGTTCCTCAACCGCGTGGACGAGATCATCCTGTTCCATCGGCTGCGCCGCGAGCACATGGGTCGCATCGTCGACATCCAGATGGCGCGGCTCGGCAAGCTGCTCGAGGATCGCAAGATCGCCATCTCACTCGATGCCAAGGCGCGCGAGTGGCTGGCCGACAAGGGCTACGATCCGGCGTACGGAGCGCGCCCGCTCAAGCGCGTGATCCAGAAATCGGTGCAGGATCCTCTCGCTGAGCTGATCCTGTCCGGACGGATCAAGGATGGCGAGAGCGTGTCGATTTCGGCCGGAAAACAGGGGCTGACCTTCAACGGTCAACAGGTCGCGGAAGCGGCCTGACCCTCCGGTCTCGACGTCCGGCGCGCCGCTCTGCGTGCCGGACGTATGCGCCTGGTTGGAGCATGATCCCGAAAAGTGGGAACCGGTTTTCGGAAAAGATCATGCTCAGACAAAGAGCCAAAGCGGGATGACGATTCAAGGGCAAGTCATCCCGCTTTCAAGTCATCCTGCTTTAGCGTCCTGACTGGCCGGCCGTGGCGACGCGTGAGTGGCGCGCGATCATGGTGTCCATGCGATCGCGTTCTTGTTCGAAGCTCGCCAGCGCGCGCCCGTCGAGAACGCGGCCGCGCGGCAGCTTCAAACGCAGCGGGTCCACGAAGCGGCCATTGACCAGGATCTCGTAATGCAGGTGCGGGCCGGTCGACAGGCCGGTCGAGCCGACATAACCGATCACCTGACCCTGTCGCACGCGCGCTCCGGCCTGGGTGGAGCGGGCGAATGCGGTCATATGGCCATATGCCGTTTCGTAGCCGTTGGAATGGCGGATGCGGACATACTTGCCGTAACCGGATTCCCATCCGACCCGCTCGACCACGCCGTTGCCCGAAGCATAGATCGGAGTGCCGAGGGGGGCGGCCCAGTCAACACCGGTGTGAACCTTGGTGTAGCCGAGCAGGGGGTGGCGCCGCGAACCGAACCCCGAACGCATGATGCCCTGGGCGAGAGGCTTGCGGACCAGAAACTGCTTCGCGCTCTTTCCTGTCTCGTCGTAGTAGTCCACCAGTCCGTCGTCAGGCGTCTGGAAGCGATAGAATTTCTTGACCTCGCCGCCGACGGTCAGGCTGGCGAACATCACATCGGTCTTGGTGTCGCCGTCGTCGTCCCCGGTGTAGAGGACGTCCAGGCTGTCGCCCGGCTGGGCCTTGCCCTGGAAGTCCACATCGTACGAATAGATGCGGATCAGGCTCTCGATCACCGGTTTGGGCACCTGGTTGCGCAGCGCGGTCTCATACAGGCTGTGATAAAGCCGCATGCCCTTGCCGTCGTCCTCCGCCTCTTCGGGAGCGTCGGCGACGCTGGTTTCATTCATGCTCGCCACGTCTACCGGCACATATCTGCCCCGGTCGGACAGCGCGACGACGGCTTCGATCGCGCTCTCGCCGGTGATGATGATCCGGACCGGCCTGAGCCGTTGCGCGCCGTCGACCGACGACACAAGAATGCGCAGCCGCTGGCCTTCCTTCAGACCGTTCTCCGCGCCGTAGGAACCAAGGGCCGCGACAATGGACCGTATTTCGTCGGGCGTGGCGCCCATTTCCGACAGCACGCTCGGGATGCTGTCGCCCTTCCTGACGATCACGGCGCGTTCGTTCCAGGAGTTGCCGCCGGTGGTCTGGTTCGCCGTCTTTGGAAAGAGGGTGATGTTCTCCGGAACGATCAATGCCTCGAAGCCGGCGTAGGGATCGGATTCGCGGTCGCTTGGCGCATACGATAGCGCCGCGGTGGTAATCGGGTGAACTCCGGCAACCTGGAACCGCGCCGCCGCGCCGCCGCTCCAATTTGCCGTGTCGCGTACCTTCGCAAGCACCTCGTCGGGAGGGACCATTGCCGAGATTTTGGTGCGCCCGAGCACGCCGCCCAGATCGCGCATGACGAACGTCACCTCGGCATCCGGTTCCGCGCCAGGCTCCTCAGCCGGTGTGTCGTCGGCACCGGCGGCCGCCAACATTTTCTGCGAGTTGAACGCAGGGATGCTGGCCGTCAGTTCGGACGGCGTCATGGCCAGGTTGGCCGACACCTTCACGAACGGGCGCACGCGCACCACTTCGCGGTCGCCGACGCGGTTCATCATGGTGACGCGGATGACCTGCTTGGCGCCGTTTGCTTCTCCGGCCGGCGGAAGGCGGTCACCCTTGCGGACGCCTGCAATCTTGTCGCCGCCGATGATCGAGCCGCGCATCATGCTTTGCACGCGGTCGGGCAACGCAGCGAAATTCGTCTCACCGTCGAGCGACGCGAACACCGCGCCACCCATCAGGGCAGCCCCGCTCAGGCCTGTGAGGATCGTGCCGGAAAACCATTGCGCTGAAATGCGACGCCGATCGATCGGGTCGCTGGCACCGTCAACCGAAAGCGGCGGTTCGTTGCCGAGATCGACAGTCTCGTGCTCCAGCCTTGCCCGATGCATGCGCCCCCGTGGCTGGTCCAACGCGTCGTCCCCTTCGCCGTCGTCACCAGGCCGCTGCAAGATGCCCAATTCAACATCCGTCGGCCACCGGTCGAAGGATGTTTTCAGGCGGGCACGTTGCCGCGTTCAGGCTTTTCCGAGATTGCGAGGAAAAGCCGGCGGTTTGAGCCCGGCGACGGTCTGGAATTCCCCTGCTTCCGATCAAGACGAAGAACGGCGGAGGATTGTGGCCCAAGTGCGGCGTCGGCGGCAGACCGGCCGGCCGGCAATCCACGCCTGGAAGGCGCTGAAATGCTGGATTCCCGGGCGATCGCTTTCTAAAAATTAGCTCGCAAATTCGGTTGACACCGGCGGGCCCTAGCCCATATAAACCCTCCATACGGCGCGCCGTCCGCTTACGGGCGCGATAGCGCGCCTCTGAAGCTCCTCACTGACAGCGAGGAATAGCCTCCGAGAGACTTCGGAGGTCTAGTGCTTCGTCGGCCTTCCGGTCCGCCGGTGGGTTGGGGGCTTCGGCTCCCGGGCTGTTTGAAAAGTGAATCGGAAGAAAGAGAAACGTGGACGGCGGAGTCCTTGCGGACCGCTCCCACTAAGGGGCAACCCCTCGGGGCAACCCTTTGTGCGGCGCGGTCGGAAGAGACTTCGGCGGTCAACGTTTCAAGGTACATCGCACCAGCTTTTTGGATTTTCGGGCGCAAGCCCGAAGGTGCAATCGGTTGGAGTGGATGGACCTCGTCAAACGTGTGATCAGCCGAGATCAGATCTCTCCAACTTGAGAGTTTGATCCTGGCTCAGAGCGAACGCTGGCGGCAGGCTTAACACATGCAAGTCGAGCGGCCGTAGCAATACGGCAGCGGCAGACGGGAGAGTAACACGTGGGAACGTACCCTTCAGTACGGAACAACCA
>CAZGSW010000302.1:2415-3605 GCA_964528635.1 uncultured Rhodoplanes sp. | reverse complement strand
CCGGTGTTCTACGTGCAGTACGGCCACGCCCGCGGCCATTCGATCTTCCGCAACGCTGCCGCCGTCCTCGCCGACATCCCGGCCGATCCGTCGGCGCGTGCGGCGTATGTCGCGAGCGCCAACCTCGCGCGGCTTGTTGACGCGGCGGAGCTGTCGCTGATGCGGAAGGTCGCGCTCTACCCGCGCCTCATCGAGGCCGCAGCCCAGGCCCACGAACCGCACAGGGTCGCGTTCTATCTGTTTGAACTGGCTAGCGAATTTCACTCGTTCTGGACCGCGGGAAACGATCAGCCTCATTTACGCTTCATTATCCAAGATGATCGAGAACTGACCCTGTCGCGGCTCGCCCTTGTGCAGGGCGTTTTGACAGTAATTGCCTCTGGATTGGCCTTGTTGGGCGTCGAGGCACCGGAGGAAATGCGGTAACGTGACGAGTCGGTGGACGTGAAATCGCCGCAACCCCGTTCCATCCCCCAGTCGTACCGCACACGGAACTCGTAATGACGGACGACAGCAATCACCGCTACCGGTCGGGCGATCCCTACGGTCAGCAGCCGGCCCCCGACGATCACAGCAGCGATCCGCTCGCCGAGCTTGCCCGCCTGATCGGCAAGTCGGATGCGTTTCATCGGCAGGCCACCGCATCGCATCAGCATGGGGACTACCAGGATCCCCAGGCGTATGAAAATCAGCCCGCATACGACGATCGTGCGCCGTATGACGATCAGGCGAGCTACGCCGGCCATGCGCCCTACGACGAGCGCGCGCACTACGGCGATCATGCGCCGTACGGCGATCGGCCGTCCTATGACGATGCCTCCGGATACCGTGAGGAACCGCCGGCGGATCATGCGCCCGGCATGCCAAGCTACGACGCTCCGTTCGAGCACCAGTCCGCATTCGGGCGTGACGCCCGTTTCGACAGCGCTCATGTCGAGCACGAGGAGCCGGAATGGCAGGCTCCGCAGGATCCTGCGATGGACAGGTTGCTTGCGGCGGTTCGCCTGCCGCTCGATCCGCCGCCGCAGGCCGATCAATCCCTGCATTCGCATACGCAGGCTCTGCCTCCGTCATCGATGGCGGACCCGTTGCCGTCTGCACCGCCGCCGCTGTTCGATTTCGGTCGTCCGGCTGCCGATGCCGCGCCTCATGAGGCCGCGGGTTTTGCAAATGCGAGCTTTGGTGCTGCG
>CAZGSW010000302.1:0-2315 GCA_964528635.1 uncultured Rhodoplanes sp. | reverse complement strand
GCCGCGTACGGCTACCGCACCTTCTTCGGCGGCCCCACGGTCAAGTCGCCGCCGCCGGTGATCCGCGCCAGCGCCGAGCCGAACAAGGTCGCGCCGCCGCCGCAGCCCGACGCCAAGGAGGCGGCCAAGATTTCCTACGACCGGTTCGCCGACCGCGGTCAGAACGAGCAGATCGTGGTGCGCGAAGAGAAGCCGGTCGACGTCGGCCAGATCACGCGCAGCGGTCCGCCGAGCCCGGGGCCGGGCGCAGCGTATGCGGCCACTCCGCCTGCCGCCGCTCCGGCGCAGCCGGTCGCCAATCCGCCGAGCGTGCTCACCGAGCCCAAGCGGGTGCGCACCGTTCCGGTCCGTCCCGACGCACCGGATCCCGCCCTGGCCCGCCAGCAGCTCGCCGCTGCCATCCCGGCGCCGCCAGTGCAGCGGTCGGTGCCGCAGCGTCAGGCTGCAAACGCGCCGCTCGATCTCGCCAATCCGCAGCCGCAGGCGAGGGCACCCGCGCCACCGCCGCCGGTCCGGACCGCATCGCGCCCGCCGGAGCCGCCACCCGGAACCGCGCCGCTGTCGCTCGCGCCGGACAGCCGCGCGTCGGCCGCCGCGCCGGAGCGGGCCGCGCCGCGGGCCGTAGCCAACGGCAATTATCTGGTCCAGCTTTCGTCGCAGCGCAGCGAGGCTGACGCCCAGGCGGCGTTCCGCAGCCTCCGCTCGAAGTATTCGAGCCTGCTCGGGTCGCACAATCCGGTGATCCGCCGCGCCGACCTCGCCGGACGGGGGACCTACTACCGCGCCATGGTCGGCCCGTTCGCCAGCCGGAACGAGGCCGCGCAGCTCTGCAGCAGCCTCAAGGCGGCGGGCGGCGATTGCGTTGTGCAATCCAACTGATCCGGCGCCGTCGCGGCTTGACGGTCCGCGGCGACGCAAGCTAATCGGCGCCGATGCCGCGCGCTTTCATCACCGGTCTCGCAGGTCTGGCGCTGACCGCTGACGAGCGCGCGTTTTTGCGCGAGGTCCGTCCGTGGGGCCTCATCCTGTTCAAGCGGAACGTCGACACCCCCGCGCAAGTGTCGCGGCTGGTTCAGGAATTCCTGGATGCGGCCGGCGGCCACGACGCTCCGGTTCTGATCGACCAGGAGGGCGGCCGGGTGCAGCGCCTGCAGCCGCCGCACTGGCCGCAATACCCGCCCGGAGCCGCTTTCGGCGCGCTTTACCAGCAGGAACAGACCGCGGGCCTGCGTGCCGCCTGGCTCGGCGCCCGGCTGATTGCGGCCGACCTTCATGCGCTCGGCATCAACGTCGACTGCCTGCCGCTCGCCGACGTCCCGGTTCCCGGGTCGGACAATGTGATCGGCGACCGCGCCTACGGCTCCACGCCGGGGCAGGTGGCCGCCATAGCGGCGGAGGTGGCGGAGGGGCTGGCGGACGGCGGCGTGCTGCCCGTCCTCAAGCACATTCCCGGCCATGGTCGCGCCACATCGGACAGCCATTTGCAGCTCCCGGTGGTGGACGCCCCGCGCAACCAGCTTGAAGCCACAGATTTCGCTGCATTTCGTCCGCTCAACCGATTGCCCCTGGGGATGACGGCCCACGTGGTCTTCACCGCCTGCGACCCTGTGCTACCTGTGACGACATCGGTCACAATGATCCGCGACGTGATTCGCGGCTTCATCGGTTTCGACGGACTGCTGATGAGCGACGACGTGTCCATGGGCGCATTGAGCGGATCGATCGGCGAGCGCAGCCGCGCGGCGCTCGAGGCCGGCTGCGATGTCGTCCTGCACTGCAACGGCAGGCTCCCTGAAATGCAGGCGGTGGCGGCCGAGGCGCCGGAGCTTGGCGGTGAGGCTGGGCGCCGGGCGTCCGCTGCGATGGCCGGCCGCAAGGCGCCGTCGCCGATCGACCTTGCCGAGGCGCGGCGCGAGTTCGCCGGACTGATGGGGTTGCCGAGCGCATGAGCGACACGCTGAGTTTCGAGACCGACGTCCACGCCGACCGCGCCAGCGACGAACCCGCTCTGGTGGTGGACGTCGAGGGCTTCGAAGGCCCGCTCGACCTGCTGCTGTCGCTCGCGCGGAGCCAGAAGGTCGATCTCAGCAAGATCTCGATCCTGGCGCTGGCGGACCAGTATCTCGTCTTCATCGAGGCCGCGCGGAAGCTGCGGCTGGAGCTTGCCGCCGACTATCTCGTGATGGCGGCGTGGCTCGCCTATCTGAAATCGCGGCTGCTGCTGCCGGAGGCGGCCGGGCCGGACGGCCCGAGCGCCGAGGACATGGCCAACGCGCTGGCCTGGCGGCTCAAGCGGCTGGAGGCGTTCCGCGAGG
>CAZGSW010000301.1:0-3626 GCA_964528635.1 uncultured Rhodoplanes sp. | reverse complement strand
ACCGTGTCCGGAGGGACCGCACCCTGCTCCACCGCATGACGCCTCATGACAGCGCCCTCAGATGAACAAAGCTCCATAAGAATATATTCTGTAGGAATTAAGTCAAGAGGCTTGCCGAAGCAAGGATCGCGCACGAAATGACGTCTTTCGGGCGTGTTGCGTCCCACAGCCATGCGGGGACGCCATCCTGCGTGGCAATTCGAATCGTTCCGGACCGGTGGCGGCGCGTGGTACACTCGGTCACAATCCGCCTTTCCGCAGGAGTCTGCGATGAGCTTGCAAACACTGGGCTATATCGGGCTGCGCACCAAGAACCTGGACAACTGGATCGAATACGCCGGCCGGTTCCTGGGCATGCAACTGGTCGACCGGTCGCGCGGCACCGCCACCTTCCGGATGGACGACCGCAAGCAGCGCCTGGTGGTCCAGGAGGACACGCTGGAGGCGCCCGGCTTCTTCGGCTTCGAGGTGGCGGACGCCGCGGCGCTGGATGCCTACGGCGCGCGGCTGGAGAGCCACAAGGTGCCGTTCGCCCGCGGTTCCCGCGCGCTCGCCGAGGAGCGCAAGGTGAAGGACCTGCTGGTGCTCAACGACCCGGCCGGCAACCGGCTCGAAATCTCCCATGGCGCGGAGACCACCACCGATCCGTTCAAGCCGGGCCGCGCGATCTCCGGCTTCCGCACCGGCCCGCTCGGCATGGGGCACGCCGTGCTCCACTGCGAGAACATCAACGACGTGCTGCCGTTCTATCAGGACGTGCTCGGCTTCCACCTGTCGGACTATTTCACCAAGCCGTTCGCGGCGTATTTCTTCCATCTCAATCCGCGCCACCACAGCGTGGCGTTCATCGAGAGCGGCAAGAAAGGCATCCACCACCTGATGGTGGAGACCTGCTTCCTCGACGATGTCGGCCAGGCCTACGACCTCGCCAACTGCAAGCCGGACATGATCGCGACCACGTTCGGCCGCCACGTCAACGACGAGGTGACCTCGTTCTATTCGTACTCGCCGTCGGAGTTCATGTTCGAGTACGGCTGGGGCGGCCGCACCATCGACGTGGAGAACTGGACGCCGCGCGTGGTCACCGAGGGTCCGAGCCTGTGGGGTCACGAGCGCTACTGGACCACGCCGGAGCAGCGCGAGGTCGCCCGCGCGCTCCGCATCAAGAACGCCGAGGACGGCCTTCGCATCCCGCTCAACGTGATGGACGGCAACTACAAGCGGGCGCGCGACGTCTGCCCGTGGTGGGACGCCACCGCGCCGGCACGCAAGACGGGTTGAGGCGGATGCAAGCGGGAGAGGCAACCTCTCCCGTTCGTTCCCGCGCAAGCGGGAACCCAGAGCGTCACGCTCCGGGCTTTCTTTTGGCCCTGGGTCCCCGCTTTCGCGGGGACGAACGGCGGAAAGACCGCGTGAGGACGTAGAGACCGCGTGACGACGGGTGGAGAGAGCACCATGAACATCAACGTCGCCCCCGGCGCCACCAACGCCCCTGCCCCGCACGAGTGGCCGGAGAACGAACTGACCCGCGTTCCGTACTGGATCTATCAGGACCCGGAGATCTACGCGGCCGAGCAGAAGCGCGTCTACGAGGGTCCGGTCTGGAACTACCTCTGCCTCGAAGCCGAAGTGCCGAAGCCCGGCGACTACCGCTGCACCTTCGTCGGCTCCATGCCCGTGGTGGTGGCGCGCGACTACGACGAGGAAATCTACGCCTTCGAGAACCGCTGCGCGCACCGCGGCGCACTGATCGCGCTCGACTCCGGAGGCCACGCCCGCGACTTCACCTGCGTCTATCACGCCTGGAACTACGACCTGAAGGGCAACCTGAAGGCGGTGGCGTTCGAGGACGGCGTCGACGGCCGCGGCGGCATGCCGAAGACGTTCTGCCGCTCCGACCACGGACCGCGCAAGCTGCGCATCGCGATCTTCGCCGGTCTGGTGTTCGGCTCGCTGTCGGAGGACGTGCCGCCGATCGAGGAGTATCTCGGCGAGGAGATCGCCGGCAAGATCAGGCGCGTGCTGCACAAGCCGGTGACGGTGACGGGCCGCTTCACGCAGTCGCTGCCGAACAACTGGAAGCTCTACTTCGAGAACGTGAAGGACACCTATCACGCCTCGCTGCTGCACACGTTCTTCACGACGTTCAAGATCAACCGGCTGTCGCAGAAGGGCGGCATGATCGTCTCGCCCGAGGGCGGCCATCACGCCAGCTTCTCCTACACCGACACGGGTTCGACCGACCGGAACTATGCGGCGATGGGCTTGCGCTCCGACAACGAGGACTTCGCGCTGAAGGACCTGAGCCTGCTCGACGTGCGCGACGAGTTCGGCGACGGCTGCAACATGCAGATCCTCACCGTGTTCCCGGGACTGGTCGTGCAGCAGATCCAGAACGCGCTGGCGATCCGGCAGGTGCTGCCGAAGGGCCAGTTCGCCACCGCGCTGAACTGGACCACCATCGGTTTCGCCGACGACACGCCGCAGATGCGGACGCTGCGCTTCAAGCAGAACAACCTCGCCGGCCCCGCCGGCTACGTGTCGATGGAAGACGGCGCGGTCGGCGGCTTCGTGCAGCGCGGCGTCGCCACCGCGGGCGAGGAGCGCGCCGTGCTCGAAATGGGCGGCTCCGGCACCGTCAACGAGGGCACCCGCGCCACCGAGGCCTCGGTGCGCGGCTTCTGGAAGTGCTACCGCGGGCTGATGGGTTTGTGACGCTGCAATGACTGCCATCACCCTCGACCGCATCGTCGCGCTGCAGGCGGCGTACATCCGATGCATCGACACCGGCGCGCTGGAGGACTGGCCGGGCTTCTTCACCGAGGACTGCCTCTACAAGGTGACCACCGCGGAGAACCATGCCAGCGGCTTCGAGGCCGGCATCATCTACGCCGACACCCGCAACATGCTGACCGACCGCGTGCTGGCGCTGCGCCAGGCCAACATCTACGAGAAGCAGAGCTACCGCCACATCCTCGGCCTGCCGACCGTGCTGGAGAACGGCGGCGGCACGGCGAGGACCGAGACGCCGTTCCTGGTGGTGCGGGTCATGCACGACGGCGAGACGGCGGTGTTCGCCACCGGCGTCTATCTCGATACGCTGCGCGACGAAGGCAGCGCGCTGAAGTTCGCCTCGCGGATCGCGGTGTGCGATTCCTCGCGCATCGACACGCTGATGGCGATCCCGCTGTGATGCCTGATCCGCGCCGCAGACTCCGTCACCCTCCCCTGGAGGGGGAGGGTCGACTGACTGAGCGACGCGAAGTCAGTCGGGGTGGGGTGACGCCACGCAAGCGAGTTCACTCCACCCCGGCTCGCGACCTCGTCGCTCGCCGACCCTCCCCCTCCAGGGGAGGGTGTTCGAGCGTGGCGCCATGACCTTCACCGTGTCCGTGTCCGGCAAGGACATCCGTTTCCCCTGCGAGCCGAACGAGACCGTGCTCGACGCGGCGCAGCGCGCGGGCTACGAAATCCCCTACTCCTGCCGCAAGGGCGTGTGCGGCACCTGCAAGGGCCGCATCGTGTCCGGCGAGGTGCGCGCCTTTGCCGGCGACGCGCTCGGCGCCGCCGAGAAGGCGGAAGGCAACGTATTGTACTGTCAGACCCGTCCCCGCTCGGACCTGGAG
>CAZGSW010000300.1:0-3630 GCA_964528635.1 uncultured Rhodoplanes sp. | reverse complement strand
GCGAGGTCTCGCCCATCACCCAGCGCAGCGCCTCGACCAGGTTCGACTTGCCGCAGCCGTTCGGCCCGACCACGCCGGTCAGGCCCGGCTCGATCAGGAAGTCGGTCGGCTCGACGAAGGACTTGAAGCCGAGGAGGCGCAGCCGGGTGAGTTTCATTCGCGTTCAATTCCCAATGACGCTCGCACTGGCGAGAATCTTCCGCCGCTCAGGCCTGTGTTGCGGCAACCGAGGGCATCACGATGGCGCGGAGAATGGTTGTTCGCACCTGGAGGGGCAACCCGAGCGCCGGGTTATCCCAGCCCAAATAAGCTGGGCAAAACCGAAAAAGGCTTGTTTTCAAGGGGCTAGCGGCGGCACAGCCGCCCACTGCGGTTGATTCCGCAGCACCCTGCGCGGACCGGTTGGAGCGGAAAAAGCGCCCCGCCGCCGGTTACGGCCGTGACTGATTCGCCGTTGACCGGCCCGCCTCAGGTCTTGATCAGCGGGTCGATCGCTTTCGCCAGATCGTCGATCGACAGGGCGCCGCGATACATCGCGCCGTTGATGAAGAAGGTCGGCGTCGACTCGACCCTGAATCGCTCGGCGGCGCGCGCGCGCACCTTCTCGATGCCGTCCAGCATCTTCTGGTCGCGCAGGCACTCATCGAAGCTCTGCTGCGTGAAGCCTGCCTGCCGCGCGATGGCGAACAGCGGCTCAAGCGGCTTCTGCACCGCCCATGTGCGCTGCTGCTGGAACAGCGTCTCGACCATCGGGAAATACTTGTCCTTGCCCGCGCAGCGCGCCAGCATGAAGGCGCCGGCCGCGAGCGGATCGAGCGGGAATTCGCGCAGGATGTAGCGCGCCTTGCCGGTGTCGACGTAGCGCTTCTTGAATTCGGGATAGGTGTTGGTGTGGAACGCCGCGCAATGGCCGCAGGTCATCGAGGCATACTCGATGACGGTGACGGGCGCGTCCGACTTGCCGACCGCCATCTCGCCCATCGGGCCTGCCTCGAGCAGTTCGACCTCCGAGACCTTGGCGGTCTGTGCGAACGCGGCCGGAGCCAGCGATGTCTGCGTGGCGGCAACGATGGCCAGCGCGCTGGTGCCAGCCACGAATTCCCGACGTGTCATCAAGCGAAGCTCCCGATTGGTGGTCTCGGACGGCGACCGTTCGGTCCGAATGTGGCACCGGCGCGGCCGTTCGCCAAGGGGCGGTGCCGTTTCCTGCAGTGCCTTGTAGCGTCAGGATTAATCCGTTGCGGTCACGTTCGCTTGACCGCGGCGCCGAGCCTGCCCAGCGCGGTGCGCAGGGCGTCGTCCTCGACCTCGGTCAGTGTCGCCGCGACCCGGGCGGCGGCCGCCGGGTCGGCCGCGGCCCGCGGCTTCCCGGCCGGCCGCCGGATCGGGGCCTGCCGCAACGTCAGCCGTCCCACCGCCTGCCAGCCGAAAAAGCGGTTGATGCGCTCCAGTACGATGTTCGACTGGTGCTGGATCTCGATGGCGGCGGGTCCTTCCACGCGCAGCACCAGCGTGGCCGGTTCCGACGGTTCGCCGTCGATGGCGCGCGGCCATTGCAGCCTGACCGGTTCGGCATGTTCGGCGATCTCGGGCCCGACGATGTCGGCCCAGCGCGTCACCAGTTCCGTCGACGCAAAGCCCTGCCGCTTGAAACTCTCCGCCAGCAATCCGTGGGCGAGTTCCGACAGCGCGCGGGTGGGGCGAGGCTTGTTCATAGCGCCGAGGCAGCGGTTTCCGGCTCAAAGGGCGTCAACTAGATTGACCGTATGACCGTAGCAGCGACAGCCGTCCGGAAAAAGCGCGCGGTTGCCCCAAGTGCGGAACCGGCGCGAAGTGCGGAACCGGCGCGGCCCGATCCCGCCGCGCTGCTCGCCTGGTACGACCGCCATCGCCGGAACTTGCCGTGGCGTGCGCTCGCCGGGGCGCGGCAGGACCCGTACCGGGTCTGGCTGTCCGAAATCATGCTGCAGCAGACCACCGTGAGGGCGGTGGCGCCCTACTACCTGAAATTCCTGGCAAGCTGGCCTTCGGTGAACGACCTCGCGGCGGCAAGCCTCGACGACGTGCTCCGCGCCTGGGCCGGGCTCGGCTACTACGCCCGCGCCCGCAACCTGCATGCCTGCGCGCAGCGCGTCGCCGGCGACCATGACGGAGAGTTTCCCGACAGCGAGGACTCGCTGCGCGCATTGCCTGGCGTCGGCGCATACACGGCGGCGGCGATCGCGGCCATCGCATTCGACCGGCGCGCGGTCGCGATCGACGGCAACATCGAACGGGTTGTGGCGCGTCTGTTCGCCATCGAGCAGGCGTTGCCGGCGGCCAAGGCCGACATCCGCAGGTTTGCCGAAACGCTGGTGCCGCACGAGCGGCCCGGCGACTTCACGCAGGCGATGATGGATCTCGGCGCCACCGTCTGCACGCCGAAGCAGCCGGCCTGCGCGCTGTGCCCGTGGATGGACCCTTGCGCCGCCCGTGCCCGCGGCGACCAGGACACGTTTCCACGCAAGGCGGCCAAGGCGGAGGGCAAACTGCGGCGCGGCGCGTCGTTCGTGGCGGTGCGTGCCGACGGTTACGTGCTGGTGCGGAGACGTTCCGAGAAAGGCCTGCTTGGCGGCATGACCGAGGTGCCGTCGACGCCATGGACGCAGGACTTCGACGAGGACGCGGCGCTGGCACAGGCGCCGCTGAAAGCGCGCTGGCGGCGCCTGCCCGGCGCCGTCGAGCACGGCTTCACGCACTTTCCGCTGCAGCAGTCGGTCTACGTGGCTCGCGTTCCCGCGAAGACCGGGGCGCCGCCCGGCATGCGCTGGGTCGCGCATGACGAAGTTCATGACGAAGCTTTGCCCAACGTGATGCGCAAGGTGCTGGCCCATGCCGGGCTTGCCCCGTCCGCACCCTCTGTGTGGTGATTTGCCTAACAGCGCCGACCTGAGCGATGCTGACGGGCGGCCACGCGGCCGCATTTTTACGGGAGCAGACAGAATGACGATCGAGCGTTTTGACAACGGTCCGCGCATGAGCCGGGTGGTGGTGCACAACGGCACCGTCTATCTCGCGGGACTGACCGCGGAAAAGACCGCGGGCCAGAGCGTCGGCGCCCAGACGCAGGAGATTCTCGATCGCATCGACGGCTATCTGAAGCAGGCCGGCACCGACAAGTCGAAGCTCCTGCAGGCGGTGATCTGGCTGCAGGACGTGCGCGTGGTCGACGAGTTCAACAAGGTGTGGGACGCCTGGGTGGTGCCGGGCTCCGGTCCCGCGCGCGCCTGCATAGAGGCGCGGCTGCAGTCGCCCGCCAAGATGATCGAGATCCAGGTGACCGCGGCGAAGTAGCAATCCCAATCGTCATCATTTGATACATCAAGTCTTGTTGCTTGTATCATTTGATGATACATCTGGCGCGTGATCAGGGGCTTCAAGGGTCGGATAACGGAAGCGGTTTGCCGGGGCGAGAGTCCGAAAGGCTTCCCGAAGGAACGAAAAATGGCCAGGACGCTTCCTCCAATGCACCCCGGCGAAGTCTTGCGGGAGGAGTTTCTCGTTCCGCTCAGGCTGTCTGCCGGCGCCCTCGCCAGGCGGTGCGGCCTGCCGCGCACGCGCATCGAACGCATCGTAGCGGAAACGACCGGG
>CAZGSW010000299.1:0-3652 GCA_964528635.1 uncultured Rhodoplanes sp. | reverse complement strand
TCCCCGCTCACACCTTCTTCAGTGCCTCCACCACGTCCTCGATCAGGTCGTCCGGGTGCTCCAGCCCGCATGACAGCCGCACCATGCCGTCGCTGATGCCAAGCTCGTCGCGCTGCTGCTGGGTGATGCGCTGGTGCGTGGTGGTGGCCGGATGCGTGATCAGGCTCTTGGTGTCGCCGAGGTTGTTGGAGATGCGAACGAGCCGCAGCGCGTCCTGGAAGGCGAACGCGCCCTTCTTGCCGCCCGCCACCTCGAACGCCACCAGCGTGGAGCCGCCCTTCATCTGCTTCTTGACGATCGCGGCCTGCGGATGGTCAGGGCGGCCCGGGTAGATCAGCCGGGACACCTTCGGATGCTTCGCGAGCGTTTCGGCGACCTTGCCCGCCGTCTCGGTCTGCTGGCGCACGCGCGCGGGCAGCGTCTCCAGCCCCTTGAGCATCACCCAGGCGTTGAACGGCGACATCGACGGCCCGGTCTGCCGGATGTGCGTGTGGATGTGGTCCGTGATGAACTTCTGCGAGCCGAGGACGACGCCGCCGAGACAGCGGCCCTGGCCGTCGATGTGCTTGGTGGTCGAATAGACCACGCAGTCGGCTCCGAGCGAGAGCGGGCTCTGCCACATCGGCGTCGAGAACACGTTGTCGACCACGAGCGTCGCGCCTGCGGCGTGCACGATCCTGGCGATCTCCGCGATGTCGAGAACGTCGAGCGTCGGATTGGTCGGCGTTTCAATGAAGCAGGTTTTTGTGTTCGGGCGCATGGCTGCGCGCCATTGATCGAGATCGTTGCCGTCGACGATGGTGGACGTCACGCCGTAGCGCGGCAGGTAGTCCTCCATCACGTAGAGGCAGGAGCCGAAGATCGCCTTCGACGCCACGACGTGGTCGCCGGCCTTCACCTGGCCCATCATCGAAAGCGTCACCGCCGCCATGCCGGTCGCGGTGGCGCGGGCGGCCTCCGCGCCCTCGAACGCGGCGATGCGCTGCTCGAACATCGATACGGTGGGATTGGCGAACCGCGAGTACTGGTAGCCCGGATCCTCGCCCTTGAAGCGCGCCTCGGCCTGCGCCGAGCTGTCGTAGACGTAGCCCTGCGTGAGGAACAGCGCTTCCGAGGTCTCGCCGAATTGCGAGCGCAGGATGCCGCCCTGCACGAGGCGCGTTTCGGGGCGGTAGTTGCGGGGCGCGGGTTCGGACATTTCCGGTCTCCTTCAGCCAACAAAAAACCGGCCGGGACAAAGGTCCGGGCCGGGCACACACGTCCCCGGCCTTTTAGCGATTTGTTTTACGTGGCTGCAAGCCGGCCGGCTCAAATGACCACGGGATAAGGCGGATCATTGCGGATTGCGCGCCTTCCCGTCAAGTCGGCTGTCGGCTATCGAAGGCGGGCCGCCGCCCGGGGAGCGATCGTGCCCGCATTCGCCACGCCAGCATCGAGGACGTCGAAGGGCATCCTGCCGGATTCCATGATTGCCGAACTGGCGGAGGCCGGCGGCATCGTTTCCGCCACGCCGTTCGCGGCCGATCAGATCCAGCCGGCAAGCCTCGATCTGCGGCTCGGCAAGGTGGCGTTCCGGGTGCGGGCGAGCTTCCTGCCGGGACCCGGCGCGACGGTGACCGACCGTATCGCGGAATTGAAACTGCACGACATCCCGCTCACCGCCGGCGCGGTGCTGGAGACCAACTGCGTCTACATCGTGCCGCTTCTCGAAAGTCTCGCGCTGCCCGGCGACATCGCGGCGGCGGCCAACCCGAAAAGCTCGACCGGACGCCTCGACGTGTTCACCCGCGTGATCGCCGACGGCACCCGCGGCTTCGACCGCATCGAGGCCGGCTACCGCGGCCCGCTCTACGCCGAGATCAGCCCGAAGACGTTTCCCATCCTGGTGCGCGAGGGCTCGCGCCTGTCGCAGATCCGGTTCCGGCGCGGCCAGGCCGTGCTCGACGCCGCGGCGCTGCGCGCGCTGCACGAGAAGGAGCGGCTGACCGACGATGCGGCGGCCGACGTCGCCGAAGGCATCGCGGTCGGCGTCGATCTCGCGGGGCTCGGTCCGGACAACTTCGTCGGCTACCGCGCCAAGCGTCACACCGGGCTGATCGACGTGGAGAAGCGCGACGGCCACACCGTGGCGGATTTCTGGGAGCCGATCGCAGCGCGCACCGACAGGAGCCTGATCCTCGATCCGGACGAGTTCTACATTCTCGCCTCGAAGGAGGCGGTGCAGGTGCCGCCGGACTATGCCGCCGAGATGGTGCCGTTCGATCCGCTGGTCGGCGAGTTTCGGGTGCACTACGCCGGCTTCTTCGATCCCGGCTTCGGCTACGCCGGTGCGGGCGGCCGCGGCGCCCGCGCGGTGCTGGAGGTGCGCTCGCGCGAGGTGCCGTTCATCCTGGAGCACGGCCAGATCGTCGGGCGGCTGGTGTACGAGAAGATGGCGGCGCGGCCGCGCCAGCTCTACGGGCAGGGCATCGGCTCCAACTACCAGGCGCAGGGCCTCAAGCTGTCGAAGCACTTTCGGGTGTGAGCTGCGTCTCGCGCCTGGGCGCGGCACCCTTGGTCTGACGGCTCAGGGTCGCAAGCACGGACAGCACGTCGGGCCTGGCCGGCGCCGGAGGCTCGGTTGCGGCCGGCCGTTCGGATGCGGCGGCTTCCTGCGGGCGCCGCAACTGCGCCGCGAGCATCAGGTCGACTGCAAGCAGACGCAGGAATCGTTCGGCCTTCTTGTTCTGGCACTGATACGCGAGCTTGATGCAGCGCTCGGCCTGCTGCTCAAGAAGGACATGCGGCAACACAGATCACCCCTCACACCACAGTCGTGAACATTGGCGAGCGCGCATGGCCTGTCAATGTTTTGCTGACCGGCCGCCGCAGGTTCCATGAAAAAGTCCGGACGATGAACGCGCCGCCACGTTTCAAACAAAAATGCGGCGCGCGGACCGCATGCGGATACCGCAAATTGTTTTGAGCGAAGACAGCGCGACGGGTGCCGCCGGCTGCAACGAATGCAGTTACCAGACCACGCCGTGCTGGCGCTGCGGCGCACGCGCGAACATGTTGCGCGGCGGGTTCTGCCATGCCTGTTGCTGCGCCTGCTGTTGCTGCTGCCTGGTTTTCTTCGACGCGGTTCGGCGTTTCGCCGTTCGTTCCGGTTGCGGCTTCGCCTCCGGTCCGGTCGCCTGCGCCATGATCGGCTGCTCGGCGGCGGCCGCGACGGCTCCGCCGAGCGCGGCGGGATCCGGCGCCGGCGCTTCACGCACGGTCAGGACGGCGACGCCCTTCGGCGCCTTGAACGGCTTCGGCAGGCCGTGGAATTCCGTGCTGTAGGCAAGCGCCTTCGCCCTGGGCTGGCCAAGCTGAGCCTCTGCGACGAACAGCAGCGCGAGAAGGGCCGGGGCGACCACGGCAAAGTACGCAAACAGGGGCATGTGAACTCCGCGACGCCTTCCCAACGTTTGTCGGCGCGGGGGGTTCCTGGGTTCACGGTTTTGGGAACGAATCCGCCCGACTCCCTGCCGTCGCGTGCGGCGCGGCCCCTTTGCGCACGGCGCGGCGCTGCCTTATTGTGCGGCTTGTCCCGCTTCGAGGCGGGCGCGCCTCCGCGGGCGTAGTTCAATGGTAGAACGGCAGCTTCCCAAGCTGCATACGAGGGTTC
>CAZGSW010000298.1:0-3669 GCA_964528635.1 uncultured Rhodoplanes sp. | reverse complement strand
GTCGCTCTGGCTTGCCGCCGCGATCTTTATGGGCGCGGGCGTGTACCAGTTCTCGGCGCTCAAGCATGCGTGTCTCAATGTGTGCCAGCGGCCGTTTCCGTTCTTCTTTGCCAACTGGACCTCGGAGCCTGCGGGCGTGGTCCGCCTCGGCGTGCGTCAGGGGCTTGCGTGCCTCGGCTGCTGCTGGGCGCTGATGCTGGTGATGTTCGCCGCGGGCGCCATGAACATCGTCTGGATGGCGCTGCTCGGCGTCGTGATGACGATCGAGAAAATGCTTACGACCGCGCATTTTTCGCGCGTCGTCGGTATCCTTCTGACTGCGATCGGACTGGGGCTGATATCGATCATCCTGGTGAAGTGACATGTCGATGGTTGAAGACTTGCGCGTCGTCGATCCGTGGTATCTGCGCGGAGAGCTGGCGCTGTCCTGCAATTGCGAGGTGTTCTGCCCGTGCGTGCTGTCGCTCGGCCGTTCCGCGCCGACCGAAGGCTACTGCCAGACCTGGGCGGGCGTGCGGATCGACGAGGGACGGTTCGGCGACACCGACCTGTCCGGTGTGAAGTTCGGCTTCATGGCCGACATTCCGGGCCGGCTCGGCCGCGGCAACTGGACGGTGGCGCTGTTCGTCGACGACAAGGCGTCGGCCTATGCCGCCAAGGCGCTGACCTGGATCATGACCGGCCGCGCCGGGGGCTCGACCGCGCTTCTCAAGATTCTGGGCGGCGCGTTCCTCGGCACACGGCAGGTTCCGATCACCTACGAGGTGCGGGACGAGACCCGCATCGTGAAGATCGAGAACATCGTCGACGGCGCCATCACCCCGGTGCGCGGCAAGGACAACGGCAACGTGGTCATCCGCAACAGCGAATACTGGATCGCGCCCGACATCATCGTGTCGCGTGCCGACCGGTCGCGGTTCCGGCTGTTCGGCCGCAACTGGAACTTCGAGGGCCGCTCGGCGGAAATCTGCAGGCTCGACTGGGGCAGCGGGAAGAAGTAGTCGGTCCCGCCTCAGCTATGCGCTCGTCTGTCGGGAAGCGGGGCTCCGCCAGCGGCAATGCGCGGGTTGGCGCGCAGGCCACCCGCCGCTAAAACAACGGCGTGCGCGCACTGGCATTCTCCGTTCACCTGTTCACCGCGCTGGGCGCCGGGCTGGCGCTGCTCGCGCTGATCGCGGCCGTCCGCGACGAGTGGGCGCTGATGTTCCTGTGGCTCGGCGTCTCGTTGCTGGTTGACGGCATCGACGGCACGTTCGCCCGTGCGCTGCGGGTGTCGGAGCAGGTTCCGCGCTGGTCCGGCGACACGCTCGATCTCGTGGTCGACTTCACCACCTACGTGTTCGTTCCGACCTATGCCATCGTGGCCAGCGGCCTGATGCCGATGGTGCTGGGCATTCCCGCGGGGTTTGCCATCCTGATGAGCGCCGCGATCTATTTCGCCGACGGCAACATGAAGGCCGACGACAACCACTTCGTCGGATTTCCGGGGCTCTGGAACGGG
The DNA here is from genome assembly GCA_964528635.1 of uncultured Rhodoplanes sp. Lineage (GTDB taxonomy): Bacteria > Pseudomonadota > Alphaproteobacteria > Rhizobiales > Xanthobacteraceae > Z2-YC6860. The sequence continues at coordinate 2,168 of CAZGSW010000298.1, read as the reverse complement.
ATCGCGTTCTATCTGCTGCTGGTCCAGCCCGGCACCATCGCGAGCCTTGCGGTCATCGCGACGTTCGTCGTTCTGACATTCGTTCCCATGAAATTCGTGCATCCGTTCCGCGTGAAGCGGTTGCGGGCGGTCACGGTGTCGCTGCTGACCTTGTGGTGCGCGCTGGCGATGGCGGCCGTGCTGCATGACCTCACCCCGGGACCCTGGATCACGGGCGGACTTTGCGTCATTGGCCTATACTTCCTCGTCATCGGGCTCCTGCCGGAGCGCCGCCAGACCGGGTAGCCGCCATGATCGAATTGCTGTCCGATCCTCACGCCTGGGCCGCGCTCGTCACGCTCACGGTGCTCGAGATCGTGCTCGGCATCGACAACATCGTCTTCATTTCGATCCTGGTGTCGCGCTGCGATCCGAAGCAGGCGATACGCGCCCGGCAGATCGGCCTGTCGCTGGCGCTGATCTTCCGCATCCTGATGCTGTTCGGTCTGACCTGGCTGATGAAGCTGACCGCGCCGGTTTTCACCGCGTTCGGCATGGGAATTTCGTGGCGCGACATCATCCTGATCGGCGGCGGGCTGTTCCTGATCGCGAAGGCCACCCACGAGATCCACAGCGAGGTCGAGGCGCGGGAAGGCGAAGACGGGCCCAGCCTGAGGTCGCAGTCGTTCTTCGTGGTGGTGCTGCAATTGATTGCGGTCGACCTGATCTTTTCGCTCGACTCCATCATCACCGCGATCGGCATGGCCGAAGACATCGAGATCATGATCGCGGCCGTCGTGATCGCGATGGCGGTCATGTATGCGGCGTCGGGGCCGGTCTCCTCGTTCGTGGCCGAGCATCCGACCACCAAGATGCTGGCTCTGGCGTTCCTGGTGCTCATCGGGGTGGCGCTGGTCGCCGACGGGTTTGAGGTGCACATTCCGCGCGGCTACATCTACTTTGCCATGGCGTTCGCCGCCGCGGTGGAGGCGTTCAACATCGTCGCCGGAAAGAACCGCAGGCGGCGCCGGAAGCGGAAATCGAGGGCGTGATGGCACCAGTGCTTCTGATCACCGGCGGCAGCCGCGGCATCGGCGCGGCGACCGCAACCATGGCGGCGGCGCGCGGCTATGACGTCGCGATCAACTACAAATCGGACGCGCAGGCGGCGGCGCAGGCGGTCGATACGGTGAAGGCCGCGGGACGCAAGGCAGTGGCGGTGCAGGCCGACATGGCAGACGAGTCCGAGGTCGCGCGCATGTTCGAGGAGGTGGACGGCACGCTGGGTCGGCTGACGCACTTCGTCTACAACACCGGCGTGCCGGGCCGCGCCGGCCGGCTGGACGGCGCCGATCCCGCCATGATGCGGGAGGTGCTGGAGGTCAACGTGCTCGGCGCGCTGTGGTCGCTGCAGCACGCCATTCGCCGCATGTCGACGAAGCACGGCGGGCAGGGCGGTTCGATCGTGCTGCTGTCGTCGGTCGCGGCCGACATCGGGGCGCCGAACGAATACGTCTGGTACGCCGCTTCCAAGGGGGCGGTGGAGTCGATCACCTACGGACTGAGCAAGGAGCTGGCGGGCGACGGCATCCGGGTCAACTGCGTGTCGCCGGGCTCGACCGAGACGCGCATCCACGCCGACTCCGGCCAGCCCGACAAGCTGGCCCGGATCGCCGCCGGTATTCCGATCGGCCGGCCGGGCCGCTCGGAGGAGCAGGCCGAGGCGATCCTGTTCCTGCTGTCGGACGCCGCCTCCTACATCAGCGGCACCATCCTGCGGGTCGCCGGCGGGCGGTGAAGGCCTCTGCGTCAGCGGTGCAGGCAGGAATAGGTGCGGATCAGCCGGCGGGCGTCCTGCGGCACCGAGCTTTCCGCATCGAGATTGTTCTGCGCGGTGCGGCAGTCGAGCCAGAAGTAGTTGGCCTCGGGATCGACCACGAGGCGGGCCGGCGACAGCCGTGGCGCCAGCAGCACCGACAGATACGGTGTCGTCGAGAACCACGACAGTCGGTTGAGGTCGCCACCGATGCGGGCCGACGAGACGAACTGCGGGTGGCCCAGTCCGGGATCGCTGAGCGTGCCGTTGGCAAGTGTCCTGACGGCATCAGTGTACCGGGTCCAGCCGCGGGCGAACTTCACGGTCTCTACGGTGTGCACGAGCAGAAGCAGCAGCAGCGCTGCGCCCGCGA
>CAZGSW010000297.1:0-3695 GCA_964528635.1 uncultured Rhodoplanes sp. | reverse complement strand
AGCCCGAACCGCGATTCGCGACCGGCCCGGACTCCGGCGAAAACGGGGACAGCCTGATGGACCAATTCGTCTTGGGCCCGTTCGTCTCGGCCCGCCTTGTTTCGGGGCGGTTCGCGCCGGAACGGACCGTTCGTCGCAGGCCGCGGTTCGGCGCGTGGAGCCTCACCATCGCCTGCATGCTGGTCCTTGCGGGAATCGCCGGCCAGCCGGGCGATGCCGCGGCGCAGGGCGCGGTCCGCTCCGTCCACAACGACTGGCAGATCCGCTGCGACACCCCGCCGGGCGCCCAGAACGAGCAGTGCTCGCTGATCCAGAGCGTCACCGCCGAGGACCGGCCGAACATCGGCCTGACCGTGATCGTGCTCAAGACCGCCGACCGCAAGACCCGGCTGATGCGGGTGATCGCGCCGCCCGGCGTGCTGCTCCCCTCCGGGCTGGGGCTGAAAATCGACAACACCGAGGTCGGCCGCGCCGGCTTCGTGCGCTGCGTGCCGAACGGCTGCGTCGCCGAGGTCATCATGGACGATGCGCTGATCGCCAAGCTGCGCACCGGCCAGACCGCGACCTACATCATCTTCCAGACGCCGGAAGAAGGCATCGGCTTTCCCATGAGCCTGAAGGGCTTCGGCGAGGGCTACGACAAGCTGCCTTGAGCCGGCGCGCCCGAACGCAGCCTCAGCGCGACGCGATTTCCAGCGCCTTCAGGTGCTCGTCGAGGACCGCCGGCAGCGCGGAAGGCGGATGCCGACCAAAGCCGCAATAGGCCCCCAGCCCGAAGTCCGAGCAATATTTCCGCGCCACGGCGAGCCGGGCGGCAAAGCTCTCCATATTGTGGATCGCACCGAGATAGACCCGCGCACCCTGCGGCTTCAGATCCTTGAGCGGCGCGAAGAAGCCGTCGTCGGTGCGATTGAGCACCGGCAGATGAACCCAATCCACGCGCCGGCCCGACGCCGACACGAAGGCGTTGGCCAGTTCGACCGCCTGGCCAAGATCGGCCGGCTCGAAACGCGGCCAGCCGCCGAGCGTGCCGAAGCAGAAGTGGTAGCCGAGGGCCACGTCCGACGGGATGTGCGGCGACAGGTTGCGGACCTCGGTCAGATTGCGCTCGATCGCACCGTCAAGCGGAAAGCCGGGGATGCTGCCGTAGGAGTCCTGCACCTCCGTCGAGCAATCCCACTGGATGGCAAGTTCGCTCGCCGGAATCTTCTCGACGATCTTGGCAACCTCGGCGCGCGTCGCCGCCTCGTAACCCGGCCTGATCCTGGCGAGATCGTCCGGATTTGGGAAAATGCGCGGCGGCAGGACGCTGTTGACCATCGGGATCGAGACCTGGAACCGCAGGTGGCCGGGCAGCACGCCTTTGTCCTTCATCACGCGGAATACGAAGTAGGAGTTGATCGCGTCCCGCGCGAACCCAAGCCGCCAGCCGGGATCGCCGAAACGAACCTCCCTGACGCCGTCCCTGACCTTGAACCACCAGGCATCGGCGGCATTGCGTGGAAACTGGCGCTCGACCCCGTTTTCGTCGGGCTTCGGCCGCTGAACGATCTCAAGCTCCGGATGAGCGGCCAGCACCTGATAGTGCAACCGGCTGATCCAGTGACGGCGCGGGCCGACCTCGCCATCGGGAATGGCAAACAAATAAGGGCCCAGCGCCGATCCGAATCTCTCGAACACCTCCTGCGGCGTGTCGAACGGCACGCTGCCCACCAGTATGAGTTCGCGGCCCACTCCGACCTCCGGTCTATTGTCGCGACGCCCTGCCGCAATACAATCGGCACAGAAGCCAGGCGATGCAAGCGCTCCGGACGGGAGGATATGCGATGCGACATCTTTTCAAACTGCTGTTGTGCTTCGGCTTGTTCACAAGCGTCGCGGACGCGCAGGCACAAACCTGGCCGAGCCGTCCCATCAAGCTGATCGTCCCGACCGGTCCGGGCGCCGCGACCGACGTGATGGCACGGCTGCTGGCCGACGGCATATCCAAGTCCATCGGACAGACCGTCGTTGTCGAGAACATGCCAGGCGCATCCGGCATCATCGCGCATCAAGCCGTGGCGCGCGCCGCGCCCGACGGCTACACGTTCCTGTTCACCAACACGTCGGGTATGGCGATCAACCTGATTTCGTTCAAACGGCTCTCGTACGATCCGACCAAGGATTTCACGCCCGTCGCCATGGTGTGCAGCCTCGGGCCGCAGATGCTGTCGGTGAACGCCAGCTTCCCGGCCAAGAGTGTGCCGGAGTTCGTGGCACACGTGAAAGCCAATCCGGGCAAGTTTTCGATGGCCTTCGACACCACCGCCGGCGCCGCAGCGTTCGCTGCAAAGCTGCTCAACAAGCGCGGCAACCTTGGGCTGACCGAGGTGCCCTACCGATCCGCGGCGCAGATGATCCAGGACGTGGCCAGCGGCGTTAATCAGGTGATGGTCAGCTCGATCGCGGCGTCGAACGCCGTCGTCCAGGCCGGAAAGGTTCGCCGTATCGCGATCACATCGGCCAAGCGCTTTCCCGGACTGCCCGACCTGCCGTCGGTTAGCGAGACCATGCCGGGCGTCGTGATGAACGGATGGTTCGCCGTGGTTGCGCCGGCCAATACACCCGCCGAAATCGTCGCTCGCTTCAACCGTGAAACCGACGAGTTTCTGAAAGGCGAGGATATCCGCAAGCGGCTGCTTGCGTTCGGCCTCGCGACCGAGGGCGCCGGCACACCGGACAGCACCGGACAGTTCATCCGGCGGGAGCAGGACGAGTGGCGCACCCTGGCGAAGGAGCTTGACATTCAGCCGCAGTGAGCCGCGAAAATCACACTTTGCATTGAGGAGTCTCAATTTGAATCTCGGATTTTGCGGCCTCGGCGCCATGGGCGAACTGATCGTGCCGCGGCTCATGGCGGCCGGGCACAAGGTCACCGGCTGGAACAGGACGCGCGCCAAGGCGGAGCCGCTGATCGCGCAAGGCATGGCGTTCGCGGCAACCCCGCGCGAAGTCGCGCAGGCCTCGGAGATCGTGTTCTCGATCGTCACCGATTCGCCTGCCGTGCGCGCAGTGGCGCTCGGGCCGGACGGCGTCATTTCCGGCCTGAAGAAGGGCGGCATCTTCATCGACATGAGCACCATCGAGCCGGAGGTCAGCCGCGAGATCGCCGCCGAGTTCAGGAAGGCCGGCTCGACCATGCTCGACGGGCCGCTCTCCGGCAGCCCGGTCACGGTGAAGGCCGGCAACGCCTCGGTGATGATCGGCGGCGACGAAGCCGCATTCGAGCGCGCCAAGCCCGTGCTGCTGGCGATCGGCCCCAAGGTGACGCGGATCGGCGACAACGGCCTCGCCTGCCAGATGAAGATCGCGGTGAACCTGCTGCTGATGGTCGAGGTGATCTGCTTCGGCGAGGCGGTGGCGCTGGCCGAGAAGGGCGGCGTGACGCGCGAGGCCGCGGTCGACGCCATCCTCAAGAGTGTCGCGGCGTCGCCGGTGCTGGGTTACCGCGGACCGTTCATTCTCGAAGGCAAGATGCCGGAGGTGCCGCTCGCCGACGTGACGCTGCAACAGAAGGACATGATCCTCGCGCTCAACCTCGGCCGCAGGCTCGGCAGTCCCGTGCCGCTTGCCGCCGCCGCCAACGAGATGATGAACGCCTGCCGCGGGCTCGGCATCGACGCCAACGACTTCGTCGTCGCGCACCGCGTGTACCG
>CAZGSW010000296.1:0-3707 GCA_964528635.1 uncultured Rhodoplanes sp. | reverse complement strand
AGCTTCGATGACGCAACCAGCACGACCGGATTGTTGGTGATGCGCGCAACCGGAACGATGTCGGTGTCGAACGACGGCAGCCAGCCCTTGAGGACGAACCGGTTGATCGTGAGGTCCGAGTCCGGCGCGATCAGCAGGCTGTAGCCGTCCGGTTCGAACTGCGCAGCCGCCTTGAAGGCGATCACCCCGTTGCCGCCGGGGCGGTTCTCGACGACGATCTGCCGCTTCCACGCGTCCGACAGCCGTTGCGCCAGAACGCGCGCGGCAATGTCGGCTACGCCACCCGGCGGGCGGCCGACCAGAATGCGGACGGACTTGCTCGGGTAGGCTCCCGCATCCGCGTGTGCGGGCTCGCTACCGAGCAGCAGCAGCGACGATGCCGCCGCAACTGCAGCGGCCACAAGTCCCGGGCGGACCGGATGTGAACCAGACATGACTCTCCTTTCGCCGGAACGCCGGCGTTGTGGTCGATCGAGCGTTGTGGTCGATCGAGGATGTGCTGTTTGTTTGCGCGCGTTGGTGGGCGCGCGGCCCAATCACCCGGAGTGTGGCGGGACGTCTGCCGTGACTCCGCTGTGAGGTGTCAAAAGCACCATCGCGTCGCAGCGGTGTCAATCAATGGCGAAAAATAAGAGGATCGATGTCGCGATTTCGCATCGCCAGATGACGTCATGCTGACGAACGGGAGTGTGCTGCAAAAATATACTCGTCGCGAGAGGCGCGTTCGTCACTCTTCCCGAAACGGCCGGGTCATCAGCGACTCGATCGCTGCGTCGACACCGAGCTTGCCGGCGAGCACCGCGGCGATCGCTTCGGCGATCGGCATCTCGACGCCCTTCGACCTCGCGATCTCGACAAGCACCGGCGCGGTGAATGCGCCCTCCGCCAGCTTGCCGTGGCTTGCCACGGCGGGCGCCTCGCCCTTGCCGAGCGCCACTCCCAGCGCGAAGTTGCGCGACTGCGGACTGGAGCAGGTCAGCACCAGGTCGCCGAGCCCGGATAGCCCGGTGAGCGTTTCGGGCCGCGCATTGAAGGCGCGCCCGAGCCGGAACAGTTCGGCGAAGCCTCGCGTTGTCAGGGCCGCCGTTGCGCTAGCGCCGAGTCCGCGTCCGGTCGCGATGCCGGCCGCGATGGCGAGGACGTTCTTGGCCGCTCCCCCGATCTCGACGCCGCGCACGTCGGTGGTGTGATAGGGCCGGAACGTGTCGGAGCCGATCGCCTGGGCGAGGCGCTCCGCCAGTCCGGGATCGCGTGCAGCGACGGTGACGGCGGTCGGCAATCCACGCGCCACGTCGGCTGCGAAGCTTGGTCCCGAGAGGATGGCCGGCAGCGCGGTTTGCGCGCACTCGGCGATCACCTCCGTCATGAAGCGGCCGGTGCCGCACTCGATGCCCTTGGCGCAGGCGACGACGGGCGTGCCTGACGGCGCGGTGTCGTCGAGCATCGAGGCGACCTGCCGCAACTCCTGCGCCGGCACCGCCAGCAGGATCGCATGCGTGCCCTTCACCGCCTCCGCGAGATTTCCAGTGACGGCGATGTCTGCCGCGAGCCTCATGCCGCGCAGCCGCGGGCTCTCGCGGCTCTGCCGGATCGCTGCGGCTGCAGCGCCGTCGCGCGCCCACAGCGCGACCTGCCGGCCGGAGCGCGCAGCGACGTTGGCGAGCGCGCTGCCCCATGCTCCGGCGCCGAGCACGGCAATGCGGTCGAGGCTCATGGTTCGGCCCGGGCGGGCCCGGCCGCCTTCGCCCTGTCGAAGAAGCTCTGCGGGTGCACCGGGCCGGTCACCTCGTCGAGCGGCCAGCGGGCCCGCGGCGCGATGTCGAGCGAGTCTGTAAGACCGTGCGAAAGCCGCTCGGCTCCCGCCCATGCGATCATCGCGCCGTTGTCGGTGCAGAGCGCAGGCGGCGGCACCACCAGAACGGTCCCGGCCTCGAAGCCGGCGCGGTGCAGCGCCTTGCGGATCGCCTGGTTGGCGGCGACGCCGCCGGCGGCGACCAGCGCCGTCGGCGCGCCGTAGCGCTCGCGGAAAATCCGCAAGCCCGCACGCAAGCGGTCGGCGATGGTTTCGACGACTGTCTGCTGGAATGATGCGCAAAGGTCCGCAACGTCCTGGTCGGTCAGCGGTGCGATCTTCTCGGCTTCGAGCCGTAGCGCCGTTTTCAAGCCCGAAAGGGAAAAGTCGGCCTCCGGCCGGCCGTGCATCGGCCGCGGCAACTGGAACCGCGTGGGATTGCCGCGCAGCGCCTCCTGCTCGACCTGTGGACCGCCCGGATAGCCGAGGCCGAGCAGCTTGGCGGTCTTGTCGAACGCCTCGCCGATCGCATCGTCGACGGTGGTGCCGAGCCGGACGTACTCGCCGACGCCCAGCACCGCCACGATCTGGGTGTGGCCGCCGGACGCCAGAAACAGGCAATACGGAAACGGCGTGCCGTCGGTCAGCCGCGCGGTGAGGGCGTGGGCCTCGAGATGGTTCACCGCGATCAGCGGCTTGGCTTTTGTCAACGCGATGGCCTTGGCGGTGGTGAGCCCGACGATCACGCCGCCGATCAGGCCGGGGCCAGCCGCCGCCGCGACACCGTCGATGGCGTCGAACCTCAACGATGCATCCGCCATCGCCCTGGCGATCACTCGGTCGAGCGCCTCGACGTGGCTGCGCGCGGCGATCTCCGGCACCACGCCGCCGAACGCTGCGTGCTCGCCGATCTGCGACAGCACGACGTTGGACAGGATCCTGCCCGGGCCGTCGCCGCTGCGCTCCACCACCGCGGCGGCGGTTTCGTCGCAAGTTGTCTCGATTCCGAGTACAAGCATGGGCAGACAGTTAGCACACTTGCATACAGTCAACTATTGCGAGGTCCGGTGGCCGAATCCCGATCCGACGGCGCGCTTCTGCGGCTCGGCACGCGCGGCAGTCCGCTGGCGCTGTTCCAGGCCAGGCTGGTGCGCGATCTGCTGTGCAGGGCGCACGGCTGGGAGCCGGCGCGGGTCGCCATCGAGGTGATCCGCACGACGGGCGACCGGATTCAGGACCGTCCGCTTGCGGATGCGGGAGGCAAGGGCCTGTTCACCAAGGAAATCGAGGAGGCGCTGCTCGCCGGCACCATCGATCTGGCGGTCCATTCCTCCAAGGACATGCCGACGGCGCTGCCGCCCGGACTGATGCTGGCGGCGTTTCCGGAGCGGGAGGACGTGCGCGATGTCTTCATCAGCCGGAAGGCCGCATCGGTTGCGGCGCTGCCGCGCGGCGCGACAGTCGGCACCGCATCGCTGCGCCGGGGTGCGATGGCGAAGCGGTTGCGCCCGGACCTGAATGTCGTGCCGCTGCGCGGCAACGTCGAGACGCGGCTGCGCAAGATGGAGGAGGGCGTGGCGGACGCCACGTTCCTTGCCTGCGCCGGATTGAAGCGGCTCGGTCTGGAGGGGGTGGCGACGGCAATCCTCGACATCGACGAGTTTCTTCCTGCCGTCGGGCAGGGTGCCATCGGTATCGAAGCCCGCGAATCCGATACCCGTACGCGCGATCTGCTCGCCGCGGTCAATCACGCGCCGACGTCTTGTGCACTCGATTGTGAGCGTGCGTTTCTCGCTGTGCTCGATGGCTCGTGCCGTACCCCGATCGGGGGCCACGCTGTCGTTGCGGACGGCCGCATCCGCTTCCGCGGCAGGATCGTGCGGCCGGACGGCAGCGAGGCATTCGACGTAAGCCG
>CAZGSW010000295.1:0-3734 GCA_964528635.1 uncultured Rhodoplanes sp. | reverse complement strand
TGTTGCCGTTGGACCGCGATCTCTGAAGCGCTATCCTGGATCAGCAGGTATCTCGTTGAAAACAAACGGGATACCTGCTTTTTCCAGGAGCAAGAAATAGCGGCAGGTTTCAGAAAAGGGCGAGTTGATCAGGGTTTTTCTTTTGCTTCCTGCGCCGCTGCCCTGAGAATCGAACAATATTTTCATATTGCTTGTCCGTGAAAGTCAGAATGTGGACATCGCCGTGATCGGGCAGATTGCTTTCGATCCGGCGCATGTAAGCTTCAAATTGCTCCTTGCCGTTGCAGAAACGAGCATAAACTGAAAACTGGCTCTTTTCGAAGCCCTCATCCAGCAGGTACTGGCGAAATTTTGTGGCTGCCCGGTTCTCGGCCTTAGTAGTGACGGGCAGGTCGAACATGACGAAAATCCACATCAGACGATAGCCGGTCAACTGGGTTGTGGTCACGCCAGCAGTTCTCCCAAGGCGGCCAGTTCGATGGCCGAAGGGGCGCGCGGAAGCAAAAGATCCGATACCTTTCCTGCTTCGAAACAGCGGCATAGCGATTGGGCCAGCCGCGTGGCTGCTCCGGAAACGGTGGTCGTGCCATTTTCGCCCGGAAGGTCCACTGCGATTAGTCCGGCGAACGCGCGTTTCGCCTCGGACGTTACGTCCGGGCATCCTCGCACCACAAGCTGCACGGCCATCGCGTCCACGAGGGGTCTAAATGGCTCGATGAGATCGTCGGCAAGCGCGAATGCGTTGCCACGATTGGCATGATGAATGCCGATGGAAGGATGCAGGCCCGCCGCCACGACCGAACGCGCGACGAGTGAACGCAAGACAGTGTAGCCATAGTTGAGCAAGCCGTTGACGCCGGCGGCTTCGCGGTCGCGGCGAAAATCTTCGCCCATGAGCAGCGGCCAGTAGCGCCGCGCAGCCTGGGCCTCCACATTGTCGGGATCGCCGGAACGAACCCGGCGCGACAGCATGTCGAAGGCGTCGGCTGGAACGCCTCGCGATTCCAGCACCGCTGCCTGCCAGTGGATCTTTGCGACCACGATCTCCCGCCATAGCTGCTTGGCGAGCGGCTTGCCCGTTTCCCACTGCGCACGCATTCGTGCATTCTGGCCGTGATGCCCGTCCAACGGTGTACATACAGCGACGGGGGCATGGTTGGATCCGCACAGCACCATCAGCGCGCCGCGTTCAGCCAGCGCTACGATCAGGTTTGTGCTCCAGGTCACGCCGTGGGCATGAACGATGACCGCGGCGACGTCGTCGAGAGGGATGCGGCCGATTTCCTCCCGATCTTTGCTGACCATGAGAAAACCGCGATAGGCTGAAAGGTGCTGGCCGTCGGAAGCAATGTCGACGATGCGTTCCATCAGTGGGCCACCACGGGCCGATCACGGGGGCCCGGGTCGAGCACCCGTCCCAGTTCGTCGATCCTGACTTGCCGCGCCTTCACTCGCTTCAACCCACCGGTTGTCGGTGCGAAATATTTGAAAGGATCGAGGTCATTCGGTGCGGCATCTCTTCTTTTAAGATCACCTGCCTCATGGGGCTCTGCCAGGGTGATCTGGCCGTTCTGACCGAACTTGACGACGCGCATGAGTTTGCGATCTTGCCCATTCTGTTCGATTGCCAGCAAGTCGTCCTGGTGCAATGAAAGGACTTTCCGGGCTGTCGGGTTGTCGCGGCGGATCGTTGAAATCCAGCCAGCCTGGTGCGCATCGAACATAGACACGACCTCCGCGACCCATTTCCCATCCTTCAGTTCCCACACATCGTAACGATAGTTGGAATCGCCCTTGTATCCCTTGTAGGCGCGGCCATTCCTGTCACGTATAGCAATGACCGATAGCGGTTCGATGACACGCAATCGGCGGATATTGCGATAGGGCAACGGCCCGAGTTCGGAGAATTTCAGCAGCCTTGCCTCGAACGCCTTGCCCTCGAAACCCGAGGTCCAGGCCAAAAGAGCCGCACGCAGATCGGGATCGCGGACGCCCTCGATGTCCGCCGTTTTCTTCAACGCCGTCAGCGGCACGCGATGGACAACGAGATTGTTGCCTTTCGCGTCTTTCTCGCCGGTCAGGCCATAGGCGGTGTCGTTGTGCAGCCGTCCGGCCGTTGCGTCGCGTCCTTTCGGGAGTGCACTCTTGGCGACGGTGCCGTGATCGGCGCGGTGGCTGACGACGATGCGGGTGACGATTTCGCGGAGCTGGTCGTGAAATCCCTCCCAGGGCTCGGGCAGGTCAGCAGTCATGCGGTTCGCTGCCTCGTGGCCGCGCTGCCCGGCCTCACGCGCGATCCGCTGCAGGAGATGACGATCGGTCACGGCAATCACGGCTGCGTCGATGGCGTGGTGGCGATGGTCGCGCCGGTTTTTCGGTTGATCCGCTCCGCCGCCGAAATTGTGGTCCGGCAAGAGGCTGTTCAGCCCCCAACTCCGGCGCAGCATTTCCGTCAGGCGTCCCGGGGATACCCAGACGGGGCTGCTGCCTTCGCCGCGGTCTGGAAAGAGCGCGCCCAGATATTCGCGGGCGAGGCGGGACAGGTATTGCGTGTCGACAAGCTGGCGGGCGAGGAAACCGCCCTGCATGTCGAAACGCGACATCGCGTCCGGCTCGAAGCGCCAGCGTTTTCCGCGCGGCAGCCGCGCAGCGCGGGCGGCGATGTTCTCCCAGTCCGGCCGGTGGCCGAACGCCTCATAAGGAGAGCGCTTGCGCTTCTCTCGGTTAGCCTCGCGCATGCACAGCAGCCGGTTGTCGCTGGAATCGTCCAACGTGGCGCTGAAAGGCAGAATGTGGTCCACCTCCACCGCACCGGAGAACAGCATCTCGATCGAGATTTGCTGCCCAGTGTAGATGCAGCGCCGGTCCAGTGCATTGTCCCCGTTCAACTCTTCCCAGAGTTTCAAGAGCGCGCGGTTGCCCCCCTTGTCGGCCATCCCGATCTCGACAAGCTTTTTCGAGCGCTGCTCGGCGGCCTCGCGGTTCTGCCGGTTACGTGTGTTGATTTCGCGCTTGCGCTCGTCGTCCAGCTTCAGTTCCCGCGCCAGCTCGATCGCTATCTGCTCAGGCGGGCCGTACCGCTTGATCAGGCGGTTGACGACGCGGCGAAGCTGGTTGAGCCCGATATGGACAGTGGGGTTGGTGAGCCGGCCGATCCGTAGCTCTTCTGGATCGGCCGGTTCGCCGGTGCCGGGCATGATGTGGCGCTCGAGCACGGCGCCGTAATAGGGAAGGGCGTCGAGGACTTCGCCGGCGCGGAAATCCGAATGATGGCCGAGGCCCGCTTTCTTCACGGCTTCGCTATAAACGATGACATCCACGCGCAACGCCTCGATCAACCTGGTCGTGGCAGTGAGGCCGAAGCGGCCGTAGCCTTCGGGAAGCCTTGCGCCGACGGTCGCGCTTGCCTGCTCGGGTGTGAGGTCATACGTATCTTGAAGCCAGGTTCGCAACGCCTGCTCGTCCTTATCGCTTTCCTGGTCGCGGATGCGCGAGACGATGTCCCATTGCGTGCCGGCATCGAGGTTCGGCCAGCGCTTCCCGAAACGGGACTTGGCGCCAAGTTCGGCCGCGACCTCGTCGCCCTTGAGGTCTTTGCGGTTCTCGCTGTCCTTGTTGAAGCGCGCGTCGGGATCGAGCTTGAGTGTTTTGCGCAGGCTCTCAAAGGTGACGGTCCGCTTGTCCTTGAGCTTCAGGTAGAGGAGGTCGCGCTGCTCCCGCGTCAGCGGCTCGGC
>CAZGSW010000294.1:0-3738 GCA_964528635.1 uncultured Rhodoplanes sp. | reverse complement strand
CCTGGCCGGCCAGCAGCAGCGGATTGAGCGTCACGCCGAAGTCGTCCACCACCACGTAATTCACGATCCGCGTCGCCCCGGTCGCCTCGTCGATCTCGACCTCGGCCACATGGGTGCCGTTCGGATAGGTCGGCTGCGGCGGATCGAATGTGTCAGCGGCCCTGACGCTCTCGGGCGTCACACCGGCCCGCCCGGCCAGATCGGCAAAAGAAATCGCCCGGTCGGTGCCCGCCACCCGCACCGTCCCGTCGGCAATCTCCAGGTCCCCGGCGCTGGCCTCCAGGGCGTCGGCCGCCAGCCGCTTCAGCGTCTCCGCCAGCGCCTTCGAGGCCCCCGCCAGCGACGCGCCGCCGCAGGGAATCGAACTCGATCCCCCGGTCCCTGTGCCGCTGACCACGCGATCGGTGTCGCCCTGCTCCATCCGCACCAGTTCCGGCGGCAGGCCGAGATGCTCCGCCACGATCTGCGCATAGGCGGTGGCATGGCCCTGCCCGGTCGACTGCGACCCCATCAGCGCGGTGACGCTGCCGTCCTTCTCCAGTTGCACCGTGGCGAGATCCGGCCCCATGTTGCCGCAAGCCTCGATGTAGGTCGCAAGCCCGATGCCGCGCAGCATCCCGTTCTTCTTCGAGGCGGCCGCGCGCTTGCGGAAGCCGTCCCAGTCTGCCGCCTGCTGCGCCCGCGCCATATGCGCGGCGAAGTCTCCGGTGTCGTAAATTTTCTCGGTCGCGGTCGTGTAGGGCATCGCCTTCGGCTTGATGAAATTGCGCCGCCGCAGCGAGTCAGGCGCGATGTCGAGTTCGCGCGCCGCGGCGTCGACCAGCCGCTCGATCACATAGGCCGCTTCCGGGCGGCCCGCGCCGCGATAGGCATCGACCGGCACCGTGTTGGTGTAGATGCCGCGGACGCGCACATGGCAGTGCGGAATGTCATAGACCCCGGGCGACATGCCGGCACCGAGAAACGGAATGTAGGGCGCAAAGGCGGACAGATACGCGCCCATGTCCGCGATCAGGTCGATATCGAGCGCGAGGAAGCGACCCTTGTCGTCGAGCGCGAGCTTTGCCGTGGTGATGTTGTCGCGGCCCTGCGAGTCGCCGAGGAAATGCTCGGTGCGTTCGGCGATCCAGGCCACCGGCTTGCGGAGCTTGCGCGCGGCGACGGCCGCCAGCGCGTACTCCCGGTAGATGAACAGCTTGGTGCCGAAGCCGCCGCCCACATCCGGGGTAATGACCCGGATCTTCTCCGGCGGCAGTTTAAGCATCTCGCACAGGGTGTCGCGCATGTAGTGACTGCCCTGGCTGCCGAGCGTCAGCGTCAGGCGGTCGTCAGCCGGATCGAATTCGGCGATCACGCCGCGGGTGTCCATGTAGTTCGTGACCAGACGCTGGTTGATCAGCGTCAGCGATACGACATGCGCCGCCTTCGCAAGCTCGCTGTCCGTTCCTTCGCGCTCGCCGAGCGACACTTCGAAGGCGACATTGCCGGGCCGGTCCGGCCAGACCTGAACCGCGCCCTTCTCCATCGCCTCGACCGCACCGACGATGTGCGGCAACGCCTCGTATCGCACCTCGATCGCCTCGGCCGCATCGCGCGCCTGCTCCAGCGTATCCGCCACGACGAAGGCCACAGCATCGCCGACGTGATGCACTTCGCCCTGAGCCAGCACCGGATAGCGCGGCACCGGAATGTCGACGCCCGGGATGCCCGCCTGCATCGGCAGCAATCCGATCTCGCCGATGTCGTTGCCGGTCAGCACCATCCGCACGCCTTTCATGGCCTGCGCCTTCGTGGCGTCGAGCGTGAAGCGTGCGTGCGCATGGGGCGAGCGAAGCAGGACCGCGCGCAGGGCGCCGGCCGGAACCGCATCCGCGACGTAGCGTCCCGCTCCGCGCAACAGCGGGTCGTCTTCCTTGCGAACGACCGACTGACCGATACCGAATTTCGGAGCTGGCATGGGACGATCTCCCGTAGCTTATTCCGCCGGATGGACGGCCGGCACGGCCTTGCGGCGCTGCGTTTTCTCGGCAAGCCAGCGGGTCACCACATAGAACGCCGGCGTGAAGATGACGCCGAAGAACGTGACCCCGATCATGCCCGAGAACACCGCCGTCCCCAGAGTCTGGCGAAGCTCGGCTCCGGCGCCGACCGCCCAGACCAGCGGCGTCACGCCGAGAATGAAAGCAAACGACGTCATCAGGATCGGGCGCAACCGCAGCCGCGCGGCCTCGACCGCCGCCTCATGCTTGTTGCGGCCCTGCTCCTGGAGTTGCTTGGCGAACTCGACGATCAGAATCGCGTTCCTGGCGGCAAGCGCGATCAACACGATGAACCCGACCTGCGTCAGGATGTTGTTGTCCTGCCCGCGCAGCACCACGCCCACGATCGAGGCGATCAAGCACATCGGCACGATCATGATGACGGCAATGGGCAGCGTCAGGCTTTCATACTGCGCGGCCAGAACGAGATAGACGAACATGACGGCGAGAAGGAACGCGAAGATCGCCGTGTCGCCGGCGCGCTGCTGCAGGAACGCCAGCGTGGTCCATTCGTAGCCGAAGCCCTCCGGCAGCACCTCCGCCGCGATCCGCTCCATGATCTCGATGCCCTGGCCCTGCGAGAATCCTGGCGCCGCCGCGCCGTCGAGTTCGGCCGACGGATAGAGATTGTAGCGCGGCACGCGGTACGGGCCGGAAATGTCGCGCACGGTCGTGAACGAGCCGAGCGGCACGGTCTCGCCCTCGTTGTTGCGCACCCGGATGTTGAGCACGTCGCGCGAATTGCTTCGATGCTCGCTTTCCGCCTGCGCGATCACGCGGAACGTACGGCCGAACAGATTGAAGTCGTTGACGTAGGACGAGCCGAGATACATCTGCAGCGCGGAAAACACGTCCGGCGTGCGGACGCCGAGCAGTTGCGCCTTGGTGCGGTCGATCTCCAGGTAAAGTTGCGGCGTCTTGGTATCGAACAGCGAGAACACCTGCTGCACGCCCGTTGTCTCAGCGGCCCGCCCCATCATCGCCTGAACCGCCTGCAACAGCGCGTCGGAGCCGCGGCCGGCGCGGTCCTCGATCATCATGCGGAAACCGCCGGCGTTGCCGATGCCTGCGACCGGCGGCGGCAGAATGACAAGGACCTGCGCCTCCTGGATCGACGACAACGCCGCGCGCAGCTTGCGCTGCAGGCCGAAGGCCGATTGTTCGGGATCGGCGGCGCGCTGCTCGAACGGGTCGAGCACCAGAAACACCGCGCCGGAATTCGAGGCATTGGAGAACGTGGCGCCGGAGAAGCCGACGATGTTCATGGCGCCCTTTACGCCGGGCGTCTTGAGCGCGATATCGACGATCCGCCGGTTCACCTCGTCGGTGCGGGCCAGCGCGGCTCCGGGCGGAAGCTGCGAGGCGACGATGATATAGCCGCGGTCCACCTGCGGAATGAACCCCATCGGCGTCTTGCGGAACTCGTTGAGGCCGAACGCCAGAACCCCGACATAGACCAGCAGCATGAGGGCGGCGAAGCGCACCACCCGAACGGTGAGCCAGCCGTAGCCGCGCCCGACCGCATCGAAGCCCCGGTTGAACATCCGGAAGAACCAGCGAACCGGCGCTCCCAGCCGGCTTTGCTTCTGTTCCCCGTGCGGCTTGAGCAGCAGCGCGCAGAGCGCCGGCGACAGCGTCAGGGACACCACCAGCGAGATCAGCGTGGCGCCGACGATGGTCAGCGCGAACTGCCGGTAGA
>CAZGSW010000293.1:0-3826 GCA_964528635.1 uncultured Rhodoplanes sp. | reverse complement strand
AGGTGACGCTGATCGTTCCGATCGCCATGGAGGAGAAGCTGCGCTTCGCCATCCGCGAGGGCGGCCGTACCGTCGGCGCCGGCGTCGTCGCTAGCATCATCGAGTGAGCAGGTCGGGGTTTTGGGGCGCGGTTTGCCGCGCCCCATGCCTTAGGAGCATTTCATGAACGGCCAGAATATCCGGATCCGGCTCAAGGCGTTCGATCACCGCATCCTTGATGCGTCGACGCGCGAGATCGTGAACACGGCCAAACGCACCGGTGCGCAGGTCCGTGGTCCGATTCCGCTGCCGACCAAGATCGAGAAGTTCACGGTGAATCGCTCGCCTCACGTCGACAAGAAAAGCCGCGAGCAGTTCGAGATGCGCACGCACAAGCGCCTGCTCGATATCGTCGATCCCACGCCGCAGACCGTGGACGCGCTGATGAAGCTCGACCTCGCCGCGGGCGTGGATGTCGAGATCAAGCTCTGATCCGGGCGGGACAACGAGGTTTAGGACAATGCGAACCGGAGTGATCGCACAGAAGGTCGGCATGACCCGCCTCTTCACGGAGGCGGGAGAGCATGTGCCGGTGACTGTGCTCCGCCTCGCCCAGTGCCAGGTCATTGCGCACCGGAGCAAGGAACGGGATGGCTACGTCGCGATGCAACTCGGCGCCGGCGCCCGCAAGGTGAAGAACGTCAGCAAGGCCGAGCGCGGCCGGTTTGCCGTCGCCAAGGTCGAGCCGAAGCGCAAGATCGTGGAGTTCCGCGTCGATGAGAACGGACTGATTCCGGTCGGTTCGGAAATCACTGCGGATCACTTTGTGGTCGGCCAGTTCGTCGACGTGACCGGCACCTCAACCGGCAAGGGCTTTGCCGGCGGTATGAAGCGCTGGAACTTCGGTGGGCTTCGCGCCACCCACGGCGTGTCGATCTCGCACCGTTCGATCGGTTCGACCGGCGGCCGTCAGGATCCGGGCAAGACCTTCAAGAACAAGAAGATGCCGGGCCATATGGGTGTCGATCGTGTCACCACGCTCAATCTGAAGGTCGTCCAGACCGACGTAGAGCGCGGCCTGATCCTGGTCGAGGGCGCCGTGCCCGGCGTGAAGGGCGGTTGGATCACGGTGCGTGATGCCGTCAAGAAGACGGCTCCGAAGGATCTGCCGAAGCCGGGCAAGTTCAAGGCGCCGGCCGCTGAGGCTGCATCGGCGGCCGACAAGCCGGCCGAGACGACCGAAGCGCCGAAGGAAGGGGCGTGACATGGAAATGAAAGTCACGAGCCTCGACGGCACTGAAGCGGGTTCAGTCCAGCTCTCCGACGAGATTTTCGGTCTGGAGCCGCGTCCGGACATTCTTCAGCGTTGCGTGCGCTGGCAGCTCGCCAAGCGTCGCGCCGGCACGCACAAGGTCAAGAACCGGGCGGAAATTCACCGCACAGGCAAGAAGATTCACGCTCAGAAGGGCACCGGCGGGGCGCGTCACGGCTCGGCCCGTGCCAACCTTTTCCGCGGCGGTGGCCGTTCGTTCGGTCCGGTTGTGCGCAGTCACGAACACGGCCTGCCGAAAAAGGTCCGCGCGCTAGCGCTCAAGCACGCGCTGTCGTCGAAGGCGAAGGACGGCGGGCTGATCGTGATTGATGCCGTCACGATGAAAGAGGCCAAGACCAAGGTTCTGGCGGGTCATTTCCAGAAGCTCGGCTTCGACAATGCGCTGATCATCGATGGTGCGCAGGTCGACGCGGGGTTCTTCAACGCCGCGCGCAACATTCCGAACGTCGACGTGCTGCCGGTTCAGGGCATCAACGTCTACGACATCCTGCGTCGCGGCAAGCTCGTTCTTACCAAGGCCGCGGTCGATGCGCTGGAGGCGCGTTTCAAATGAGCACCAGCGATCCGCGCCACTACGACATCCTGCTCTCGCCGGTGATCACCGAACAGGCGACGACGGCGGCCGAGCAGAACAAGGTCGTGTTCAAGGTCGCCCGTACCGCCACCAAGCCGCAGATCAAGGAAGCGGTCGAGAAGCTGTTCGACGTGAAGGTCAAGCGCGTCAACACGCTGGTGCGCAAGGGCAAGCTGAAGGTCTTCAAGGGCATGCTGGGCGAGCAGCAGGCCACCAAGCGTGCCGTGGTGACGCTTGAGGAAGGCCACCGCATCGACGTGACGACCGGTCTGTAAGGAGCGCGGCATGGCACTCAAGACATACAAGCCGACGACGCCCAGCCAGCGCCAGCTCGTCCTCGTTGACCGCACGGGGCTCTACCGTGGCGCCCCGGTCAAGACCTTGGTCGAAGGGCAGAAGTCCACCGGCGGCCGCAACAATCTCGGCCGCGTGACCACCCGGTTCCGCGGCGGCGGACACAAGCAGGCGTATCGCAAGGTCGACTTCAAGCGCGCCAAGGCGGACCAGCCGGCGACCGTCGAGCGCATCGAGTACGATCCGAACCGCACCGCTTTCATCGCGCTGCTGAAGTATGCCGACGGCGAACTGTCCTACATCCTGGCGCCGCAGCGGCTGGCCGTGGGCGATACCGTGGTTTCGGGCGCCGACGTCGACATCAAGCCGGGCAATGCGATGCCGGTCGGCTCCATGCCGGTGGGCACCATCGTCCACAACGTGGAGCTCAAGATCGGCAAGGGCGGACAGATCGCGCGTTCTGCCGGCACCTACGCCCAGATCGTCGGCCGGGACCAGGACTACGTGATCCTGCGGTTGTCGTCGGCCGAGCAGCGTCTGGTTCACGGCCGCTGCATGGCGACGGTCGGGGCGGTGTCGAACCCGGACAACATGAACGTCTCGATCGGCAAGGCGGGCCGCAAGCGCTGGATGGGTCGCATGCCCCACAACCGCGGCACCTCGATGAATCCGATCGATCACCCGCACGGCGGCGGCGAAGGCCGTACCACCGGCGGACGTCATCCGGTCACCCCGTGGGGCTTCCCGACCAAGGGCAAGAAGACCCGCAAGAACAAGTCGACCGACAAGTTCATCATGTTGAGCCGCCACAAGCGGAAGAAGCAGAGCTAAGGAAACGCACCATGGCGCGTTCAGTCTGGAAGGGTCCGTTCGTCGACGGCTATCTGCTGAAGAAGGCAGAGAAGGCGCGTTCGTCCGGCCGCCACGAGATGATCAAGATCTGGAGCCGGCGTTCGACGATCCTGCCGCAGTTCGTCGGCATCACGTTTGGCGTCTACAACGGCCAGAAACACGTCCCGGTGCTTGTCACCGAGGAGATGGTCGGCCACAAGTTCGGCGAGTTCTCGCCGACCCGCACGTTCTACGGCCACTCGTCCGATCGCAAGGCCAAGCGTTCGGGCGGCGATGCGGCCTGACAGGCAAGTCGTTACGAGGACCGATCATGGGTAAACCGGGACGCGAGCGGGATCTTCCCGAGAACGAAGCCAAGGCCGTTGCGCGGATGCTGCGGGTGTCGCCGCAGAAGCTCAACCTTGTCGCGCAGCTCATCCGCGGCAAGAAGGTGGACATCGCGCTGGCCGACCTGCAGTTCTCGAACAAGCGGATCGCGCGGGACGTCAAGAAGTGCCTGGAGTCGGCGATTGCCAACGCCGAGAACAACCACGATCTCGACGTCGACGATCTCATCGTGGCTGAAGCTCATGTCGGCAAGGCGCTGGTCATGAAGCGGTTCTCGCCGCGCGGCCGCGGCCGCATGGGTCGGATTATGAAGCCGTTCGCCAACCTGACGATCGTGGTTCGTCAGGTCGAAGCGGCGGCTTAGGGAGACGGTAATGGGTCAGAAGGTCAATCCGGTCGGATTGCGGCTCGGCATCAACCGCACCTGGGATTCGCGCTGGTACTCGTTCTTGCCCGAGTACCAGCGC
>CAZGSW010000292.1:0-3835 GCA_964528635.1 uncultured Rhodoplanes sp. | reverse complement strand
ATGGGCGGTGGTGCGGCCGCGCATCGACGCGGAGGCGCTGATCGCCATGGACCGCGTTCCGCCCTGGCTGTGAGGGGCGACACTGGTATGGTATGATCGCGCATGATCGAGTTTCCACGCATCACGCAGGATCCTGCCGTCATGGGCGGCAAGCCGTGCATAAGGGGGCTGCGTGTCACCGTCGGTGCCGTGGTCGGCCAGATTGGCGCGGGCCGCACCGTCGAGCAGGTGCTTGCCGACTATCCCTATCTGCAGCGTGAAGACGTTCTTGAGGCATTGCGTTACGCCGCGTGGCGAGCGCAGGAACGAGAATTCGACCTCGCCGTGAGTAAATGAAGTTCGTGATCGACATGAATCTGTCCCCTCAGTGGGTCGGGTTCCTGTCGCGGTACGGTATTGAGGCGGTCCATTGGTCCGACGTCGGTGCGGTGGATGCTCCGGATCGCGAACTGATGCGGTGGGGCCGCATGTCACGGGTTTGTTGTCATGACCAGCGACCTCGGTTTCGCGGCCATCCTGGCAGCTACGCAGGACAGCCGGCCAAGCGTAGTCCTGGTCCGGGGCGATGTGCTGGGACCGGATGCTGTGGGCGAAGCGGTTTTGGCGGGGGTTCGGCAGGCCCGCGACGATCTGGGGAGCGGGGCTGTGCTGTCCGTGGACGTAACCCGCAGCCGTCTCAGGGTTTTGCCGCTTACGCCGGAACACTGAGCACGCCACCCCGCCATGATGCCGACCAATTGATCGGGCTTTCTCCGGTTCCATCTTGGCTGTGAGCCTGGCTTGGGTTTTGCTTGAGCGATCCCGGGAGCCGGCCCCATGCTAGGCTGCCCCAGCGCGGATTCTCCGCCGGAGACCTTGGTGACCGGTCCGACCCCCGAACCTGGCCAAACCGCAGAGGATAACGGCCGCACCCTGCTGTCCCGGGCCCTGTCGCGGGCCCGTCTGTCGATCCTGTGGGAGCGGCTGTGGCCGGCGCTTGCCGCCATCGTCACCGCCGCCGGTCTGTTCCTCGCCGTGTCGTGGCTCGGGCTCTGGCTGGCGCTGCCGCCGCTCGGCCGCGCCATCGGCGTGTTCCTGTTCTTCGTGCTGGCGGTCGCCGCCTGCGTGCCGCTGTTCATGGTGCGCGTCCCGCGCGCCGACGACGGGCTGCGCCGGCTCGACCGCAACAGCGACCTGCCGCACCGTCCCGCCACCGCGATCGCCGACGAACTCGCGCCGGAAGGCAGTGACTCGTTTGCCACCGCGCTGTGGCGCGCCCACAAGGAGCGCTCGCTGCTCGCCGCGCGCACGCTCCGGGCGGGGCGTCCGCTGCCGCGGCTCGCCGCACGCGACCCTTACGCGATCCGCGCGCTGGTGCTGATCGTCGCCGTCGCCGCGTTCTTCGCGGCCGGCAGCGACCGCACGAGGCGGATCGCTGCCGCGTTCGACTGGCAGGGCGTGGTGGCGCCGGCCAACTACCGCATCGACGCCTGGGTCACGCCGCCGGGCTACACCGGCCGCCCGCCGGTGATCCTGCCCGGACAGCGGCCCGGCGAACTGGCGCGCACCGCTGCAGCGCCGGTATCGGTGCCTGCCGGTTCGACGCTCGTCGTTCGCGCCACCGGCACCAGCGAACTCAACATCGCCGTCAGCGGCGGTGTCGCGGAGGCGGCCGCGGGCGACGACCAGCCGCGGGTGCCGGCCGGCACGCAGGAGCGGCGCTACACCATTTCCGAGGCGGGCAGCGCCACCGTGCGCGGCGCCGGCGACGATCTCACCTGGAGCTTCACCGCGGTTCCGGACCGCACGCCGTCCATCTCGCTGACCAAGGAGCCGGAGGCGCAGACCCGCGGCTCGCTGCTGCTCGCCTACAAGATCGAGGACGACTACGGCGTGATCGACGCGCAGGCGAAGTTCGAGCGCAAGCCCTTGCCGCCGCGCCGCTTTGCACCTGCCAATCCGAAGCCGCCGCGCCCGCTGTTCGAGGCGCCGGACTTCGCGCTGACGATGCCGCAGTCGCGCACCCGCAACGGCGCCGGCCAGACCATCAAGGACCTCACCGAGCATCCGTGGGCCGGGCTCGACGTGACGATGACGCTGACCGCCCGCGACGAGGCCGGCAACGAAGGCAGGTCGGAGCCGCACGAGCTGCGGCTGCCCGAGCGTCCGTTCGGAAAGCCGCTCGCCCGCGCGCTGATCGAGCAGCGCCGCGAGCTTGCGCTCGACGCTGAGGCGAAGCCGCGCGTGCTCACCGCGCTCGACGCGCTGTCGATCGCACCGGAGCAGTTCATTCCCGAAGCCAACGTCTACCTCAACCTGCGCTCGATCTACTGGCACCTCACCCGCGCCAGCAAGGACGACGAGTTGCGAGATGTCGCGGCGCGGCTGTGGGCGATGGCGGTCAACATCGAGGACGGCAACATCTCGGAGGCCGAGCAGGCGTTGCGCGCCGCGCAGGACGCCCTGCGTCAGGCGCTGGAGCGTGGCGCCACCGACGAGGAGATCCGCAAGCTGATGGATCAGCTTCGCGCCGCGCTGGACAAGTTCCTGCAGGCGCTGGCCGAGGAGATGCGGCGCAATCCGCAGATGGCGCGGCCGCTCGATCCGAACTCGATGCGCAACCTGCGGACCCAGGATCTGCGCTCCATGCTCGACCGCATGGAGCGGATGGCGCGCTCAGGCCAGCGCGATGCCGCGCGGCAGATGCTCGATCAGCTCCAGCAGATGCTGGAGAACCTGCAGATGGCGCGGCCCGGCGGCGAGCAGGGCGAGGGCGACGACATGCAGTCGGCGCTCGACGAGCTTAACGACCTGATGCGCGGCCAGCAGGAGCTGCGCGACCGCACCTTCCGTCAGGGTCAGGACCAGCGGCGGCAGCGCCGCGGCGGCCAGCAGCCGCCGCAGCAGGGCCAGAACCAGATGGGCCAGTTGCAGCAGGACCAGCAGGCGCTGCGCGAGCGGCTCAACAAGCTGCTCGAGGAAATGCGCCGCCGTGGCATGCAGCCCGGCCAGCAGGGGCAACAAGGTCAACAGGGCCAGCAAGGCCAACAGGGCCAGGGCGACGACCTCGGCCAGGCCGGCGAGGCGATGGGCGACGCACAGGGTCAGCTTGGCGACGGCAACGCCGACAGCGCCGTCGACTCGCAGGGCCGTGCGCTCGAGGCGATGCGGCGCGGTCGTGACGGTCTCGCACAGTCGATGCAGCAGCAGATGGGGCAGGGCGAGGGCCCCGGCACGCCGGGACGCACCGGTCTGCCGCGCGCCAACAACCAGACCGATCCGCTCGGCCGTCCGCTGCGCGGCCGCGAGTACGGCGACGACACCACGGTCAAGGTGCCGGGTGAGATCGACGTGCAGCGCGCGCGCCGCATTCTCGAAGAGCTGCGCCGCCGCTTCGGCGAGGGCTTCCGCCCGCAGCTCGAGCTGGAATACATCGAGCGTCTGCTGAAGGATTTCTGACCGCGGCCGCATCAGCCATTTTGTGCAGGCGAACCTGTCATGCCGCTCCGCGCTGCTTTCGCGATCTTCGCACTCGTGCTGTCACTCGACACCGCGCTCGCCTGCTCTTGCATGCGCATGGGCAGCGAGGAGGTGATCGCAAAGGCCCGCGTGGCTTTTGCCGGCACGGTGCAGGCGGTGCGCAGCGAGCCGAACCACAGGCAAAGCGCGACGGTCGCGGTGACGCAGCGTCTGAAGGGTGACGTGCCCGCCACCATCGTGGTGACCACCAGCACGATGGACTCGCTTTGCGGCTACCCGCTGCAGTCCGGCCGGAGCTACCGGTTCGCCGGCGCTCCCGATGCCGATGGCCGGCTGCCGATCGGCCTGTGCACCATGCTGCCGCTCAACAGGCCCA
>CAZGSW010000291.1:0-3839 GCA_964528635.1 uncultured Rhodoplanes sp. | reverse complement strand
GCATCGCCGCGCACCGCTGCGGCGTTGTTCTGCCAGACCACCATCGTGCCGTCGGGCAGATCGGCGAACGGCAGCGAGTGACGCCGCTTGCCGCCTTCGTCGAGCCGCTCGGCGTGCAGCACCGTGTCCATGACGGCGGCGCGCAGACGCTTGCGCATTCCATGAGCACGCCTCCAGCCGTCCGCAAAGGCCTGCGCATCCTTGCGGCGGCACTCGAAGCAGGGCCGATGGCCCGCAGCCAGCGCGGTCACTTCGTCAAGGAAGAACAGTTCGGTGTAAGAATCGCCCCAGACCTTGCGATGCCGCGCGTTGAAGTCGAGCACGCAGCAGATCCAGGCCCGGTTGACCCAGCGGCGGCGCGACAGCGCACGATCCCCGGTGTGGATGCGCCCTCCCCGGTTGCCCATGAACAGGCCGCGCGCCGGATCGGCAAACAGCTCGCCCCAGGGATCGACACGGTTCTGCAGCGGCATGGCTGCAACCATAGCAGGCAGGGACGCCCGCAGCGGCCACAATCGCCAATCGCCGTCGCGCACCCCTGCGCGCCTTGCAGCGCGGCCTTGCCGGCAGCGGTGCCACGCCGGCTTGTCATGCAGCAGGCGCTTTGCAACCATCCACGCACAAAACGGACGTTCATTGCACCCGGGACCAACCAGAATGACGGACAAGAATGCGGATGCCGCAACGCATGCCATCCTGCCGGTCGAGCTTCCGAACACCGGGCACAAGCTGGCGCGCGGCATCCGGGCAGGCCGATGGGTGTTCGCCACCGGCCAGTGCGGGACCGACTATATGCACGCCATGGCACCAGAGGTGCTGCAATCCGGTCACCCGCTCGATGGTCCATCCCGGTCGCACCGCGAGGCAAAGCGGCTGTTCCGCAACATCGACGAGGTGCTTGCCGCCGCCGGATCGGCCGCAGGCAACGCGGTGCGGATCGATCAGTATTACACCTCACCGGACGTGGTGGACGGCTACCACGAGACCCGGCGCCGGTACTTCAACGGCAAAATCCCGCCGTCGACGTCCAACCTGCACCGCCGCTTTGCCCGCGCGCAACAATCGATGGAGGTGCAATTGATGGCGGCGGTGCCCGCGCCCGACTTCGAAATCCGGCACGAGGCCAACGCCGGCGCCTACAAGGTCCATCATAGCTCAGGATACAGCCCGGCGCTGAGCGCCGGCGACTTCCGTTTCGTTCCCGGCCAGACCGCCGAGGCTCTCGACGAGCGCGCGCCGGGCGTGGATCCGGAGGCGCAGCGCGGCCGCGGCCTGTGGAAGGGCACACCGATCAAGCTCGAGACGGATTTCATCATCCGCCGCAAGCTCGCGCCGACGCTGCAGGCAGTGGGCGCGGACCTCGACACCGTGGTGAAGGCACAGGTCTACCTGCGCGATCGCGAGGACGTGCCGAACTTCCGCGAGGTCTGGGCGAGCCACTTCCCCGTCGAGCCGGCGACCACCATCATCGCGACCGAAACGCCGGGCTTCATCATGCCGGACTCGCGCATCGAGATTAACACCATCGCGCTCGCCAGGGACGGCAAGACCAAAAAGGAGGTTGTCGCCCCGATCGCACCGCTGTTTCAGGGCGCATCCACGGCGGTCCGGGCCGGCGACCTGCTATTCATTTCCGGGTTGATGGCCGTCCGGAACGGAAGCCTCGTGGCGGATGCCAGGACGGACCGCGAACAGCCGTTCTACGCAATCCCGGTCAAAGCCGAGTTGCGGGAAATCCTGTCGCAGGCGGAAACGATCTGCCGGGCAGCGGGTACGAGCGTAAAAAACGCTGTCCGCATCCAGCAGTTTCATTCGGATCTCGGCGATCTTCCGGCGGCGCTGGAAGTCTGGAGCGAGGCGATGGACGGAAATCCGCTTCCCCTCTCGCCCATCGAAGTTCCGTGGCTTCCCGTGCCCGAAGCATGCCTGCTGGTCGATCTGTGGGTCTATGTGCCGGGCTGAGACGCCGGCGGTCCTCGCTTTGCTTTTCATCTGAACCGCGCGAAGTGGACAAAAGGAGACGGCAATGATGGTCAGACAATTGACTGCGGCGATTGTGGCGGGAGCAGCGCTCGTGGCGTCGGCGCCAACGGCACCGGCACAACAATGGCCGACCCGCACGGTCAAGGTGATCGTGCCGTACGGCAGCGGTGGCGTTACGGATACGATGGCACGCGTCACCGCGGACCGGCTGAGCAAGGCACTGGGCCAGTCGTTCGTGATCGAGAACAAGGTCGGGGCCGGCGGAGCAATAGGGATCAGCGCCGCGCTCAGTTCGCCGCAGGACGGCTACACCATCATGTTCGTCGGCAGCACGCTGTTTACCGTCCTGCCGCTCGCCCAGAACGTCAACTACGTCCCGTTGAAGGACCTCGTGCCGGTCAGCATCACCGGCACCAACGGCATGGTGATGGTGGTGCAGAAGGACGCACCGTACTCCACGCTGCGCGAGTTCATCGACTACGCGCGCAAGAACCCGGGCAAGGTCACCTATTCGAGCGGCGGCCCGGCCACCAACAACCACCTGTCGACGGCCTACCTTGCCGGCAAGGAAAAGCTCGACATGGTGCACGTGCCGTACAAGGGCGGCCAGGCCGCGCTGACCGCCGTGCTGTCCAAGGCGGTGGACATGCATTTCGGCAATTCTTCCGACCTGATCGAGCCGGCCAGGAGCGGTGCGGTGAAAGCGATCGCGGTGTCGACCCCCAAGCGCATGCCGCAATTGCCGAATGTCCCGACCGTCGCGGAAACGGTGCCCGGTTACGAATACATCGCCTGGAACGGTTACGCGGTGACCGGCGGCGTTCCTGCCGAGGTCAGGAACCGGCTCGCCCAAGCCTTGCAGCCGATCTCCCGCGACCCGCAGATTGTCGCGATGTTCGACAAGCTCGGCATCGAAGCGGTCGGCACCACGCCGGAGCAGGCGCTTGCCAGCATCCAGAAGGATATGCCGATCTACAAGCAGATCGTCGACCTGGCAGGGGTCGCGCGCAAATAGCAGCCGACCCAGCGGCTGACGCAAGCCGCTGACACAAAAGCAAAAAGGCCGGGCACCGGACCCGGCCTTTTCATTTTTTTGCAGCCTTGAGGCGTCAGGTCGGCTGCGGCTCCATCGGACCCGGCGCCTCGGGACGCGGGCGGCTGCGCCCGGCCGGCGGCACCGCCGAGGAGCGCGGCTGCTGCGGCTCGATCGCGGATTCGCGGTTCGGCTTCTTGCCGGCCAGGAGATCGGTGATCTCCTCGCCGGTCAGGGTTTCGAACTCCAGCAGGCCCTTGGCCAGCGTTTCGAGGTCGTTGCGCCTGGCCTCGAGCACCCGGCGGGCCTCGGAGTGGCCCTCCTCGACCAGCCGTTTCACCTCGGCGTCGATCTTGCGCGCGGTCTCTTCCGAGACGTTCTGCTGGCGCGCCACCGACATCCCAAGGAACACCTCGTCCTGGTTCTCGCCGTAGGACACCGCGCCGAGCTCCTTGGAGAAGCCCCAGCGGGTCACCATCATGCGAGCGAGCCGGGTGGCCTGCTCGATGTCGGACTGCGCGCCGGAGGTCACCTTGTCGGCGCCGAAGATCATTTCCTCCGCGACACGCCCACCCATCAGCACCGCGAGACGCGACGTCATCTGCTCGTAGCTCATCGACAGCTTGTCGCGTTCCGGAAGCTGCATGACCATGCCAAGCGCACGACCGCGCGGAATGATCGTGGCCTTGTGGACCGGATCGGTCGCCTTGACGTTGAGCGCAAGAATTGCGTGGCCGCCTTCGTGGTAGGCGGTGAGGAGCTTCTCCTCCTCGGTCATGACGAGCGACTTGCGCTCGGCGCCCATCATCACCTTGTCCTTGGC
>CAZGSW010000290.1:0-3857 GCA_964528635.1 uncultured Rhodoplanes sp. | reverse complement strand
TGCTGGTGACCGCATTCATGCTGCTGCTGGCGCTACCGGTGCTCGCCGGCGCCATCACGATGCTGCTGACGGACCGCAACTTCGCGACCACCTTCTTCAGCCCGGGCGGCGGCGGAGACCCCCTCCTCTACCAGCACCTGTTCTGGTTCTTCGGCCACCCGGAGGTCTACATCATGATCCTTCCAGCCTTCGGGATCGTCAGTCATGTGGTGTCCACCTTCTCCCGCAAGCCGATCTTCGGTTATCTCGGGATGGCTTATGCCATGGTGGCGATCGGGCTGATCGGCTTCGTGGTCTGGGCCCATCACATGTACACGGTCGGCATGTCGCTCAACGCGCAAGCGTATTTTGCGCTCGCGTCCATGGTCATTGCGGTCCCAACGGGCGTCAAGGTCTTCTCGTGGATCGCCACCATGTGGGGCGGCACGCTGCGCTTCAGCGTGCCGATGTTATGGGCGATCGGCTTCGTTATTTTATTCACGATCGGAGGGGTCACCGGTGTCGTGCTCGCGAATGTCAGCGTCGACCGCATCCTTCATGACACCTATTACGTCATAGCGCACTTCCACTACGTGCTGTCGCTCGGCGCCGTGTTCGGCATTTTCGCAGGCTTCTATTACTGGCTGCCGAAGATGTCCGGCTATCTCTACAACGAATGGCTGGGGCGGCTGCACTTCGTGCTGATGTTCGTCGGCGTCAACCTGGTGTTCTTTCCGCATCATTTCCTCGGCCTTGCCGGCATGCCGCGCCGCTACGTCGATTATCCCGACGCCTTTGCGGGGTGGAATCTCGTGTCGTCGATCGGCGCCTACATCTCGACGGCGGGCTTTCTGGTGTTCTTCGTCGTGGTTGCCGAAGCGATGTGGCGAAAGCGCCTTGCCGGCGACAATCCATGGGGTGAAGGGGCAACGACGCTGGAGTGGACGTTGTCGTCCCCGCCCCCATTCCATCAGTTCGAAACGCTTCCGAGAATCGACTAGCGCGAGACTGCGCGGAGGAAGCCGGACAGGGCTGTCGATAGCGGTGAAAAAGGAGGTGGAGATGCCTCAAGATGCCGACGGTTCCGGACTGGTCTCGCTGATATGGACCGCCTTGATCTACTGGAACATCTACTGGTGGCTTGCGCATCTGCCGCCGGAGCAAGCCGAGCAAGATGGGCACCGAAATGACCAGCTCAACGTCCCGGGCAATGCCGGAACGCTCTCAGGGAGTGCCGGACCGGTGCCTTCAAGACTTGGGGCCCTCGTGCTGGAAGTGCTGCGGCGCGATGGAGGCACCAGGATTGAGGATTTCCTGGGCCAGAGATTGGCCGCCTATGAGGCGACGATTGCAGCCTTCGATGCGGGAGATCGGAACACTCTTGGCAAGCTGGTCTCTCCCGAGGTCTTCGATGTGTTTTCCGAGGCGATCGAAGCCCGCGAAGCGCAACGACACGAGATCGAGACTGTATTCTCGCAAATCGACCCGCCCGAAATTGTCGATGGCCTGATCGACGAGACACACATGGAGGTTTCCGTGCGGTTCGCCGGCGAGTGTTTCAAGCTGTGCCGCAACGCCACAGGCCGACCGACCGACCAACCGCCCGACAGATGCCACAGCATCGATATCTGGACATTCGGGCGGATGCTGTCCTCGCACGAGCGCGCGTGGCGCGTGCTGGCAACGGAGGCTGGCGTCCAATGAGCTCGGGGACAATTCCGAACGATGACCCGGACGAGGGCGGGTGTGCGTCGCTGCCGCGATCCATGCGCGAAGCCGGCCCTGCCTCTGCCGGGTTTCCGCCATCGGCGCATGCTCCCCCGCCGCCGGATATCCCGCGATGGCGAAAGACCGAACGCGAGCGCCTGATCGCCGGGCGGCTTTCGCTGAATGCGATGACGCGCGCCGCGCATGCGCTGAAAATTTCCGATGGCCTCGATGCGTTGATCGGCGATCCCGCGGACCGCATCATCAGCGCGTATTGGCCCATCCGCGGCGAGCCGGATTTGCGAAACTGGCTCAAGGATCTGCAAGATCACGGGGGAAAGACCGCCTTGCCGGTCGTGACCGCGAAGGGAACGCCGCTGGTCTTTCGTCTTTGGCGAGAAGGCGACCGGCTGGCGCGCGGGGTCTGGAATATCCCCGTTCCCGCTGACGGCGCGCCTGTCCAACCTGACATCGTGATCGCGCCACTGGTCGGGTTCGACGCGGGCTTCTACCGGCTCGGCTATGGCGGAGGTTTCTTCGACCGCACGCTGGCGGCGCTGCCGGCCTCCACGATTGCGATCGGCGTCGGCTACGCGCAGGCTGCCATTCCAACCATCCATCCGCAGCCTTTCGATATCCCGATGCACCACATCGTGACGGAATGCGGCGCCAGGACGCGCTAAGAGACGGCTTTTGGTTTAGCGCACTCCGCCGGCTTTCGCTTCAGACGGCGCGTTCCTCGAAGCGTCACGTCGTTCGCGGTGCGATGGCGGCAAAGCCGTGTTCCAGACCGGCCACAAGGTCGGATTCGGCTTCGAGACCGATGGAAAGCCTTATCAGGCTGTCGCCGATCCCCGCAGCCCGGCGCGCTTCGACGCCCATGCCGGCATGAGTCATTGTCGTCGGGTGCGCGATCAGACTTTCGACGCCGCCGAGCGATTCTGCGAGAGTGAAGATTTGGACGGCTTCAATGAACCGGCGCACGGCGTCGACCCCGCCGCGCAGTTCGAAGCTTAACATGGCGCCAAATCCATCCTGCTGTACGGACGCGACGGCGTGCCCGGGATCGGTGTCGAGCCCTGGATAGTAAACAGCGGCAACGGAGGGATGCTGTGCCAGAAACTGCGCCACGGCCATTGCGTTCGCCTGCTGGCGCTCGACGCGCGGAAACAGCGTTCGCAGGCCGCGAAGCGTGAGGTGCGCGTCGAACGGCGCACCGGTCGTCCCGACAATATTGGCCCAGGCGGAAAGAGCCTCAACGTCGGACGGGTGGGCGGCAACGACGGCGCCACCGACGACATCGGAATGGCCGTTCAGATACTTCGTTGTCGAATGGATGACGAAATCTGCCCCCAGCGCGATGGGCTGCTGCAGGGCCGGCGACAGAAAGGTGTTGTCCACCGCGACCTTGGCACCGACTGTTCTGGCGTGTGCAACGATCGCCTGGATATCGACCACGCGCATCAGCGGATTGCTCGGCGTCTCGACCAGCACGAGCCTGGGTCTTCGGGCAAGGGCAGCGATCAACGCTTCCTCGTCACCCTGATTGACGAAATCGACGTCAAACTGTTGGCGATCCCGCCGAGCGGCAAGCAAGCGATAGGTTCCGCCATAGCAGTCATGGGGGGCGATCACGCGGTCGTCCCGCCGCAGCAGCGACAGCACGAGATCGACGGCCGCCATCCCGGATGACGTCACGACCGCGCCCGCGCCGCCCTCGAGTTCGGCAAGCGTGGCGGCCAGGAGGTCACGGGTTGGATTGGAGGTCCGGGTGTATTCGTGACCGAGACTGCGCTCATACCCTGCGAATGCAAAGGTGCTCGTCAGGTAGAGCGGCGGCGCGACAGCCCTGAACGCCTTGTCGGTCGCAACGCCGTATGACGCCGCCACAGTGCGCGGATCTTTATTCTTTCCCACTGCCGGAATCCTCGTATTGTCCGAACCCTCACCTTACTGCGGCAGTTCGAGCAGGCGAAGCCCCGCTGCCGCGGCCATCGAGCGTACGAACCGCTGCATCGCCGGCAGGGATGGAGACGGGCATTGACGGGATGTGCCGGCGCAGACGTGGTGAGGCCGCTGGCGACGCGCCTCCCGATGGCCGGGCGCAACTTATCGTCCACGTATGCGAGGGCCGCCCGTATCCGCGAACCGCGAAAGACTTGCGATCAGTC
>CAZGSW010000289.1:0-3860 GCA_964528635.1 uncultured Rhodoplanes sp. | reverse complement strand
TTCTTTACACGGAGGATGTCGGCGGTTCGAGCCCGTCATCGCCCACCACCCTCACCGAAGAATCAGCGACCTGAACCGGACAGGCGAACGCCCTCGCGTTTGCCGCGAGGGCGTCCGTATGCAGTCCGCGAAAGGGGGCGTTACTTGTTGACGGCTTCCTTCAGCCCCTTGCCTGCGGAGAAGCGTGGACGTTTCGCGGCCTTGATCTTGACCGGCGCGCCGGTGCGCGGATCGCGGCCTTCTCGTGCAGCACGCTTGACGACCCTGAAATTACCGAACCCCATGATCTTCACTTCGCCACCCTTCTTCAAGGTCAAGGTGATGGCGTCGAAGCATGCGTCGACGGCGGCGGACGCGGCCGTCTTCGTCATCTGGGCCTTGTCGGCCACAGCGGCGATGAGCTCGTTCTTGGTCATCTGACCGATCCTTTCCCAATCGAATCAACGGCGCGTTTGCCGCTGACGGCGCGAAAAATCCGCTCAAAGACTCGCGATTGCAATGATTCGTTTTGGGAGAACGCAGGAAAGACGCGGAAAGCCCGGTATCGCCCGCGACGAAACGCAGATGCCACCTGACATTTCGCGGGGGTCAAGCTCAGGTTTGTCGCGGCACAAACATTGACGCCCGCTTTGCCGCGACCCGAAGCCGCTGTTGCGCTCGATTCGCGGTGGTGACTTCAGGCGATGTCTGTTATTGCGGCGACCGTCCTCAAGCGGCGACCGAACCCGTCCCCGATGTCCATGAATCAGAATGTATCGCCGCGCACGATCGCGTTGGCTGCCGCGATCGGGTCGGCCTGCGTGATCGCCTGCTTCATCCTCCGCGTCAGGCTTGGCACGCTCGGAGATCTGTTCGCTTTCACCAACCATTTCCGTGCTCGGTTTCTCTTGCCGGGCCTTGTCGCCGCCGCCATCGTGGCAATCGGAATAGCGCTGTCGAACCGATGGTTCGCGCGCGCGCCACGCATCACGCTGCTCGCCTGGATCGTGGCAGGAGTCTGCGTGCAGCTCGTTCTGCGCCACCACTATCTTCATCTGTCGACGTTGCACGAGGTCATCGTCTCGGCAGGTGCAAATTCCTTCTACACCGCGACGCTGAAAGCCGGACCGCTCGAATTCCTCAGCACGTTTCCAGACATTCGCTCCACCTTGCCCGGACACGTGAATTCAAACATGCCCGGCAAGGTCATGCTGTTCTATCTGCTTCGGTTCTTCACGGACTCGCCGTCGGCCATGGCCGTCATGATCATGGTCCTGTCGAACCTCGGCGCAGTCTTTCTGTTCGTCGCGGTCCGCGACCTGTTCGGCGATCGCACCGTTGCGCTATATTCTGCGATCCTCTACTTGCTGATCCCCGGGAAGATTTATTTCTTCCCGATCCTGAACACTCTGTCGCCCGCAGTGATTTTGCTCTGCTTCATGATGTTCACGCGCTGGCTGACCACCGGAAACCTCGCATGGGCCGGCGGACTGGGTGCGATGCTTTACATGACGATATTCTTCGAGCCGCTGCCGATGGTCATGGGGCTGCTGTTCGCTGCATTCCTGCTCACAGCCATCGCTCAAGGAAGGACGACCTGGCATGCCGCTACGAAGATGGGCGCGTCGCTGTTGTTGGGCTTCGCTGCCGTCTCCGCCGTGATGCGGCTCCTGTTCGGTTACGATCTTCTGGAGAGCTTCGTTCACGCCTATACCGATGCCCACGCCTACAATGTCCGCGCAGGCCGCAGCTACAGCGACTGGCTCTTCCTCAATCTGTTCGAGTTTGGGCTGGCTGTCGGCGGTGCCGGGGTTGCGGTCACCGCTCTGGCCGCGTGGCAGGTCCTGCCGTCCCGAACCGTCCCATGGCGTGAATGGCTCTCCCGTCCCGTCGCGGTGTGGGCCGTCGGCGTGTTCGCGGTGCTGGCGTTCCTCGTGGTATTTGCCATCAACCGCGGCGAGGTCACGCGCCTGTGGCTTTTCGTGGCGGCGTTCATGGTCGTGCTGCCGGCATATGCATGTGCCCAAACTCGCAGCCCTGCGGTGATCTGCTGGCTGGCCGCCTGCCTTCTGCTGGAGACGGCCGCCGGCATGGCGACGGTGGCGTTCGTCATGGTGTGATGCTCGGGCCGTGACACCCAACATCATCATCGTCGGCGCCGGCCCCGCCGGCCTGATGGCCGCGGAGACGCTCGCTGCCCAAGGTTCGCGTGTCACGATCTTCGAACGCATGCCATCGCCTGCCCGCAAGTTTCTGCTGGCCGGACGCGGCGGACTCAATCTGACGCACAGCGAGCAGCTCCCGGCCCTGCTGGCCCGCTACGGCAAGGCGGAGCCGAGGCTTCGCGCTGCGATCGAGGCACTGCCGCCCGCCTCACTCCGTGCCTGGAGCGAGGGACTCGGCGAGGCAACCTTCGTCGGATCCAGCGGCCGCGTATTTCCGAACTCGTTCAAAGCCTCTCCGTTGCTGCGAGCATGGCTGCGGAGGCTTGCGGCAGCGGGTGTGCGGTTCGCCTTCCGGTATCGCTGGATCGGCTGGAACGGCCACGGAGATGCGCTGTTCGAGACGGCCTCAGGACCGGTAACGGCGAGCGCCGATGCCGTCATTCTGGCACTCGGTGGAGCGAGCTGGCCGCGGCTCGGGTCGGATGGTTCCTGGACCGGGATCATGGCGCAGACCGGCGTCGGCATCAGCCCGCTTCGTCCGTCCAACTGTGGATTTACAGTCGACTGGTCGGACCGCTTCCGCAGCCGGTTCGAGGGCCACCCGCTGAAACGGGTCGCCCTCTCGTCCGGGGCGGAGACAGTGCGCGGCGAGGCCCTCGTAACCTGGAGCGGACTGGAGGGCGGCGCTGTCTATGCCCTGTCCGCTTCGCTGCGAGAAACCATAGCCACCGACGGCGAAGCGGTTTTGTCGATCGCCTTGCGTCCCGACCTTCCGGCCGGCCGGGTGCACCACGTCCTTGCCACGCCGCGCGGCAAGCAGTCGATCTCCAACGTGTTGCGCAAGGGACTGAAGTTGTCGCCGGTGGCGATCGGGCTTCTGCACGAGGCGACCTTGGCGTCTTCACGAAGGCTCGCCGATCTGGACCCCGCCGCTCTCGCCGCCCTGATCGATGCGGTTCCGGTGCGATTGAAAGCGCCGATGCCACTTGCCAGCGCGATCTCGACGGCCGGCGGCATCGTGTTCGACGAGATCGACGAAAACTTCATGCTCAAGCGGTGGCCGGGCACGTTTGTCGCCGGCGAAATGCTGGACTGGGAGGCGCCGACCGGCGGTTATCTGCTGCAGGCGTCGCTTTCGACGGGAGCCGCGGCGGCCCGCGGTGTCCTCGCCTGGTGCGCTGCTGGCAATCGCTGAGCGTCCTCAAGCTACGGGCCGGACACGGGCTCAGGTCCCGTTCCAACCAGGCAAGCAAAAGGGCGGCGCCTTGCAGCGCCGCCCTTTGTGTTGTGGCGGAATGAAACGCGCTCAGTGCGCGGTGAGGCCCGAGGCATCCTCCTCGACCACGCCGTCTGTGGAGGAGACGACCGGCTTGGCCGTCTCGTCCCACTCGATCGGCTTCAGCTCGCGCACCAGCGCACGGGCCAGCACCTCTTCCATCCGGGAGACCGGGATGATCTCCATGCCCTTCTTGATGCTCTCGTTGATCTCGACGAGATCCTTGGCATTCTCCTCGGGGATTAGCACCGTCTTGATGCCGCCCCGCTGAGCCGCCAGCAGCTTCTCCTTGAGACCGCCGATCGGCAGCACGCGCCCGCGCAGCGTGATCTCGCCGGTCATCGCGACGTCGTGGCGCGCCGGGCGCCCCGAGAGCGCGGACACCATCGCGGTCGCCATCGCGATCCCCAAAGATGGTCCGTCCGCGGGCATCGCGATGG
>CAZGSW010000288.1:0-3961 GCA_964528635.1 uncultured Rhodoplanes sp. | reverse complement strand
CGGGTTCTTCGAGGTGGTCTTCTGCTCGATCGAAATGGCGGGCGAGAGGCCGTCGATCTGGTCGACGTCCGGCTTCTGCATCATCTCGAGGAACTGCCGCGCGTAGGCGGAAAGCGACTCGACGTAGCGGCGCTGGCCCTCGGCGTAGACGGTGTCGAACGCCAGCGACGATTTTCCCGATCCGGACAGGCCGGTGAACACCACGAGCTTGTCGCGCGGGATCTCGACGTCGACGCCTTTGAGATTGTGCTCGCGGGCGCCCCGGATGGCGATCACGCGGCGGTCTTCCGCGCGCCGGGCTTCGGAAACGCGGGCGCCGGCGCGCCGGCTCTTGTCGAACAGGTCATTCATGCGGGTTTCGGCGGCGGCGCAGCCGCATTCCAGGGGCGGTTGAGAGGCGGAAGCGTATCAGGAACGTAGTAAGAACGCTCCGGCTTTGCCAGTGCCCGGTGGAAATCGTTGAAAAGCCGAACGCAGGGCAGGGCCCGTCTCATCCAGGCAACAAAAAAAGGGCCGGCGCAGGGCCGGCCCTTCCTGTCGCGATCCGGTGAAGGATCAGAAGCGGTAGTTCAAGCCGGCGCGGACGACGTTGTTGTCCACGCGGCCGCTCGAAACGCCCAGCACGGTGATGCCGCTGGTGTTCACGTAGAGGTACTCGGCCTTGGTGCTCCAGCGGTCCCAGAAGGCCCACTCGATGCCGCCGCCGACCGTGTAGCCGGTGCCGGTCTGCGAGGCCGACGCCGCAATGAGCGGAGCCGTCAGCGAGACTTCCAACTCCTGGTAGGCGAAGCCGCCGGTGGCGTAGACCATCACGCGGTCGAAGGCGTAGCCGAGACGGCCGCGCACGGTGCCGAACCACGGCAGCTTGGCGGACGCGGAAACCGGACCGGCGGTCACGGTCTTGCTCTGCGACGACCCCTGGAAGTCGGCCTCGATGCCGAACACGAAGGGGCTGCCGAGAGCCTGCCAGTTGTAGCCGATCTGGGCACCGCCGATGACGCCCGAGATATCGGTGATTGCGGTGTCGGTCCAGGCGCCACCGAGGTTCACACCGAGATAGAAGCCAGTCCAGTTGTAGGCCGGCATCATCACGGGAGCCTTTGCGGGCATGCGCTGTGCCGGCAGATCTGCTGCGACGGCCGCGGTAACCGCAAGCGCGGTCAGAGCGGTGGTCGCGATGAGAAGTCGCTTCATAGTGGTTCCTCCAGCCCGTTATTGGGCCTCTTCTTTCAGTGCTTTGTCGAATAGCGCGATCTGCTGCCGAAAGATGTAGCGGCGAAGCAACTATGCCCAGAAAGAATGTGGCAGAAGTCGACCCCAAGTCTTTGGAACTTTTTAAGAATTTGGAACCATTGCGAAATGTTCGTGGCGCCATTGCGACTAAAAAAAGGCCGGCGGGTGTGCCGGCCTTTTGTGCATTCGAAACCGAAGCGGAAACGCGAAGTTTCCGGTCAGAATTTGTAGTTCACGCCGGCGCGGACCACGTTGAGGGTCAGTGTGGTGTCGATGGTCGAGCCACAATTGGCTGCCGGGCACTGCACGCTGCCCATGTCGATGTAGAGATATTCGATCTTGGCGGTCCAGTTATGCTGGAAGGCGTATTCGAAGCCGGCGCCTGCGGTCCAGCCGAACTGGGTCTTGGTGGTGCCGCTGAAGCCGCCGGCCTCGGCACGAATGTCGCCGAACGCACCGCCGCCCGTGATGTAGGGCAGGAAGCGATCGAACGCGTAGCCGATGCGGGCGCGTGCGGTGCCGCTCCACGTACTTCTTGTCTCGCATCCAAGCGGGCAGTTGGTGTTGGTGGAGCCCTTCACGCCGCTCCATCCGATATCGGCCTCCGCGCCGAGCACGGTCGAGCCAAGCTGCCAGTTGTAGCCGATGGTGCCGCCGGCAAGGCCGCCGTTCACGTCGAAGCCGCCGGTGGTCAGGCCGGTTGCGGTGTCGGTCCATTCGGATGAGCCGAAGCCGTAGCCCGCATAGGCGCCGATATAGAAGCCGGTCCAGGTGAAGAACGGCACGAACACCGGTGCCTTCGGCATCGGGTATGGCCGCGATGGCGCGATGTCGGCGGCCTGCGCCGACGAGAGTGCAAGGACCGACAAGCCGATCCCCGCCAGCAACGTCCGTCTGATTGTGAGCCTTCGCATGGTCCCCTCCGATCCCGCCCGCGTGCCGCAACACGGCTGCCGGTGTTGTGGATGAGCTGTGGATTACGTGAGTCGCGATGGCGCCGCGCCGGGAATTTTCGAGCGCCCGTTCGGGGACCCGCAAGCCGCTCCGCGCCGGCCGCCGATTTTCGCGATTGACAGGACTTCAGGAATCCAGAGCCGCTCTGGATTCGTGCCGGCCCCCGGCGCGGCGGAGTGCCTGTTCACAACGCCGCCGCCGTTGCGCGGGCACCGCTGTGGATAATCGGCTGCGCGGCCCACGAAAACGGGGCGGCACCCGGCCGCCCCGCATGTCGCAAAGCTGCAGCCGGCGCAGCGGCGGCCTAATACTGGCCCCAGCCGAACTTGTAGTTCACGCCGAGCTTCACGGTCTGCACGGTGAGGTCGACGTTGGCGGGTGCCGCTACGAGTCCGCCGGTGGTGGTCAGCGTCACCAGCTTCGAGCCGAAATCCATGTAGTTGTATTCGAGCTTGGCCGACCAGTTGCCGGCGAAGGCCCATTCCACGCCGGCGCCGACCAGCCAGCCGCTGCGGTCGACCGTACCGGTCGCGGTGTTGCCCAGCACGACGAAATTGTACTTCTCCTGGGTCCAGGCGCCGCCGCCCTTGGCGTAGATCATCCAGCGGTCGAATGCGTAGCCGACCCGGCCGGCGACGGTGAAGATGTGCTCCAGCTCGATCTCCGCACGATCGCCGCCGCCGAGGTCCTGGCTGTATTTGATGTCGCCGAACGAGGCGTCGCCCTCGATGCCGAGCACCCAGGAGCCGAGCTGGTAGTTGAAGCCGATCTGGCCGCCGTACAGAAAGCCGTCGGCGTTGAGAGAGCCGGTGGGCGCGCCGGTCACCGGATCCTGGCCGGAGAAGTCGGCCCAGCCGTATCCGACATGGCCGCCGATGTAGAAGCCGGTCCAGTTGTAGAAGGCCGGCGCGTAAACCGGCGGCGGGGCCTTGTAGTAGGGCGCGGGAATGTCGGCCGCCATGGCGGGGCTTGCGGTCATCAGCCCGAGCAGTCCCAGCGTGGTCAGTGTCATCCGCCGCATTTCGAATCTCCGAGTTTGCCCACAGGCTTGTCCACAGGCCCCCCGGCAGCCCTAAGCCTGAGTCGTCAGCGGCGCGGGTGCCAAAATTGCAACAGGCGACCCGAAAGCACCCCGCCGAGAGGGCCGGCGATGCGTGCGCAAGCGCTTGCGTTCCAGGGCGGAAGGCGATAGAACAAATAGAGAACACTATCGGGAGCAGTTCCCGTGACGTGGCGAAGCGCTCTTCGGAGCGGTGGAAAACGCGAGGTTCGCCGCGGTCTTCCTTGTTCGCGGTCGGGCGCGGCTTAGGTTAGCCGGGCGCTTCCCGCGCAGCGAAGCCCGGCGATCGCCGGAGCGGTGGAGGTTGTGATGGCAGGTTCGGTCAACAAGGTGATCCTGGTCGGGAATCTGGGACGCGATCCCGAAATCCGCCGTACGCAGGACGGCCGCCCGATCGCCAATCTCTCGGTCGCGACCTCGGAAAGCTGGCGCGACAAGAACACCGGCGAGCGCAAGGAAAAGACCGAGTGGCACCGCGTTGTGATTTTCAACGAGGGGCTTTGCAAGGTGGTCGAGCAGTATTTGAAGAAGGGCTCGAAGGTCTATCTCGAAGGTCAACTGCAGACACGCAAATACACCGACAAGGACGGCGTCGAGAAGTATTCGACCGAGGTGGTGCTGCAGGGCTTCAACTCGGTGCTGACCATGCTCGACACGCGCGGCGGCGGTAGCGGCGCCGGCGACGACTTCGGCGGCGGTGGCGGCGAGGAGTTC
>CAZGSW010000287.1:0-3969 GCA_964528635.1 uncultured Rhodoplanes sp. | reverse complement strand
CCGCTTAACGGGTTGAGGCAATTGCATCATGCGCGGCGTCTTTCTTTTGCCCTCACCTTGGCGCAGGTCGATGACATTGGCAGTTGTGCCGTCCTCATGGAGCGAAATCACAAAGCCAACCTTTTCAGACGATAAGCCGAAGGGGGGAACTTCGCTTCTTTCCTCAAGCCGCCCATACACCCTCGCCAAAGACGCCAGGATGCTCATCGCCTGATCTCCGGCGAATCGGGCGCGGGCACCGCCATGACACCGTTCTTCAGTCGCGCGCGGAACAGCAGCGAAGGCCGCCCCTTCGCCGCATGGTCGATATCCCACAACATGAATCCGAGATCGCGCGGGTACTCGAAGCCCAGATCGGCCGACTTCTCCTCGGGCTCCGGCAGCGGAATCTCCAACGGCAGAAGCTCGAACCGCGCCGCAAACTCCCGCGTGCCCAGGCACGGCTGATGGAAACACTGGCCCCGCGCGGCGCGGCGGTTGAACATGTCGAGATGCTTGCCCTCGGTGTCGTCCGGACCGGCCTTATCGGTCAGCTCGAAATGGGCCTCGATGACATAGGCGACATCCGCGAGAACGGTCGAGGCGCGCTGCTGGCGATCCTCGTCGACCAGAA
The DNA here is from genome assembly GCA_964528635.1 of uncultured Rhodoplanes sp. Lineage (GTDB taxonomy): Bacteria > Pseudomonadota > Alphaproteobacteria > Rhizobiales > Xanthobacteraceae > Z2-YC6860. Next base: position 3,356 of record CAZGSW010000287.1, on the reverse strand, counting down.
GATGCAGCCCCTCGAGGCTGCCGCGGTTCATCGCCGTCTTGATCTTGCCCGCGGGCGCCTTGCTGCCGACCTCGTTGCGGCGGATCGACTGAAAGCGGATGGGTTTCAGAACATGGATCCTGTCGATCACCCAGCGGATCGCCGGCTTCCAGTGGATCGCCTCGAGGATGCCGCGGGCGGCCGAAGGCGTCATCACATCGTAGGAGACGCGCTCGACCTTCATTTCCGGCCGTGTGAAGCACGCGTGATCGCCCCAGACCTTCAACCGGACTCCGTACGCCATTGCAAACGCCCCCACTGGTTGCAGGAACGAATAGTGAACCAAAAACCGGTCAGATGACAAGCCCCTCGGTATCGAGATACTCCGCATCCTCCCAGACCAGCCCAACGTCTTCCTGATAAAGGCTTTTCGTCATCAGAACCGCGAACTGATCGCCGCGCTTCTCCTTCTCGAAAAACGCCACATGGCCGCAGTCGATGAGCCGCTGTCGTGCCTTGGGCGGCACCTGCACGATGTAGGTCTGGAGCTCGCGCGCGATCGCGCCGGAGGGGATTGTCTCGACACTGAGCTTCTTGACCGCAGCGCAGGCTTTCTCGTCTCGCTGCACGATGACCGGAACCATGCCGCTCTCGATCATGCGGAAATTCTCAGCGGCGGAGCGATATGAGAAGTTTGTGGTCATACCAACTATCTCCCACCGGAATTTTTCAAGGATGGATTGGTGATCCCTGCGTCCTCGGTCGATTCCCTTGTCCAAACGCCAATAGACTTCACGAAAGAAATCTTCCATCGCCCCTGGTGAAAGCAGCTTCTTTTCGTGCTTACTCCTCATACGCGCCATGTCGCCCACCAAGCCCTCGATCTCGGGCGGCGGCGGATTGTCGGGCGCGCGGAACACCGTGAGGACGCTTTCGTCGCGCGGACGCAGCCCTTCGCGATTGACCCGCCCCGCAGCCTGCGCGATCTGATCAAGTCCGGCTTCCGCACGCCAGCCCTTCGGGAAGTCGATGTCCACGCCGGCTTCGACGAGGGACGTCGCGATGAGACGGCAGGGGCGGCTGTTTCCGGGGGCGAGACGCTGTCGCACGTCCTCCAGTATGTCCCGCCGGTGCGCGGCGCACTGGCGCGTGGTCAGGTGCAAGAGGCCGTCGAGGCCGGCGGCCTGCGCGGCGCGATAAAGCGCGAGCGCGTGCTTGCGGGTGTTGACGACGACGAGCCCCTGCCCGGTGCCGGCGAGCGCGGCGATCAGCGCCGCGTCGTCCATGTCGCCGGCATGTGCGATCGTCACGCGCTCGAGCTGCTCCGACAGCCGCACCGGATCCGGCGCCAGTTCGCGGCCGGCGAGCGGAAGCGCCGCCGGGTGGCCGGAGTCGAAATGGCGCGCGTCGAGCGCGGGCTGGGTGGCGGTGCAGAGCACGATCGTGCAGCCGTAATTGCGGGCAAGCTCGTCCAGCGCCCTGACGCATGGCGCGAGCAACGGACGCGGCAGGGTCTGCGCCTCGTCGAGGATGATGACGCTGCGGGGAATGTTGTGCAGCTTGCGGCTGCGTGAGGTGCGCGCGGCGAACAGGCTCTCGAAGAGCTGCACGTTGGTGGTGACGACGACCGGGGCGGCCCAGTCCTCCATGGCGAGCTTGAGCTTGTCCCTTTCGGCCCTGGTGCTGTCGGCGTCCCGCGGGCCTCTGCCCGGCGGCCGCTCATCCTCGATGGCCGAATGATGCTCCAGCACGAACCTCTCGCCCAGCACGCTGCGGAAGATCGTGGCGGTCTGGTCGATGATGGCAGTGAACGGGATCGCATAGATGATCCGCTCGTGGCCGTGCGCCCTGGCGTGGTCGAGCGCGAAGCCGAGCGAGGCCAGCGTCTTGCCGCCGCCGGTCGGCACCGTCAGGGTGAAGAGGCCGGGCGCCTCGGCGGCACGCGAACGCACATGATCGAGGATGTCTGCACGCAGGCGGTTGACGGCCGTCTCCGTGCTGCGCTTTTCGTTCATGTGCCGGTCGAAGGTGTCGATCAGGCGAGGCAAGATGGATTGCAGCGCGGGCCATTCGCGATCGACCTCGCGCCCCTCGATGCGAGCGTAAAACCGCTCGGTGTCCTTGAAATCGGCATCGACCAGACAAGAGAAGATCATTCGTCCGAAGAAGGCGAGTTGAAACGCTGCCTTGCTCTGGTCTTTCCGCTCCCAGTTAAATGCGGGCAGCAGACCGGTGACGTCCGGCTCGATCTCGGTTTTCCAGACAAGATCGAGCACCGACTCCGAAAAACCCTTGAGGCGCTCGGTCAGCGTGGAGAACGACTCGCCCTGCTTGTCGGGAAGTCCCGCGTGGTGACCGGAAATTGCGTAGGCGATCAATTCAGCGACCAGCCTGTCATCGGACTTCGCCGCTTTCGCCAATTGCCGCACGACGGCCGCACCGGCGGTGGAATGATCGACACGCTCCTTGGCGCCGTTCAGACGGGCCTGAAACTTCGGAGTGTACTTCCCGAGGTCATGCAAGAGGCCGGCGAGACGGGCCGCTTTGGCAAGGCCCATCCGCCGCCCAAGCTTCTCGGCGAGATTGGCCGCGTCGATCAGATGCTCCGGCAACGGCTGCCAATTTTCCCGACTGACGTCTTTGGTAGAATGTGCGTAGTACATGCGCGTCTTCAGCCCGCAATTTTGATCTTCATGCGATTTGAGCTGGGCGCCAGCCGTCTTACACTACACAGTGCTCAAGCCATGGATGAATGTTCTTGGTGTTTCAGGCGCATCGATCGAACGGCCACAACGCAATCAAGGAAAGTGGCTGAGCGGAGCCTGGCGGACGAACAGGACATGGAAAATCCAGAAATCGCAGAAGCGAAATTTCGGACCTGTGAAGAAGACCTGCAACAAGTTTGACAGATAGGTCATCGATATCCACCGCAATGAGCAATGTCGGCCGATCGATTGCCGGCCTGCGGAAACACCCGGCGATCAGCTCCTTTTGTCGAACAAGCGACGGGGCAGCAACCGGGTGATGCAATTGGCAGATTGATGCGGCGTGACGCTGGCAAGATCGAACAAACGCCGCTTCGTGGCGCTCTTCGCCATCGAGCATGCAACCGATCACCTCGCAATGAAGAAGCGCTCCGCGCCAGATAGCGAAGTGCCGGCGCAAAATCGAGACGGCATGGTAGACCTCACTATGATCTCGGCCACTTCGACCACGAGACATGCAGACTCGAACCGCTCGAAAACCCGTTCGGCCCGAAAGTGTTACCCATGTCTCCGGAATAAACCGTGACCTATGTGTCCGGAATGGACCCCGGACTGGCTGGCTGGGGCGCCTGGATTCGAACCAGGGAATGCCGGAATCAAAATCCGGTGCCT
>CAZGSW010000286.1:0-3985 GCA_964528635.1 uncultured Rhodoplanes sp. | reverse complement strand
AGCTCACGGCTTGAGCAGCACCTTGCCGATCACCTCGCGCGCTTCCAGCATCTCGTGCGCGCGTGACGCGTCCCGCAGCGGAAGCCTGGCGTGGATCAGCGGCCTGATGTCGCCCGCCGCGAGCCGTTCGATCAGATAGGTCATCGACTCGGTCCGGTATTGCGGCGCCTCATCGAAGGTGTGCATCGTGAAGAAGCGGATTGCCGGACTCGCGTGATGCGCCGGGCCGAAATCCACCATGTCGAGCAGGCTCCGCGGCACCGGTCCCTGCAAGTGTCCGTAGGACACGATCAGGCCGAGCGGCGCGAGCATCAGCGTCTGCTGGCTCAGGCTTTCGCCCCCGGCGGCGTTGAGGACCAGGTCGACGCCCCTGCCGCCGGTGATGGCTGCGATCCGCGCGGCGACGTTCTCGGTCCGATAATTCACGACATGGCCGGCGCCGAAGACCTTCAGCGCCTGCATTTTCTCGTCGGAGCCGACCAGCCCGATGGTGGTCATGCCGATCAGCCCGGCGAGTTGTATGGCGGCGCTGCCCAGTCCGCCGGCCGCCACGTCGATCAGCACGGTCTGGCCGGCCGCGGCTTGCGCGGCAGTGTGCAGGAGATGGTAGGCGACCTGATAGTTGGACAGGCACGCCGCGGCTTCGAGATCGGCCTGTTGCGGCAGGATGCGCAGCGCCCGTTGCGGCACGGCGATGTATTCCGCGTAGCAGCCGGCGCGCTGCGGAAGCTCGCGCGCGCTGACATAGACCTTCTGGCCGATGTCGGGAGCGCTGACGCCCGCGCCGTGTCGGTACACCGTGCCGGTCATTTCGATGCCGGGAATGACCGGCAGAGGCGGCATCCACTTGTAGGCGCCGGACCGCACCAGCAACTCGGGGCGGCTGACGCCGATGGTGTCCGCCTTGACCAGCACCTCGCCGGGCTTCGGCTCCGGCGTCGGCACGTCCACGTATTCCAGTACGGATGGGCCGCCCGTGCGGGACAGGAGGATCGCTTTCATGGCGCTATCGGGGCAGGCTGGCGAAAACCTTCGCCACCTGTTCGCCGAACGCCTTCGTCCCCAGCGGTCCGCCGAGGTCGGCGGTGCGCCATTGCGGGTTCTCGACGGTCTTTTCCAGCGCCTTGTCGATCAGCGCCGCCGCCGTCGTCAGCTTGTCGGATTTCCGCCGCTCGCCGAGCCAGGCCAGCAGCATCGCCACCGAGCCGATCAGCGAGGCCGGGTTGGCCTTGTCCTGTCCTTCGATGTCGGGCGCCGAGCCGTGCTGGGCCTGCGCCACGCCGTGCTCGTCGCCGTGGTTGATCGAGGCGGCAAGCCCGAGGGAGCCCGCGATCTCGGAGGCCTCGTCGGACAGGATGTCGCCGAACGCATTGGTGGTGACGATCACGTCGAACCGGCTGGCGTCGCGCACCAGCAGCGCCGCCATCGCGTCCATGATCTGCTCGTCGACCGTGACGTCCGGATAGCGCTTCGCCACCTCGCGGGTGCATTCCAGGAACAGGCCGTCGGAGATGCGCAGCACGTTGGCCTTGTGCACCACCGTGACGCGCTTGCGCGGCCGCTGCATGGCGAGGCGGAAACCGGCCTCCGCGATCCGGGTCGAGCCCTGCCGGGTGATCTTGCGCACCGCGAGCGCCACGTCCGGGGTCGGCATGAACTCGCCGAGCCCGACGTGCATGTTGCGGTCGGCGTAGAAGCCTTCGGTGTTCTCGCGCATGACGACGAGATCGACCGGCTTGCCGGGAATGCGCGGCTGCATGCCGGGCGGCGTTTTGGCCGGCCGCACATTGGCATAGAGGTCGAGCCGCTTGCGCAGCGCGCCGGACGGATTGATGCCGCCCTTTTCGAGGGGCGGATAGACGTTGTGCGACACCGGCCCGAGGATCACGCCGTCGGCCTTCTTCGCCGCCTCGAACGAGGGCTCCGGGAAGGTGGTGCCCTTCGTTTTGAGGGCGTCGAGCCCGATCGTTGCCTCCTCGTAGCTCAGCTCCAACCCGAGAAGCCGGTCCGCCTCGCGGAGAACCTGAAGCGTCGCCGCGGTGATTTCAGGGCCGATGCCGTCACCGGGCATCACGACGAGATGGGTTCGGTTGGAACGTGCCGGGTCGGTCATGCCGACAAGCCACCATTCCCGCGCAACTCTGTCAAATCGTTCAGCAAACCGCCTTGTGACCGCCGTCACAAAAATCACGGTTCGGCGAACCGCGGCAGAACCTTTTCCGGGGGTCCCGACACCAATGGTCAACGAGGCCATTCCGGCCCGGTAGGCAACTCAGGAGACTAAAATGACCAAAGGTTTTACCGCCGCCCTGACCGCCCTGACGCTCGCCGCCACGCTGGCGCTGCCGTCGACCCAGGCTGAGGCGAAGGGCAAGGGCGCGCTGATCGGTGCGGGCCTGCTCGGAGCCGCGATCGTCGGCACCGCCGTCGCCGCCAGCGCCACTCCGGTTGTGGTCGCCCCCGGTCTCCGCCGCTGCCGCATGGTGCCCGCGCACAACTACTTCGGCCAGTTCGTCGGCTACACCAAGGTGTGCCGCTACTACTGAGAAGCACCGGTCGGTGCGTGAGCGCCCCCCGCCTTCCCCCTGCCACCGACCGGTTCGACCCGCCCGGAGCCCCTCCGGGCGGGTTGATCTTTTTGCAGGACGCAACGCCGTCAGGTCTTCCGCGGCGCCACGGTGCGGACACCGAGCAGGATGCCGACGGCGATGATCGCCGTGATGACGGCCTGCCATTTGCCGGAGGCCGCCAGGCCCGCGGTCGCGGCCCAACTGATCGAGGAGAACGCCTCGGCAAAGGTCGCGATCCGCGACGAGGTCTGCCGCCGCCGGAAATGCTTGCGCCGTGCCTGGGTGCGGAACCAGAGCTGAACGAGAGTGGAGGACACCACCGCCGCCGCGATGCCGAGCGTCGCTGCGATCGCATCGACCGGCGAGACCAGCGCGACCGCAAGCAGGAACGGCGCGAATATGACGGCGACGCCGCCGGCCACCGCCTCGGCCTTGGCGCGGAAGATCCAGGGAGTGGGCACCGGCGCGGTGGCGACCAGATCCGGCGCGTCCTCGCCGGAGATGGCGAGCCAGGCGAGACCGCCGGCGAGCTGACCCGCCGCCATCACCAGCACGGGCACCAGCAGCACCAGGTCGTCGGCGCGCTTGCCGAACGCCTGCCACAGCATCAGCGCGGGCGGCAGCAGATAGAGAAGCTGCATCAGCGTCTGCGACGCAAGCCACGGATCGCGCACCAGCAGCGTCCACTCCTTGCGGCGCAGCGCATGGCGGGGCGAGGCGACACGGAAAGCCTTGCGGCCCTGCCTGACCGTGCCGCTCGACACGCCGGCGGCCGCAGTGGCGTGGTCGCCGAACCGCGCCGAGAAGATCGCGATCGATGCGCCGAGCGCGACCGCAGCGATGGTCAGGATCGCAGCCAGCGCCGTCATGTCGCCGAGGATGGCGCGGGCCGGCCACCACACCAGGCTTTCGATCTGCGGCACCATGGCGACCATGGCTTCCGAGCTGAGGAACGTGATCTGGGAGATCGTGCCGTAGGACACGATCGCCGCCATCTGCAGGCCTATCACGAACATCGCGCCGATCACCGCGGCGACAACCTGCGCGGCGAGCCGCGTCCGCTTCGGCCCGATGGTGCGGAACAGCGCCACCGTCAGCGCCACCGACATGGCGGCGGCGACTGCGCCGACCGCCAGCACCACGCCGTAGGCGGTGAGCCAGCGCAGCCCGCCCCGCCAGGCCAGCACGTTGATGAACGGCGCCGCCAGCAGCAGCGCCATCATCATGGTCGAGACGGCGATTGCGCCGATCCGCACCGCGAACACGCGCTGCGCCATCGCGGGCGATGACAGGATCAGGTCGAGGTCGGAGCGCGCGTAGAAGGCGCGCGTCACCGACTCCATCGCCTGCGACATCAGCAGCGACCACGCCAGCAGCGCGCAGCCGGTGATGACCACCAGCGTGGCGCGGTCGGC
>CAZGSW010000285.1:0-4074 GCA_964528635.1 uncultured Rhodoplanes sp. | reverse complement strand
AACCTGTTCGGCGACGTGTTCGAGCGCGTGCGCGCCGACTACGTCGAGCGGCCGAATGACGCCAAGCTGGTCGAGTCGGCGATCAACGGCATGCTGGCCGGTCTCGATCCGCACTCGAGCTACATGGACGCCAAGAGCTTCCGCGACATGCAGGTGCAGACCCGCGGCGAGTTCGGCGGTCTGGGCATCGAAGTCACCATGGAGGATGGCCTCATCAAGGTGGTGACCCCGATCGACGATACCCCCGCCGCAAAAGCCGGCGTGCTGGCCAACGACATCATCACCCACCTCGACGACGAGGCGGTGCAGGGACTGACGCTGAACCAGGCCGTCGAGAAGATGCGCGGCCCGGTCAACACCAAGATCAGGCTGCGCATCAACCGCAAGGGCGCGGCGAAGCCGACCGAAATCAGCATCACCCGCGCGGTCATCCGCGTGCGCGCCGTACGCTCCCGGGCTGAGGACGATGTCGGCTACATCCGTATCAGCCAGTTCAACGAACAGACCACCGAGAACCTCAAGCGTGCGATCGACGATCTGACAAAGCAGATCCCGGCCGACAAGCTGAAGGGGTTCATTCTCGACCTGCGCAACAACCCCGGCGGACTGCTCGATCAGGCAATCTCGGTTTCGGACGCCTTCCTCGAGAAGGGCGAGATCGTGTCGACCCGCGGCCGCAACGCCGAGGAGACCCAGCGCCACAACGCGCGCGCGGGAGACCTGACGCGCCACAAGCCGATCATCGTGCTGATCAACGGCGGCTCGGCGTCGGCGTCGGAGATCGTGGCCGGCGCCCTGCAGGATCACAAGCGCGCGGCCGTGCTCGGCACGCGCTCGTTCGGCAAGGGTTCGGTGCAGACCATTATCCCGCTCGGCGCGCAGAACGGCGCGCTGCGGCTGACCACGGCGCGCTATTACACGCCGTCGGGCAAGTCGATCCAGGCCAAGGGCATCACCCCGGACATCGAGGTGCTGCAGGAGGTCCCCGAGGAGCTCAAGGCGCGGGCCGACAACAAGGGCGAGTCCTCGCTGCGCGGGCATCTGAAGGCCGACGGCGCCGAGCAGACCGGCTCGCAGTCCTACATTCCGCCGGATCCGAAGGACGACAAGGCGCTGAACACCGCGCTCGAACTGATCCGCGGCAAGCAGACCAACGCCGCCTATCCGCCGAACCCGAAGGCACCCGTGCCGAACTAACCGCACACGGCGGAGCAGACAATCCGGCGGGGCGGCCTTCGGGCCGCCCCGTTCGTTTCTGGTAACCCGCAACGCCGGTGCGGGTAAACGATCGGTTAACGATCGGCCACCTAGGCTCGCGCTTCCATGATTCGCGAGGGTTTCGGCCGTGGCGACCGATGATCTCGACGCTCCACTCGGACAAGGCAAACGCAAGGAACGCCGCTGGCGGATTCCACTCGGTTTTCCGCAGGCGCTGGCCGGTGTCCTCGGGCTGATCGTGGCGACATTCGCCGGCTGGGCCGTGCTGGCCGAAAATCCGCTCGGCGGCGAGCCTGTGTTCGTCGCACCCGCCATCGCCGTGAAGGGCGAAATGCCGGGCGTGGTGTCCCTGCCGCAGCAGGGACCGCGCCGTTACGAAGGGCCGGGCGCAACCGCGCAGGCGAGCGCGCCGGGTCAGCCGGCCAACGTCGTGACGATCATCGACGGCAGCACCGGAAAGCGTGAGGTGGTCGCGATCGCGGCGCCGCAGGGCGGTGCAAGCGCTGCCGAGCAGCGCCTGCTCGAAGCGACCCGCCACGGCGCCATTCCGAAGATCGCTCCGGACGGCCAGCGCGCGTTCCAGGCTTACGCCCGCGCCACCAAGCCTGCCGGCAAGCCGAACGGTCCCCGTATCGCCATCGTGCTCACCGGTCTTGGCGTCAGCGACAGCGCCACCCGGACCGCACTCTCGAAGCTGCCCGGTTCGGTCACGTTCGCGTTCGCGCCGTACGGCTTCGAAATCGGCAGCACGGTGTCCAAGGCCCGAGGCAACGGCCACGAGGTGCTGCTGCAACTCCCGATGGAGCCGTTCGACTATCCCGACAACGACCCGGGACCGCAGACGCTGCTGGCCTCGCTCAAGCCGGAGCAGAACATCGATCGCCTGCACTGGCTGATGAGCCGCTTCCAGGGTTACGTCGGCGTGACCAGCCTGATGGGCGCCCGCTTCACCGCGACGGAGGCCGCGTTCGCCCCGGTGCTGCGCGAGGTCGGCAAGCGCGGCCTGATCTATTTCGACGACGGTGCGTCACACCGCAGCGTGGCGGCGCAGATCGCGCGCTCCGACAATGTGCCGTTCGCGCGCGCCGAGCTGACCATCGACGCCGATCCGACGCCGCAGAAGATCGACCGCGCGCTGGCCCGCCTCGAAGCCCTGGCCAAGGAACGCGGATATGCCGTCGGCGTGGCTTCCGCCCTTCCGGCAGCGATCGACCGGATTGCGCAATGGTCGAAGGCCGCGACGGGACGCGGCTTCGAGTTGGTCCCGATCAGCGCGGTGATATCGCGGCCGGGCCAGAGCTGATCGCCCCGGATTGCGGCTTGACGATGCCGGAGCGGCAGTGCACGGCTTTGATGCCGCACCGCATCCGGAACCCCGATGTCGAAAAAGCCGCACTTCGAGAATCTGCCTTATCGGCCGTGTGCCGGCCTCTGCGTCATCAACCGTCAGGGCCGCGTGTTCATCGGCCGCCGCCTCGACGGACCCGAGCACATCGACGCGACCCATGTCTGGCAGATGCCGCAGGGCGGCATCGACAAGAACGAAGATCCGTATCGCGCCGCGCTTCGCGAGCTGCACGAGGAAACCAGCATCAGGTCGGTGAAGAGGCTCGGCGAGATCGACGACTGGCTCACCTACGACATCCCTCCGCAGATCGCCGGCAAGTCGTGGAGCGGGAAGTATCGCGGCCAGAAGCAGAAGTGGTTCGCGCTCCTGTTCACCGGCGACGACAGCGAGATCGATATCGAGACGCCGGGCGGTGGCCACAAGCCGGAGTTCGGCGAATGGCGCTGGGAGCCGATGCAGAATCTTCCGGAGCTGGTGGTGCCGTTCAAGCGCCAGAGCTACGAGCGCGTGGTGAGGGAGTTCTCGAAGTTCGCCGCGCCGCTGCGCAAGCCGTAGCGTCGGGTTCGACGACTTCGATTTGGACGATCCAGTGGGTCCCTCGACAGACCTCGGGTGCTGGATGCCCGCCTGCGCGGGCATGACGGTTGTGAGTCACGCAAACCTGCGTATCCCCCGATCATTCCGGCAGCACGCGGTTCAGTTCGCGAGCGCAGCCTGAGCGGCCCTGAGCTGATCGAGCCGGTGGGCGGCGCGGTCGCGCGCCGGTCCGTCGGCGATGCCGGCCAGGCTCTCCTCGAGATCCTTGACCTGCTGGGCCAGCATGGCGCGGTCGAGCCCGTCGACCGGCACGGCGGAATCGGCGAGCACCGTCAGCCCGGTCGGATTGGCTTCAGCGAACCCGCCGGTGACGAGGGCGCGGATCGTCTCGGTCCCGGTGTAGATGGTCAGCACGCCGGGACGCAGCATGGCGATCAGCGGCGCATGGCCGGCCAGCACGCCGAAGTCACCCTCGGAGCCGGGCACGTCCACCTGCTCGACTTCGCCCGAATAGAGCAGCTTCTCGGGCCCGACCAGATCGAACTGAAATTTCGCCATGACTCTTTCCGCCTATCCAGCCATCTCGGTGTCATTCCGGCCGCACAAAGCGAGGACCGGAATCCGGCCATCACCGCCCAAGCACTTTGCACCGGCCCCCGGGGTCCCCGCCTTCGCGGGGACGACAGCCGGCGCCTTACGCCGCTTCGGCCGCGAGCTTCTTGCCCTTCTCGACCGCCTCGTCGATCGAGCCGACCATGTAGAACGCCGCCTCCGGCAGGTGGTCGTACTTGCCTTCGACCAGGCCCTTGAAGCCCTTGATGGTGTCGGCGAGGTCGACCAGCTTGCCCGGCGAGCCGGTGAACACCTCGGCGACGAAGAACGGCTGCGACAGGAAGCGCTCGATCTTGCGGGCGCGCGCCACCGTCAGCTTGTCCTCTTCCGACAGCTCGTCCATGCCCAGAATGGCGATG
>CAZGSW010000284.1:0-4146 GCA_964528635.1 uncultured Rhodoplanes sp. | reverse complement strand
CTCGTCTCGGTCGACACCGAAGCCGCCCGTGCGCTGCCCGGCGTCGTCGCGGTGTGGACCGCGAAGGACATCGCCGACATCGGCCCGATCGATTTCCGCGAGGGGCCGATCGAGAAGCTGGCGCCGTATCGGCAGCCGGTGCTGGTCACGGAGAAGGTGCGGTACGTCGGCGACCCGGTCGCGGCGGTGTTCGCCGAAGACCCCTACGTTGCCGAGGACGCCGCCGATCTGGTCGCGGTCGAGATCGAGGAATTGCCGCCGCTGCTCGACGCGCGCGGCGAGCCGGGCGAGTTCGCGCCGGGCCGCGACACCGAAGCCGCGGTGCTCACGCAAGGTTACGGCGACGTCGATGCGGTGTTCGCCGGCGCCCACACCGTCGTCGAGCTGGAGCTGACCTCGGGCCGGCATTCCGGCGTGCCCTTGGAGACGCGTGGCGCCATCGGCCGCTACGATGCGTCGCGCGACGTGCTGGAGTTGCACGGCGCCGCCAAGGTGCCGCACCGGAACAAGGAGCTGATCTCGCGCATGCTGGGACGGCCGCCGTCGTCGGTGTCGGTGTTCGAATCCCACGTCGGCGGCGGCTTCGGCATTCGCGGCGAGCTTTATCCGGAGGACGTGCTGGTGTGCGTCGCGGCGCTGCGGCTCGACCGCCCGGTGAAGTGGATCGAGGACCGCCGCGAGCACCTGATCGCGGCCAACCATTCGCGCAACCAGCACCATAAGGTGCGCGCCGCGGTGACGGAGCAGGGCGAGATCATTGCCCTCGACGCGGTGATCCACCACGACAACGGTGCCTATGTGCGCACCCATGCCACCCGCGTCGCGATGATGACCTGCGGCGTGCTGCCCGGGCCGTACCGCGTGCCCGGCGCCTATCGCGCGGTGTGCCATTTCCGGCTCACCAACAAGACGCCGGCCGCGACCTATCGTGCTCCCGGCCGGTTCGAGACCACGTTCGTGCGCGAGCGGCTGGTCGACGCCATTGCCGAGAGGCTCGGCCTCGATCCGATCGCGGTGCGAAAGCTCAACGCGGTGCGGGTCGACGAGATGCCGTTCAAGCGGCCGCTCGAGGCGCTGGGCGAGGAGATCCATTTCGACTCCGGCGACTACCACAAGCTGCTCGACATATTGCTCGATCATGTGAAGTGGCCGGAACTGAACGCAGAGCTTGCGAAGCGCCGCGAAGCCGGCGAACTAGTCGGGGTCGGTCTTGCGATGTTCGTCGAGAAGGCGGGGCTTGGCCCGGTCGACGGCGTTCGCATCCAGATCGACACCTCGGGCCACGCCGAGGTCATCACCGGCGGCTCGTCGATCGGGCAGGGCTTCGACACCGTGATGGCGCAGGTCGCCGCCGAGACGCTCGGCATGGACTATCGGAAGATGCGGATCGTGCGCGGCAACACCGAGCGCATCGAGTTCGGCATCGGCGCGCATGCCTCGCGCGCCACGGTGATGACCGCCTCGGCCACCCGCGAGGCGGCGCTCAAAGTCCGGCAGAAGGCGCTCGACGCGGCGGCCGAGCTGATGCAGGCCTCGCCCGACGCGCTCGACATCGTGGACGGCGAGGTGATCCGCCGCGACAATCCGGGCGGTGCGTCGATCTCGCTCGGCCGGATCGCGGCGGCGCTGTCCAACACCTCGAAGGCCCTGCACGGCCGCGATCCCGGGCTCTCGGCGGAGGGCTTCTTCCATGTCGAGCACCAGGTCTATCCGTACGGCAACCACCTCGCGGTGGTGAAGGTCGATCCCGCCACCGGCGGCGTCACGGTGGAGCGCTACGTCATCGCCTACGACGTCGGCCGCGCCATCAACCCGACCCTGATCAAGGGCCAGATCGCCGGCGGCTTCGCGCAGGGGCTCGGCGGCGCGCTGTACGAGGAGTTCCGCTACAACGCCAACGGCGATCCGTTGTCCGCAACCTTCGCCGACTACCTGATGCCGACCGCGAGCGAGGTGCCGCCGCTGGAGATCATCCTCACCGAGGATTTTCCCTCCCCGCTCAATCCGCTCGGCATCAAGGGCGCGGGGGAGAGCGGCGTGAACGGCGCCGGCGGCGCCATCGCGTCGGCGATCGACAATGCGATCGGCATTCCGGGCGCGATCACCGAGCTGCCGGTGACGCCGCAGAAGCTGAAGGCCATACTGGATGCGAGGAAACGCTGAATCCTTCTCCGTCATTCCGGGGCGCGCCAAAGGCGCGAGCCCGGAATCCAGGGGCGATATACTCCATGTTGTTCTGGATTCCGGGCCCGCTCGCTGACGCTCGCGTCCCGGAATGACACCGAGAGGTCTCACCATGAACGGCATGCCCTTCATGCGCCGTGCCGTCGAACTGTCGGCGCAGTCCGGCAGCACGGACGAAGGCCCGTTCGGCGCCGTGGTGGTGAAGGACGGGCGCATCGTTGGCGAGGGCGGCAACCGGGTGGTGCCGTCGGGCGATCCGACGGCACACGCGAGGTGGTGGCGATCCGCGCCGCCTGCGCTGCGCTCGGCACCCATGTGCTCGACGGCGCCACGCTCTACACGAGCTGCGAGCCGTGCCCGATGTGCCTCGGGGCGGCGTGGTGGGCGCGCGTGAAGGAGATCGTCTACGCCAACGACCGCGCCGACGCCGCGGCGATCGGCTTCGATGACGACGCGATCTACCGCGAGGTTGTGGCCCCGCTCGACGCCCGAACGCTGCCGATCCGCCGGCTTGCCGCTGGCGAGGCGCTTAAGGTGTTCCGGGCGTGGCACGTGAAGCCGGGCAAGGTGATGTATTGACAGCTCTATTTCCGCTCGGGCTGCAGCCGGAGTGAAGATGGCGCGCAACAAGCGCGTCCGGTATACTGGCTTCATGACCAAACTGGTCGAACAGGCCATCGCGGCAATCAGCAAGTTGCCGCCTGAGACGCAGGACGAACTGGCGCGGCTGATGCTTGCGCTGGCCGGCGATCCGCCGACGCCGCTGACTGCGGACGAAGCGGTTGCGATCGCGGAGGCTGAAGCGCAGATCGCGCGCGGCGAGCGCGTTCCGCCGGAGACAGTGCAGGCGTTCTGGCGCGCCCACGGCGTATGAAAGCCGTCTTCGCGCCGCGTGCGTTGCGCGATCTTGAAGGCATCGCGGATTATCTGAATCGGCGCAGTCCGTCCGGTGCGAGAAACGGTTAGAAAGTCAGACCACCGGGGGCCTCACGGAGCAAGCCTCAAACACCGCGCGCGGGACGCTGGTTTCAGCGGACTTGCGGTTCTACCAATCCGGATCGCCTTTGTGCCGTGAGGCGCAAAGGCCCGTGGGTCCACCGGAGCCCAGGCGTCCCGCGCCTCCCTCACACATTTCGAGGAGCGCACTTCGGAATGAGGCCAGCCCGAGGCCACGATATCGGGCGGCGCAGCGTTGGCTAAACACGAGAGTTGGCAAAGTGGATGCAACAAACGAGGTGTCGTCCCCGCGAAGGCGGGGACCCAGTACCCGAGGTCTGACTGCGTTTACTGGATGCCCGCTTTCGCGGGCATGACAGCCGGTGGTGGTCGGGAGAGCGGGGACGACAATTGAGAGACCGAGCGCGTATAGTGCCGTTCGAAAAGGACATCGTCATGAACACCAACGTCGATCCGCGCAGCACCCGCGGGACCAACGCGTCGCGGCAGGACCTGCGGGTCTGGCTCGCCGAGATGGAGGCGGCCGGCGAGGTGACGCACATCAAGGGCGCCGAGCGCGAGCGCGAGATCGGCGGCATCGTCGACATCTTCCAGCGCAAGACCGGCAATCCGGCGGTGCTGTTCGACGACATCCCGGGGTTCCCGAAGGGCCATCGCATCCTCGCCAACATCCTCACCTCGGTGCGCCGCATCAACCTCACACTCGGCAAGCCGGCCGACAGCACCGAGATCGAGCTGGTGAAGCACTGGCGGCAGTACATGAAGGAGGCGAAGACCTATCCGCCGCGCGAGGTCACGAACGGCGCGCTGCTGGAGAACGTGAAGACCGGCGACGACATCGATCTGTTCAAAATTCCCGTGCCGCGCTGGCACGAGCACGACGGCGGCTACTACATCGGCACCGGAGACATGGTGGTGATGAAGGACCCCGACACCGGCTGGGTCAACTACGGCGCCTACCGCGTGCAGGCGCACGAGAAGAACGTCGCCACCGTGATGTGCTCC
>CAZGSW010000283.1:0-4157 GCA_964528635.1 uncultured Rhodoplanes sp. | reverse complement strand
ACGCATCCGTGCCGTCCCTATCGGGGCAACGGGCGGCCGGAAGCGGCCTACGTCATCGAGCGCATGGTCGATCTCGCGGCCAAGCAGCTTGGGATGGACACGGCAGAACTTCGCCGCAAGAACTACATCCCGCCGGAAGCGATGCCGTTCAAGACGTCGTTGACCTTCACCTATGACTCCGGTGAGTTCGAGAAGGGCATGGATATGGCGCTGAAGCTCGCCGACGTGGCGGGCTTTTCCAAGCGAAAGGCAGAATCGAAGAAGCGGGGCAAGCTGCGGGGACTTGGCATGTCCAATACCATCGAGCGTGCCGCAGCACCCAGCCTCGAGGGTGCGGAAATCCGCTTCGACCGTGGCGGCACGGTTTCGATTTTTTCCGGTTCGATCAATCAGGGGCAGGGTCACGAGACCACCTTCAAGCAGGTGGTGGCCGATCAGCTCGGAATTCACCCGGACGACATCGAGTACATCCAGGGCGACACCGACAAGGTGTTCTTCGGCGAAGGCACCGGCGGTTCGCGTTCCGCCACCATGTCAGGGGCCGCATTTCACAAAGCGGGCATCAAGATCATCGACAAGGCCAAGGCGATAGCCGCGCACAATCTCAAGGTGGACGTGGCGGATGTGAACTTCGCCGACGGCATCTTCTCCAGCACCAGGACCAACCAGACCATCACCATCAAGGAGGTCGCGCAGAACGCCTTCAACCCTGCCAGGCTGCCGAAAAACATGGAGGGCGGGCTGAGCGCGAATGCCGTGTACCAGGCCGACATGGAGAATTTCCCGAACGGCGTGCACGTCTGCGAGATCGAGGTCGACCCGGAAACCGGCAAGTCCGAGATCGTCCGCTACAACGTGGTGGACGACGTCGGAACCGTCATGAACCCACTTCTCCTCAAGGGACAGATCGTCGGCGGCGTCGCGATGGGTGTCGGACAGATCCTGAAGGAGAACATCCATTTCGACGACAGCGGCCAGCTCACCACCGGTTCGTTCATGGACTACGCCATGCCGCGCGCCCACGACTTCTGCAGCATCGAGGTGAAGGCAAATCCGGTTCCAACCCCGACCAATCCGCTCGGCGTGAAGGGCGCCGGAGAAGCGGGATGCGTCGGCGCGATGCCGGCTGTCGCCAATGCACTGGTCGACGCGCTCTCCGAGTTCGGGGTCAAGCACATTGCGATGCCGGCCTCTCCCGAGGTGGTGTGGCGGGCTATACAGAACGGCAAGGCGGCCTGAGGTCCAGCCAGTGCCAACCGCCGCGGATGGACCCGCCGTCAAGGGCGATCTGTCGTGATGCCGTTGTCCGCCGCCGATAGGTTGGCGCCTGGTATCCGGTCGCGGACCGTGCGACCGGCCGTTTCATACGCGGCACAGGGCGTGATTTCCGTGCCGGTGCGTGTATTCATTTGAGCTCCGTCTAATGCCCCGCACCTACGCGATCGGCGACATCCATGGCTGTCTCGACCAGCTCGACCGGCTGGTTGGCCGGTGCCGCGCCGATGCCGGTCACGAAAGGCCGAACTTCGTGTTTCTCGGCGATGCGGTCGACCGCGGCCCGGACAGCCGCGGCGTCGTCGAATACCTCATGGCGATGCAACGCAGCGAGCCGGAGCGGACCGTTTGCCTGTGCGGCAACCATGAGGACATGGCGCTTGGCGCCATTGCCGATCCTTCGGCAGCGCCACACTGGATCGCGCGCAACGGCGGCGCCGAGATGCTGCGCAGTTACGGCGTGGCGCGGCCGGAGGATCTCCCGCCCGACCATGTCGAATGGATGCGTGCCCTGCCGACCCATCACGACGATGGCATGCGGTTCTTCGTTCATGCCGGGATCGATCCGGAGCGGCCGCTCGGCGCCCAGAAGCGGCGGGACATGCTGTGGATGCGCGAGCCGTTTCTGTCGGACACGCGCGACTTCGGCCGTTTCGTGGTTCACGGCCACACGCCGCTGAAGGACGGCCGGCCGGACCTGCGGTCCAATCGCGTCAATGTGGACACGGCCGCGGTGCTGGGCGGTCCCCTTACCGCGGCCGTTTTCGACACGAGCCGGCATGAGCCGCTCGGGTACCTGCAGGAGCGATAGCTATCCTGCGGGGCTGGGTGAAGCCCGGCCACCACTCATCGAAGGCCACGCAGCAACTCTATTCCCCGACCAGAAGCGTCCAGTATTTCTTTCCGGAGGACGATGTGGCGGATGCCAATCCGTATCGCGTCAGGCTGGGGATCAGCATATTGCGCCGGTGTCCGGACGAGTTGCTCCATTGCCGGATCACGCACGCAGTTTCCTTGCATCCGTACGCAACATTTTCCGCCCGTGCGCCGCGCGGTCCGCGATATTGCTGAAAGCCGTCGTGATTGAGGTCGTCGCGGCGCGCCATGTCTGCCGAGTGTGCACTCGCCATCGACGTGAGCGAGGAATCGACGCGAAGCTCGCTCAGGCCATTGGCGGCCCGGAATCCGTTCAGCGTCGTCGCCGTCTCCGGGGTCCCTGTCAGAGACAGCGAACCGCACCCCGCCAGGACCGCGACTGCAGGCAACACCACCAGGAGCGACAGTCTCATCTGCTTTGCTTCCCCTGAAGGCTGGTCGGACGCGGCTATGGCAATTTTGTGATGAAACCTGCGCCGCCCGCGCCCGCCGATCTCAGCCGGCCCGTTATTCGGAACGCGCACCGGTCATATCGGGCTGAACGGCACTCGACAGCCCATGCGTCGCCTTCGCGGCCCCGCCGAGTTCCAGCGCAACCGGACCCACGAGGATCTCCTCCAGACGGGCCAGTGCACGTGCGGCGGTCATTCCGTCGAGCACGCGATGATCGAACATGATGCGAACGGTGACGCCCCCCGCTGCGTCGATCTCGTCGTAGGTTACCACAGTGGTCACCGGCGCCCGGATCAGCAGCAGGCCCGTCCCGTTCGACGAGACGGCCGACACTCCGAAGGTGCCGAAATAGTTCGCGCGCAGCCGCGGACTGTTCATGGCCAGCCACCATGCCGCACGCCGCAGGAGAAGCGGCAAACGTGCGATCCGCCACATCCTTCGATAGCCCCTCGTTTCGGAATATTCGGGTGTCCGGGCCTCATCGAGCGCCGCGCTGATGTGCGGCAGGGCGAGCAGTTCAGGATCGCCGATCCGCACGAAGACAGGGCCCAGTTCCCCATCAAAATTCCGTTCGACGGCAATGGTGGCTGCGCTGGTCGGGTATTCATAGAGGTGCGGCCACGGCAGCTTTACGTAAGCGCGACGCAGCGGCGGCATCTCTGCCGCCACCAGCGCATAGGCCTTGATAAACAAAGCTGCCCAGGAAGGGCGATCCTGATGGGTGTCGCGAAGCTCACGCAGGCCTCGCAATGCAAGCCGGCGTTGCGCAACGATCAGCGGAATACCCGCTGAGAAATACATCAAATCGCCCACGACCCGTCGTGGGACTGAAAGCCTAATCCGCTTGCCCCGCAAGGACGGTCTCCCGGTCAGTCCGGGAGCATTGCGGCCGATACCGGCCAAATGCAACCGCCGTGGAGCCAAATGCGCGGTTGCGCGGCGCTCCGGAAGGCCTGTCCGCGGACCGCCCGCCGCAGATCAGACCGGCTTCGATGTCAGCGCTGCAAGCTGCGCATTCTTGCGCGCCAGTTCGTCCTCCAGACGGCCGATATTCTGGAACAGGCGTTCGCTGGTAAGGCGCAGGAAAAAGAAGCCGAACTCCGGGTTCTGGAAATAGAGTTCCTTGACCATCTGGTAGCTTGCGCTGAGCACCTGGCCGTCTTCGATGCACTCGATGCTCTGGGTGCGCTGGTTGCCTGGCGAAATCAGGCCGAGTTCGCCGAACACCTGTCCGAGCGGAATCTCGATGCCCGATTCCACGAGCCGATAGCGGCCGCTGACGCTGTAATACATCGAATCCGCGACATCGCCCTTCCGGAACACGATGTCGCCCTTCTTGTAAGCCTTGCCAGACATATAGGGCATCAGCCAGTCGATCGACGATTGATCGGACGCCGCGGCACGCTCCACGTCGGCGATCAGCTTGTGCATCTGGAAGAGGCGCAGGCCGTTCAGCGGCAGCAGAATGCAATTGAGGATCAGCGTCGGATAGACCTGCCCGAAGATGCCATAGATGATGAACAGCGAATTGCAGATCATGCTGACCACGCGCA
>CAZGSW010000282.1:0-4170 GCA_964528635.1 uncultured Rhodoplanes sp. | reverse complement strand
TTGAATCCGCTCTAATACCCGCGGGAGAAACGCAACGCGGAAAGGGCGGCGATGTTCGTCGAGCAACGCATCTACTCGTTTGCGCCGGGCAACACGGCGAAATTCCTGAAGACCTACGAGGCCGAGGCGATGGCGGCGCAGACCGGGGCGCTTGGGCAGCCGGTCGGCTACTACCTCAACGAGATCGGACCGCTCAACCAGATCACCACCATGTGGGCCTACGGCAGCCTCGACGAGCGCGTGGAGCGCCGCCGCAGGCTGTTCGACGATCCGGTGTGGAAGGCCTTTCTCGACAAGTGCCGCCCGCTGATGACCACGCAGGAGACCCGCGTGCTGATCCCTGCGACGTTTTTTCGAGACCGTCTGGACGCCATTGCCGCACTGGGGAGGACCACACCGTGACCACAGATCGCAAACTCACACGCCGTGCGCTGGCGTTGCTGTGCGGCGCCGGCCTTGCCGCCGCGGCCGCTCCGGCGCTGGCGCAGGACAAGTATCCGTCGCGGCCGATCAAGTTCGTCGTGCCGCTTGCCGCCGGCGGCGGCATCGACTTCATGGCCCGCGTCACCGCGCAGAAGCTGTCCGATGTGATCGGCCAGCAGGTGGTGGTGGAGAACATGGGCGGAGCCGGCGGCTCGATCGGCACCAACGCGGTGGTCCGTGCGCCGGCCGACGGCTACACGTTCCTGTTCCACTCGGTCACCGGCATCGTCAACGCCGCGGTCGGCAGGAACCTGCCGTTCGACTACATGAAGGATCTGGTGCCGGTGTCGCTGGCGACCCGCTTCGCCGCCGTGATGGTGATCAACCCGCAACTCCCGGCCAAGACCCTCAAGGAGTTCATTGCGCTCGCCAAGGCGAATCCGGGCAAGTACAGCTACGGCTCGTCGGGCGCCGGCACCGGTATCCATCTGGCGACCGAGCTGTTCAAGAAGACCGCCGGTGTCGACATCGTCCACGTGCCGTACAAGGGCAATGCCGGCGTGATGCCCGACCTGCTGTCCGGGCGCATCCATCTGCTGGTCGACGGCGTGCCGCCGCAGGTCAAGCACATCGAGGCGGGGTCTGTGCGTGCGCTCGGCGTGCTGAGCGCCACCCGCACGCCGGCGCTGCCGGACGTGCCGACCATGGTGGAGCAGGGG
The DNA here is from genome assembly GCA_964528635.1 of uncultured Rhodoplanes sp. Lineage (GTDB taxonomy): Bacteria > Pseudomonadota > Alphaproteobacteria > Rhizobiales > Xanthobacteraceae > Z2-YC6860. Next base: position 3,028 of record CAZGSW010000282.1, on the reverse strand, counting down.
CTGAACTACGAGGTGCCGTACTGGACCGCGGTCTATGCCCCGGCGGGGACGCCGAAGGCGGTCGTGGAGAAGCTCGCCGCCGAAATCGGCAAGGCGATGAAGTCGCCCGACGTGGTCGAGAAGCTGCGCAATGCCGGCGCCGAGGGCGTCGGCTCGTCGCCCGCGGAGATGGATGCGTTCAACAGGCAGCAGTTCGAGCTGTATCGCAAGGTGGTGCAGGACCCGACGCTGAATCTGGGACTGAAGTAGCGCTTCGCTGCACTCGCCGCGAACTCTGCCCTCATCCTGAGGAGCGGGCCATAAGCGCGTATCACGCGCGTCTTCGACGCGCTATGGCCCGCGTCTCGAAGGATGAAGGCCCCAAAATGAGCCGCCTCTCCTTCGAGACGCCTCGCTTTGCTCGGCTCCTCAGGATGAGGCGGAGTGAGTGCCGTGCATGATGGCGCTACTCCGCCGTCCAGCCGCCGTCGAGCAGCAGCGCCGAGCCGGTCATCAGCGAGGAGGCATCGGAGGCGAGGAACACGATCGCGCCGGTGATCTCCTCGAGCTGGCCGAGGCGGCCGAGCTTGATGCGCTTCAGCGTATCCTCGCGGAACGCCTGGTTCTGGAAGAACGGCCGCGTCATCGGTGTCTCGATGAAGGTCGGGCCGACCGTGTTGACGCGGATGTTGTGCGGCGCAAGCTCGATCGCCATCGCCTTGGTGAAGCCCTCCATGGCGTGCTTGGTGGCGCAATAGACCGTCCGCGTCGGGCCGCCGACGTGGCCCATCTGCGACGAGATGTTGATGATCGAGCCGGGCCGCTTCGCCTCCAGGAGCCGCCGCGCCACCGCCTGCGCGACGAAATAGGCGGCGCGCACGTTGAGCGAGAACACGAAGTCGAAATCCTCGGCCTTCACGTCGACGAACGGCGCCGGCCTGTTGGTGCCCGCGTTGTTGACCAGCACGTCGAACGGCTCCTGCGCGGCGACTGCCGCGCGCACCGCCTCGATGTCGCGCACGTCGAGCGTCAGCGTCCCGGCCTGTTGCCCGCGCGCGCGGATCGCACTGGCCGCCGCCTCGATCTCGCTGGCGGTGCGCGCCGCCAGCGTCACATGCGCGCCGGCCTCGGCAAGCGCGGATGCTGCGGCAAGCCCCAGTCCGCGCCCCGCGCCGGTGACGAGCGCGCGGCGGCCGTCGAGGCGGAAGGAGGGGGTGGCGGTGAGTTCGACCGATGCCATCGCTTTCACCACATGCACCGCTCGGCCCTCTCCCCCGCTTGCGGGGGAGAGGTGGAGAGGGGGCAATTGCATGCGCGCGGGTTCGCCTCCTGCCCCCACCCTGACCCTCCCCCGCAAGCGGGGGAGGGAAGGCTGTGGCACGGGCTGGGCAAGAGTCGCACGCGGGTCACTCCGCCGCCTCACCGTAGCCGACGTTGCGGCCGCCGTAGCGGCGCACACGCACGTTGGCCTGCTCGGCATGTGCGACGAAGCCTTCGAGCATGCAGAGCCGCGAGCAGACTTCGCCGATCTGCGCGGAGGCCCGATCGGTCATCACCTTCTGATACGTGCAGGTCTTGAGGAATTTGCCGACCCACAGCCCGCCGGTGTAGCGCGCCGCCTTCTTGGTCGGCAGCGTGTGGTTGGTGCCGATCACCTTGTCGCCATAGGCCACGTTGGTGCGCGGCCCCAGAAACAGCGAGCCGTAGTTCGTCATGTTGTTCAGGAAGTAGTCCGGATCGCGCGTCATCACCTGCACGTGCTCCGACGCGATGCGGTCGGCTTCCGCCACCATCTCCGCCTCGCTGTCGCAGACGATCACCTCGCCGCAGTCCTTCCAGGCCTGTCCCGCGGCGTCGGCGGTGGGCAGGATTGTCAGCAGCCGCTCGATCTCGCCCATGGTGTCTCGCGCGAGCTTTTCCGAGTTGGTGAGCAGCACCGCGGGTGAGGTGGGCCCATGCTCGGCCTGTCCGAGCAGGTCGGTCGCGCAGATTTCGCCGTCGACGCTGTCGTCGGCGATCACCAGCGTTTCGGTCGGGCCGGCCAGCAGATCGATGCCGACCCGGCCGAACAACTGCCGCTTGGCTTCCGCCACGTAGGCGTTGCCAGGACCGACGATCATGTCGACGGCGGCGATCGTCTCGGTGCCGAGCGCCATCGCCGCCACCGCTTGCACGCCGCCCAGCACGTAGATCTCGTCGGCGCCGCCGAAATGCATCGCTGCGACGATCGCCGGATGCGGCCCGCCGCGGAACGGCGGCGCGCAGGCGATGATGCGCTTCACGCCGGCGACGCGCGCGGTGACGATCGACATGTGCGCGGACGCCACCATCGGATAGCGGCCGCCTGGCACGTAGCAGCCGATCGCGTTCACCGGGATGTGGCGGTGGCCGAGGATCACGCCGGGCAGGGTCTCGACCTCGAGGTCCTGCATGGTGTCCTTCTGCTTCTGCGCGAAGTTCCTGACCTGCGCCTGCGCGAACCTGATGTCGTCGAGATCGCGCTTGCTCACCTGAGAGATCGCTCTTTCGATCTCCTGTGCCGTCAGCCGGAAGTCGTTCGGCTCCCAGTTGTCGAACTGCTTCGACAGCGCGCGGATCGCTGAGTCCTTCTTCTCCTCCACCTGCGCGAGGATGCCCTCGACGGTCTCGCGCACCCTGGTGTCGGCGGCCTTGATCGCGCTGGCGTCCATTCCGCGCTTGAGATAGCGGGGCATGAGGGTGTTTCTCCGTACTTTACTTTCTTGTCCCGGGCGCAGCGCAGCACGAAGTGATGCGCTGCAGACCGGGACCCCGGTTGACTATATCGAAAGAAACCGGGGTCCCGCATCTGCGGTGCATCGCTGACGCGCTGCACCGCGTGCGGGACACGAGACCCGAGTCTATTTGATCGCCTGCGGATTGATCGGCGAGCCTGTCCCGCCGGTGATGATCAGCGGCGGGCCGCAGAAGAAGAACTCGTAGATGCCGTCGTTCTCGCAGTCCTCGGCGAGCTCCTTGAGATAGAAGATCTCGCCCATGCACAGGCCCATCGCCGGGATCACCACCCAGT
>CAZGSW010000281.1:0-4192 GCA_964528635.1 uncultured Rhodoplanes sp. | reverse complement strand
CCGACCGCCTGCCGAAGTACTATGAGCAGGGCGCGCGCTTCGCGAAGTGGCGCGCGGTGATCGATATCGGCGCGGGCATGCCCAGCTATACGGCAATCCACACCAACGCTCACGCGCTCGCTCGTTACGCCGCGCTCTGCCAAGCCGCGCAGATCGTGCCGATTGTCGAGCCTGAAGTGCTGATGGACGGCGATCATGACATCGATCGCTGCTACGAAGTCACCGAGTTCATGCTCAAGGAGACGTTCCAGCAACTCTACTACCAGAAGGTCGCGCTTGAAGGCATGGTGCTGAAGCCCAACATGGCCATCTCGGGCAAGAAGAACGCAAAGCGGGCATCTGTCGAGGAAGTGGCCGAGAAGACGGTGAAGCTCCTGAAGCAGTGCGTACCGGGCGCCGTGCCCGGCATCGCGTTCCTGTCCGGCGGCCAATCCGATGAGGAAGCCACCGCCCACCTCGACGCCATGAACAAGATCGGCAACCTTCCGTGGTCCCTGACGTTCTCGTACGGACGCGCACTGCAGCACGCGCCGCAGAAGGCGTGGTCGGGCAAGAGTGAGAACGTCGCTGCAGCGCAGCGCGTATTCACACACCGCGCCCAGATGAATGGCCTTGCGGCGCGCGGTCAGTGGAAGGCGGATATGGAGAAGAAGGCGGCCTGAGTTCGAGGCCGCCGTCGGCCTTGTTCCGCCTGAACCTGGCGGGACAAGGAGCGACAAACGGAAATGAGCCACCTCAAGCAGGAACTCGACGAGCACCTGGAGCGCTTCGAACGACGTTTGCCGGAGCGGATGCGAGGCTTCGTCCGCTGGCTGCGCAAGCCAGGGTCAGGCTGGACGCGCATCCCGCTCGGCATCGTGCTGATCCTCGGCGGCTTCGTGGGCTTCCTGCCGATCCTGGGCTTCTGGATGATCCCCCTGGGCCTTCTGGTGCTTGCTATCGATCTGCCGTTCGTGCGGCCGCCGCTGATCTGGCTGCTGGACTGGGTGGAGTTGAAATGGCCCGCACCCAAGCCGCCGGTCGCCTGATCCCAGACCCCAACGGACACATTGCCTCGCCGAAGCGAATCGCCCCCAATTCGCCGGATTGCGGTCGCATCCGAGCACAATGCCCAGTCCCAACCCGGTGAAGCCGCAAACCGCGGCTCGACAATTGTATGTTGTGACGCCGCCACTTGCGGACACCCGGGATTTCGCGCCGGAGCTTGCGGCGATGCTCGACGGCGTTCCAGTCGCTGCCGTGCTGTTGCGTCTCGCCCCGTCCGACGAGCGCAGCCTGATCAATCGGATCAAGACCCTCTCGCCCGCCGTGCAGGACCGTGGCATCGCCCTCCTGCTGGACGGACACCCGGATCTCGTTGCCCGCAGCGGCGCCGACGGCGCACATCTGCCGGGGCTTGCGCGGTTTCTCGAAGCAATCGAGACCCTCAAGCCCGAACGCATCACCGGCTGCGGAGGCTTACCGACGCGACACGATGCCATGGAGGCCGGCGAGCGCGGCGCGGACTATGTGATGTTCGGCGACCTCGTCGAGGGACGCCGCCCGCCGTTCACAGCCGTCCTGGAAAAAGTCCGGTGGTGGACCGAGATATTCGAGATCCCTTGCGTCGCCACGGCGGAAAGTATCGACGAGGTCGGCGAGCTTGCGGCTGCAGGCGCGGACTTCGTCGCGGTTGGCGACTTTATCTGGGCCGACCGGACCAACGCGCAGTCGGCCCTCGCGGCCGCGGCAAAGCGGCTTGCGGCGCCGGAGCCCGTGACGTGACCCGGATCACGATCAGGCTTGGCATCGCGGCAGCGCTGGTGGTCGCGTTGACGTCCGTTCCGGCCGCATCGCAGGGCAGCATCGAGCCCGAGCTGGACCTCGCCTTCGGTGCTTATCAGCGCGGTTACTACGTGACGGCCTTTCGTGAAGCAATGAAGCGCATCGAGGCCAGAAGCGACATCAAGGCCATGACGCTGCTCGCCGAGCTCTACGCCGAAGGATTGGGCGTACGGCAGGACGATGAGAAGGCCGCGGATTGGTACCGGATCGCAAGTGGGCGCGGCGACCGCGAGGCCATGTTCGCGCTCGCGATGTTCAAGATGAGCGGTCGCGGAGGTCCGCGGGACCGTGACGCCGCCGCCAAACTGTTCGCCTCGGCAGCCAAGCTCGGCCATCCTGCCGCTGCTTACAATCTCGCCCTGCTCTATATCGAGGGGGTTCTTTTCCCGCAGGACTTCAAGCGCGCCGCCGAACTGCTGCGGGCCGCTGCCGACGCCGGCAACCCCGAAGCGCAGTACGCGCTGGCGACCTTTTACAAGGAAGGACGCGGTGTCCCCAAGGATCTGCGCGAGGCCGCCCGGCTTCTGGGCGCCGCGGCGCTCGCCTACAACACCGACGCCGAGGTCGAATACGGGATCGCGTTGTTCAATGGGACCGGCGTGGCCAAGAACGAAAAGGCCGCCGTCACCTATCTCATGCGGGCGGCCAAGCGCGGCAGCCCCATTGCACAAAACCGTCTCGCGTTGATGTACGCACATGGCCGGGGCGTAAAGCGCGATCCGGTGCAGGCCGCCCGCTGGCACATGCTCGCCCGGGCCGGTGGCAGCAATGACCTGGCGCTGGAGAGCTTTCTCCTCAAAATGACCCCGGAAGACCGGGCCGCTGCGGAAACCGCCGTAAAGCCCTGGATTGCAGAACTCGAAGCGCAACGCACCGGTACGCGCGCTGCCCAGGCCACCGGCACGCCTTGACGCGCGTCCTGCCCGCGGGCATCTGACGCTGGTTTACTGACTGGACAAGCCATGACGACGGATATTGACGGTGCGGCCGTGACCGCCGGACGGACCGCCTGATGGTTCATTCGGCTCTTCTCAACGTGATGATTGCGGCAGCCCGCAAGGCCGCGCGGTCACTCAAGCGCGACTTCGGGGAAATCGAGAAGCTGCAGGTCTCTCTGAAGGGGCCGGCCAACTTCGTGAGCGCCGCGGACCGCCGCGCCGAGGAAATCCTGCGCACCGAACTGGGCAAGGCCCGTCCCGGTTACGGCTTCCTCGGCGAGGAAGGTGGCCGGCACGACGGCAGCGACAAGACCCACACCTGGATCGTCGATCCGCTGGACGGCACCACCAACTTCCTCCACGGCATTCCGCAGTTCGCCATCTCGATCGGGCTGGAGCGCGACGACACCATCGTCGCCGGCGTGATCTACAATCCTGTCACCGACGAGCTCTTCACCGCCGAACGTGGCAAGGGCGCCTTTTTCAACGACCAGCGCATCCGTGTGGCGGCACGCCAGCGCATGACCGACGCCGTGGTCGCATGCGGTCTGCCGCATCACGGACGCGGCGACCTGGCTCTCGGCATCCAGGAACTGGCGGCGGTGCAGGACAAGGTCGCAGGCTTCCGCCGCTTCGGTGCAGCCTCGCTCGATCTGGCCGGCGTCGCGGCGGGCCGTTTCGACATCTACTGGGAGCGCAATCTGTCGGCCTGGGACATGGCGGCGGGACTTCTGATGGTTCGCGAGGCAGGAGGCTACGTCACCGACATCGAAGGCGGCGATGCCATGCTGACCAAGGGCAATATCGTGGCCGGAAACGAATCGCTTCACCGCCAGTTGCTGGCCGCACTCAAATCCGCCGGCAAGGGCTGACACAACAGCCGCGGCATTCTGCGCCTGGGGAATATCGCCTTTGATTTCGGCCGGTCTGTGCCATATTGAGGCCACTGGCCGCGGCCACATGAAGGCCCCACATGGCGCAAGATCACGATCCGTTCAAGGTTTCCTCGCCCCGTATTTTTCTGCTGCGGATGGTGGTTTTCCTCATCCTTTGCGGGCTCATCGTCGTTGTCATCCATCAACAGATCTGGAACGCATTCAAGGCCAATCCGCCGCTTAACGCGCTGATCATAGGCGTATTGATCGTCGGCATTCTGCTGTCATTCCGTCAGGTGATCCGGCTGTTTCCCGAAGTGGCCTGGGTCAACGAGTTCCGCCTCGCCGATCCCGGCATCACGGTAACGCGCCCTCCGGTCTTGCTCGCGCCGATGGCGGCGATCCTGCGCGACCGCACCGGCCGCATGACGATCTCGTCGCTGACGATGCGCGGCATCCTCGATTCCATCGCGATCCGGCTCGATGAGGCCCGCGAGATATCGCGCTACATGACCGGCCTGCTGATCTTCCTCGGCCTGCTCGGCACCTTCTGGG
>CAZGSW010000280.1:0-4205 GCA_964528635.1 uncultured Rhodoplanes sp. | reverse complement strand
TGCTGTTCGAAGTAGACTAGCCGATGGACGTGGTACTTCTTGGTGAAGCCGTCAGCCAGTTGTTCGCGATGCTCGTAAATCCGCCTCACCAGATTGTTGGTCACGCCGATGTAGAGCGTGCCGCCTGTCTTGCCGGCGAGGATGTAGACATAATAATGACGCGGACCCGCCATATCGTTGGCTGTGTGGCTGCTGGATCACCCGCCTTCGCGGGTGATGACACCGAGTGTGTGGCACGCGGCCTGGCAAGTCCACGGCTGTCATGCCCGCGCAGGCGGGCATCCAGCGGCGCCCTTCCATGACCCGCTCTGCCGTCCCGGGACTGCTGATCGCCAGCGCCGTGCTGCTGGCGGGGTTGGTGCTTGCGTTTACCGTGGGGCGTTATCCGGTTGGGTTGGGTGAATTGCTGCAATTGCTGTTTGCCAAGGCAACCGGCAGTGTGACGGACCTTCCCGCCGCAACCGAGAACGTGATCCTGCAGGTGCGCGGCCCCCGCGTCATCGCGGCGGCGCTGGTCGGCGCCGCGCTTGCGGTGGCCGGCACCGCGTTCCAGGGCCTGTTCCGCAATCCGCTGGTGTCGCCCGACATTCTCGGCGCGTCGTCGGGCGCGGCGCTCGGAGCCGTGCTCGGCATTTATCTGTCGCTCGGCGTGTTCGCGATCCAGGCGTTCGCGTTCGTCGGCGGACTGATCGCGGTCGTCTCGGTCTATCTGATCGGCTCGGCGGTGCGCTCGCGCGATCCGGTGCTGGTGCTGGTGCTGACCGGCGTCGTGATCGGCGCGCTGCTCGGTGCCGGCGTCGGCATGATCAAGTACCTTGCCGATCCGTACAACCAGCTTCCGGCGATGACGTTCTGGCTGCTCGGCAGTCTGGCCGCCGCCGGCGTGGCCGATCTGGTGCCTCTGATCGGTCCGGTGGCACTGGGCACGGTGGTGCTGGTGGCGCTGCGCTGGCGCATGAACGTGATGTCGCTGCCGGACGAGGAGGCGCGGGCGCTCGGAGTCCCCGCCGGTCCGCTGCGGATCGCCATCGTGGCCGCCGCCACGCTGGTGACCTCGGCGAGTGTCGCCACCGCGGGCATCATCGGCTGGGTCGGCCTCGTGGTGCCGCACATCGCGCGCACGCTGGTCGGCCCGGATTTCGCGCGCCTCCTGCCGGCCGCGGCCCTGCTCGGCGGCGGGTTCCTGCTGATGATCGACACGCTCGCCCGCACCATGGCTGCGATCGAGGTGCCGCTCGGCATTCTCACCGCGCTGGTCGGCACGCCGTTCTTCATCTGGCTGCTCGCCAGCGTTTCGAGGACGTGGTCGTGATGGTGACCTCTCCCCATGTGTCCCGGGCGCAGCGCAGCACAAGCGCAGCGAAGTGGTGCGTTGCCGACCCGGGACCTTTAGCTGAAGCAAGCTGGGTCCCGGATCTGCGGTGCACCGCTGACGCGTTGCACCGCGTCCGGGACACATGCGCAAAGGTGTGCACGTGATCCTCGAAGGCCGCGGGCTCACCATCGGCTACAGCGACCGCACGGTCGGCGCCGATCTGGACGTGCGGCTCGGGAGCGGCGAGGTGCTGGCGCTGCTCGGCCCGAACGGCGGCGGCAAGACCACGCTGCTCAAGACGCTGCTCGGCCTGCTCGCGCCCAAGGCAGGCGAGGTGCGGCTTGGGGAGCGGCCACTGGCGCAGCTCTCCAGCCGCGAGCGGGCGCGCTCGATCGCATACGTGCCGCAGGTGCACAACGCGACGTTTGCCTTCCCGGTCGAGACCATCGTCCTGATGGGCCGCACCGCGCACGGCGGCCTGTTCAGCCGCCCTTCGGCGCACGATCGCAGGGTGGCCGCACAGGCGCTGGAGCGATTCGGCATCTCGCATCTGGCGGAGCGGCCCTACACCATGATCTCCGGCGGAGAGCGGCAGCTCGCGCTGCTCGCCCGGGCGCTCGCGCAGGAGCCGCAGTTCATCGTGCTGGACGAGCCGACCGCGAGCCTCGACTTCGGCAATCAAGGAAAAGTGATGCGGGAGATCAGGGCGCTCGCCGCGTCGGGCCACGGGGTGCTGTTCACCACGCACGATCCCAATCACGCGCTTCGCGCGGCCGACCGCGCGTTCCTGTTGCGGTCCGGCGCGCGGATCGGCGAGGGCACGGTGGCAGAGGTGCTCAACCGCGCCCAGCTCGAGGCGCTGTACGGCTCCCCGGTCGAGATCGTCACCGATACGGCGACCGGCGCCGTCGCATTCCTGCCGGGATGGCTCGACAGAACGACGGAATAGCCGCGCCGGGCCGCGTGTTCTTGCGGTGGGCCGGGCCGGCTGCAATGCCGCCGGGGCTGAGAGGGAGGAACGCCATGAAGCGTACCATGAAGAATCCCACGAAATGTCCCATGAAACGTCCCATGAAACGTCCCATGCTCGCAATCGCCTTCATCGCGGCCGTTGCCGTTGCGATGCCCGCAGAGGCCGCCAGCAAGAAGCGCAAGCAGGCCGCCAAGCCCCAGCACAAGCCGCCGGTCGTTGCCGTGCAGCATGATCCCTACGAGGTCATCGACTTCGACGGCCGGGTGGCCGGCCGCGACCCCGACCCGAACATCCGGGCGGCGATCCGGCGCGATCCACGTCCGTGGGAAGGCATCGACTGAATCTGCGGCTATACTGGCGGGATGAAACTGAAAGTCATGAGTGCGGGCGCCGTCGAGGGGCCCGTGGATGCCCTGACGCCGGAGTTCTCCCGCGTCACCGGGCATGAGGTCGAGCTTGTCTTCAACACGGTTGGCGCGCTGAAGGAGCGGTTCGCCGGCGGCGAACAGGCCGATGCGATCCTGCTTTCCGCTCCCGCGGTCGAAGCGCTGATCGAGGGCGGAAAGCTGGCGGCGGACAGTCGCGCCGATCTCGGCTCCGCCACCTGCGGCGTGGCGGTGCGCGACGGCATGATGATGCCGAACATCTCGACGCCCGAGGCGTTCAAGCGCGCGCTGCTCAATGCGCTGAGCATCGGCGCCAACGATCCGGCGCATGGCGGTTCGTCCGGCATCTACTTCGCGCAACTGCTCGACACGATGGGAATGACCGGACAGATCCGGCCCAAACTGGTGCTGGGCAGGACCGGGCGCGAGGTCGCGATCCTGGTCGCAACAGGCCGCGCCGAGCTGGGCATCACCTTCACCAGCGAGTTCATTCCTGTCGAGGGCACGCGCGTGGTCGGGCCGCTGCCGGCGGAACTGGCATATGTCAACGGTTACGCCGGGGCGGTGTCGCGCGACGGCGCGTCGGAGGCGGCGCGGGCCTATCTGGATTTTCTGACGACTCCGGCGTCCAGGGCCGTCTTCAAGAGCTTCGGCTTGGAGTAGGCGCGCGCGCCACGATATAAAGCGCCATGCGCAAGAAGGCTGTTCGCAAGGCTAGGCCGTCGCGGCCGAAAACGCTCGTCATCAAGCCCGATCCGCTCGATCCGCGGCTGTCGCAGCGCGTCACCGGCATCGACCAGACCGGTGCGACCGTCGAGACGTCGGTGGTGGTCGAGCGCGCGCTGACGATCTTCCTCAATTCGCAGGAGATCGTCACCGCCATGACGATCGGCGACTATCCGGAATATCTGGCGATCGGCTATCTGCTCAACCAGCACATGCTGCTGCCGGACGACGTCGTCACCAAGGTGGAGTACGACGAGGATTTGTCCGTCGTGGTGGTGCGCACCAGGCGCCGCACCAACTACGAGAAGAAGCTGAAGAAGAAGGTGCAGACCTCCGGCTGCGCCCAGGGCACCGTGTTCGGCGACCTGATGGAGGCGCTGGAGAACGTCAAATTGCCCGACGCGGAGCTTCGCACCTCGTGGCTCTACGCGCTCACCCACAAGATCAACACCACGCCGTCGCTCTATCTCGAGGCGGGCGCGATCCACGGCTGCGTGCTGGCGGAAGGCGACCGGCCGCTGGTCTACATGGAGGACGTCGGCCGCCACAACGCGGTCGACAAGATTGCCGGCTGGATGTTCCGGCATCGGGTGCGCCCGGACGACAAGATCTTCTACACTACCGGACGGCTCACCTCGGAAATGGTGATCAAGACCGTTCGCATGGGCATCCCGATCCTGGTGTCGCGCTCGGGCTTCACCGCATGGGGCGTCGAACTGGCGCGCAACGCCAACCTCACGCTGGTCGGCCGCGCCCGCGGCAAGCGCTTCATCGCGCTGGCCGGCGAGGAGCGCATCGTGTTCGA
>CAZGSW010000279.1:0-4228 GCA_964528635.1 uncultured Rhodoplanes sp. | reverse complement strand
CGCGATATGCAGGCCGTAGAGCGCCGCAGCGGCGTCGACGTCGGTCCGCGCCGCCGCCAGAAACGCAATCCGTCCGCCGCCGCAGAAGCCGATCACCGCAACCTTGCCGGTCGAGAACGGCTGCCCGCGCAGCCATTTCGTTGCAGTGGCGACATCGTCGCAGGCCACGTCCAGATCGAGCGCCTTGAGGCGCTCCCAGGCGATCGGATGCTGGTTGTCCTCGTAGTCCAGCGGCTCCGGAATCTCGGAGCGCCAGAACATGTTGGGCACCAGGACGGCCCGCCCCCGGCGGGCAAATTCGCCCGCGATATAGCGAATCGCGGGATTGAGGCCGAACATGTCGTGCACCATGACGATGCCGGACCGCGTCCCCGCCGACGGCCGCGCCAGATAGGCGTCGAACGCGCGTCCCCCCGAATTCGCCAGCGACAACGTGACCGTTTCGATCATGATGTCCTCGTGCAAACGCCACAGTATGGTAAATTAGCCGACTGAAAAGAGCGAACCCGATCTCGACATGAAACGACGCGATTTCATTGCCCTGCTGGGCGGCGCCGCCACGGCGCCCCTGCTCCCGGCGACCGTTCCCGCGCAGCCGAAGGCCATCCGGCGGGTTGGCTTCATCGGCGGATTGAACGTCATCGCACCCCAGAGCGAGAACTACCGCGCGTTTCTCGGCCAGCTCGACGAGCTTGGCTTTCGCGCCGGGCGCAACGTCATCGTCGAATACGCCCCGCTGACCGACCCGCGCGGGCCCGGCGGTGTGGTCAGCGACCTGCTGCGCTCCAAGCCGGAGGTCATCGTCATAACCGGCCCGGAGATAGGCGTGCGTGCCGTCGCGGCGCAAAGCAAGACCGTCGCCGGGGTGTTCCTCGCCGTGGATTACGACCCCGTTGCGCTGAAGTACGTCGCCAGCCTCGACAAGCCGGGCGGCAATTTCACCGGCGTGTACGCGCGGCTGTCCGAGCTGGCGGCCCGCCAGATCGAGCTGTTCAAGGAAGCCCTGCCCGGGCGCAAGCGCCTTGCCGTGGCCTGGGACGCCGCCACTGCGGACCACTTCGCCGCCGTGGAGATCGCAGGCAAGGCGGCCGGACTGGATATCGTGCCGATCCGGCACGAGCGGCCGCCGTACACGATCGAACTGACGTTCCGCAACTTCAAGGTCCGCAAGGCGCAGGGCGCGATGTTCCTGCCAAGCCCGCACTTCGGCGGGCGGCGCTCGCGCATCGCGGAGCTTGCGACCGCCGCCAAGCTGCCGACCCTGATGGGCTCACGCGCCTATGTCGAATCGGGAGCCCTGATGTCGCTCGGACTGGACTACCAATCGACGCTCAAGAAGCTCGGCGAGTACACCGCGAGGATCCTGCGCGGCGACAAGGCGGCCGACCTGGCCGTCGACACCAGTCCGAGGCTCGACCTCGCCGTCAACACCAAGACCGCGACGGCGATCGGGATTGAGTTGCCGGAAACCCTGTTGCTGCAGGCCGCCAAGCGGGTCGATCACTAGAATACAAGTCCGCGCCTTAACGGTTCGATCACGACAACCGCACCTTGCGGGGCGGGGCTAGTGCCGGTTTAACGAAGCCGGCGTCAGGCTGCCGCTCCTCGCGGGGCCTTCGCCATGATCGATTTTCGCGTGCTGCTCGGTGCCGTTGCCCTGTTCGTCGGGGCCTATGCGGCCGTCTCCATGCTGACAAAAAGCGCGCCCGTTGCCACCACCGTCCGGCCCGCGCCGGCCATCGACATTGCGCATTCCGGTTCCGACCTCACGGAAGAACCGGCGTCCACCATCCCGCCAGAGCCTGCTTCTGTCTTGCAGGAGCGCGACCCTGCACCCGAACAGGCCGCCGCAACCGAGCCTCCTGCCCGCCCGGAACGCGACCTGTCGCAAGGCCGCGAACGGATTCGGGTCAGCGCCATACAGGCCGCCACCGCCTACGCACTGGCGCCATGCGACATGATCAACAAGGCTGCGCTCGTGGTGGCCATGTCGACCTATCTGCGCACCCTGGAGTCCGAAATCGCCCCGGCCGACGCCGAACCGGACCGGCGGGTGCGCAACGCCTTGCGGTCGGCGATGAATGCCGGCGGGCTGGCGGATGAGGATTTCCCGGTGGACGGCTTGCCCGTGCCTGCCAACCTCACGCGAATCGCGAGCAGCCGTGCTCCGGCCTGTGACGGGGCACGGCGCGCGGAACGGCGCCGCTGAGCCGCGCATCCACGGCGCCAGACCGGCCGATCCGTTCGAGTCTGCGTCCACAGCCAGCCGCCGGAACGATCCGACGCAAAGCTCGCGCTGGCGTTCGCGGCAGCGGATGTCACAATGGCGTCGTCACTCGCACACGGGACCTCTCGCATGGCCAACGGCGACTCCAGCGTCCGGCGCATTCTCCACTTCCGGTTCACGCTTCCGGAGGTCACGCCGGAGATGCTGGCGATGATGAAGTCCACGGCCCCGTTCTTCGAAATGTTCGGCAAGGCCAAGGTGCGGCTGCTGCGCAACGTGGACGATCCCAAGCGATTCATCCAGCAGATCGAATATGAGACGCCGGAATCCATTGAAACCAACAGACAGAAGATCGCCAGCGATCCGACCGTGCAGGGTTATCTGCAGACATGGCGCGCCATGTTCCCCGGCGGCATCGAGATCGACGTGTTCGACGAGGTGTAGACAAGATCGCCCGGACCGATCCTGTTCAAGGCAACACCGCACAGGCGCTGTAACGCCTTGCCTTCCGGTCAGGCAGCGCACAACGCACGCGCGGTCGCTTCGTCGGCGGGAAGGAAAGCCTCAACCCCGCTCCGGTTTGCCCGCGGCTGCAGCAGGTTGCGCTTTCATCGGACGACCCCATTTTCCGGCAACAACAGGCGGAGTTGATCATGCCCGTGGTGGTTCACGACAACGTCCCGTTCGATCCGTTCGCGGCAGGCGCCACATATCGGACGCTCGTTGGCGACGACCTGGGCTCGACGCCGCTTCGAATCGGCATCCAGACCTCGTCACCCGGCTTTCGGACGCCACTGCACTCGCATCCATACCTTGAAGCGGTTACGGTTCTGGAAGGCGAGGGTGAAGCCTGGATACAGGGGAGCGAGCCGTTCCCGATTGCGCCCGGCATGACGCTGGTGTTTCCGCCGCATGTACGGCACTGGTTCCGCGCCACCGGCGAGCGTCCTCTCAAGACCTACGGCGTCCATGCGTCGCCGCACCGGATTGTGATCGTTCACGACGAGTAGAGCCCCAAAAGAAAACCCCTCCCGCAAGGGGAGGGAGCGTTTTCGTTTCGCCTGTGGCCTGCGTTCAGGCCGCGTCGCGATCGCCGGTTTCCTCAGGCGCGTCGCCGGCGATGGCGCCGAGGTTGATCGCCTCGAGCAGCGTCTCGACCTCCTGGCGGGCGGTCATGTGCGACATCGTCGGACGTTTGCCCAGTGAGGCTTCGTCGAAGGAATCGAGAGCGGTCAGGCCACGGAGAAAGAACTCGCGGAAGACAACCCGCTCCGCGAGACCTTCGATGCAGCGGAAGCCGAGCCGTCGTGATAGCGCATCGATCCCCTCGGCCACGAGCCGCTTGTTGCGGGTTGGCGTCATCGAGAGCCGGTTGCGCAGCACGATCCATTCGGCAGCCGGCCGGCCCGACCCGTCGCGCTGATGACGCGATTGTTCGACCGTTCTTGCGTAATGGCTGAGCCCCACGACCTGCATGGTCTCCGGGTCAAGGCTGCCCAGCACGTCGAGATCGACGAAGCTGTCGTTGAGTGGCGTGATCAGGGTGTCGGCCATGGCATGGGCCATCCGCATCAGCGGTCCGTCGTGCCCGGGCGTGTCGATCACGATGAACTCATGCGAGCGTCCGAGCGTGTCGACTGCGTCGGCCAGCGCCTGGGCGCCCTGGCTCGCGTCGTCGGCGGAGAGGCAGATATGCTCGGAGCATTCGGGATTGCGTCCGACACGCTCGAACCAGGTGCGCCGGTTCTCGATATAGTGTGTAAACGTCTTCTGCCGTGTATCGAGATCTATGGTGGCGACTTGCCGCCCCCGCTTCATCAGTGCCACCGCGATATGCATGGCGACCGTGGATTTTCCAGAACCGCCTTTTTCGTTGGCGACTACAATCACACGCACAGGCCGCAAAGGTGCCGCTTCGAGCATGCGCCCTCCAGATTTCCGATTTGGTTGTCCCGTGGTGAAGAATCCCGAGTAAGGCTGATTCGCCGGAATGCATCAACC
>CAZGSW010000278.1:0-4250 GCA_964528635.1 uncultured Rhodoplanes sp. | reverse complement strand
GGGCCGCACCTTCGCCATATTTGAATTTTTTCAAGGACACGGATTCGTTCGCCCCGACGGAATGCAAGAAAGACGTGTGCGAGAAAAAACGTGGGCAGGACAGGCGAAATCTGCGACGATAGAAACAGGCGCGCTGTCACGTCCGGATTCGCGGCCGACGGATATGGAAATGGTGCGCGCATGAAGTCAGGAGCAGGGCGGTGAACGCGTCCAATCCGCCGCCCGGCGCAAACGGCAGGGGACGTCCCTCGTCTCCGGTGTTCGGCCAGCCCGCGGCGCCAGCGGGGCACGATGTGCCGGCGCATCCGTTTCAGCCGGCGCAGCAGGCTTCCGCAACGCAGGCCCGGCCGGCGGCTCCCGCAGCGCCGGCTGCATCGCCGCAGGCTCCCGTGCAGCAGCAGCAGCCACCGCAACCGCGTCCCGCCTCCACGGCAGCGGTTCCGGCCCGGCCTGCAGCCGCAGTGCAGCCGCCGGCACCTCCGGTTCCCCCCGATACCGGACGCGCCGTTCCCGGCGCCGGGGAGCCGTATCCTCCGCTGCAGGCCGGCGCGCTGGAGACGCCGACGCTCGATCCCAGGCGCTTTCCGCG
This sequence comes from uncultured Rhodoplanes sp., assembly GCA_964528635.1. Classification (GTDB taxonomy): domain Bacteria; phylum Pseudomonadota; class Alphaproteobacteria; order Rhizobiales; family Xanthobacteraceae; genus Z2-YC6860. The sequence continues at coordinate 3,661 of CAZGSW010000278.1, read as the reverse complement.
CAGTGCGCGCGCGGCACTCGAGCCGGAGCGCATCCCTGAGCCGAAGAAACGCTCGCGCCGGGCCCGTCATCCGTTCGTGATCGCCGGCAATCTGCTGCTGACGCTGATGTTCCTCATCACGCTCGCGGCCGGCGTCGGTTTCGTGATCGGCAAGCAGCGCTTCGACCTGGCCGGTCCGCTGGCGAGCGAAAAGGTCGTCAACATCCCGCGCGGCGGCATCCGCGACACCGCCGAACTGCTTGAGCGCGAAGGGGTGATCGACCAGCCGTATCTGTTCATCGCGGGCGCGATGCTGATCAAGGCGCGGCACGACCTCAAGTCGGGCGAATACCGCTTCGAGAAGAACGCCAGTCTCAAGGATGTCGTCGACACGCTGATCGAAGGCAAGGTCGTGCAGCACGCATTCACCGTTGCCGAGGGGCTGACGTCGGATCAGATCGTGCAGCGATTGATCGAGAACGACGTTCTGTCCGGCAACATCCGCGAGGTGCCGCGCGAAGGCACGCTGCTGCCCGAGACCTACAGGTTCACGCGCGGAACCACGCGCGAGCAGTTGATCCAGCGCATGCAGCAGCAGCACCGCCGGATCGTGCAGGAGATATGGGATCGCCGCATGCCCGACCTGCCGGTCCGTTCGGTCGAGCAACTGGTGGTGCTGGCATCGATCGTCGAAAAGGAAACCGGCAAGTCCGACGAGCGGACGCGCGTCGCCGCGGTGTTCGTCAACCGGCTCAAGCAGAAGATGAAGCTGCAGTCCGATCCGACCATCATCTACGGGCTGGTGGGCGGCAAGGCCACGCTGGGGCGCGGCATTCTCAAGAGCGAGATCGAGCAGCCCACGCCCTACAACACCTACGTGATCGACGGCCTGCCGCCGGGCCCGATCGCCAATCCGGGCCGCGCCTCGCTCGAAGCGGCCGCCAATCCGGCCCGCACCAAGGAGCTGTTCTTCGTCGCCGACGGCAGCGGCGGCCATGCGTTCGCCGAGAACTACGATCAGCACCTCAAGAACGTCGCCAAGCTGCGCGCGCTGGAGCAGAAGGCCAATCCGCAGCCGGCGGCGGCGGCCACCGGCCGCAGCCCGGCCCGCGCCGCGCGTCCCGCGCGGCCGTAGTGCGAGGCTTGTGAGCGGGACCCCTGTGTGCGGGGACCCTTGTGAGCGCGACATGGCGCCGCTAAGTTCGCGCCAATTTCAACAGGCGGATTGGCCATCGATGGCTCTGTCGAGCATGACCGGCTTCGCCCGAAGCCACGGCGTCACCGGTTCCTATGCGTGGGGCTGGGAGATCAAGTCGGTCAATGCCAAGGGGCTCGACGTCAAGCTGCGGCTGCCGCCGGGGTGGGACGCGATCGATGCGCCGGTGCGCAGCCGCGTCGCCGAGGCGCTGGCGCGCGGATCGGTGTTCGCCAGCCTCACCGTGAGCCGCGAAGGCGTGGCACCGGTCGCCCGCATCAACGAGCCGGTGCTGGCGGCCGTGCTCGCAACGCTGAAGGATCTTGGCGAGAAGGCGAGCGCCACGCCGCCGACGCTGGACGGGATCCTTTCGCTCAAGGGCGTGATGGAGGTTTCGGAGCCTGCGGAAACCGAGGACGACCGCAAGGTCGCCGAGGCCGCGGTGGTGGCGGGGTTCGCCCAGGCTCTCTCCGGACTGGAGCAGATGCGCCGCACCGAGGGCACGGCGCTTGGCGGCGTGCTCGGCAGCCGGCTCGCCGAGATCAAGGCGCTCGCCGAGCGCGCCGAGGCCGTGCCGGGCCGCAAGGCCGAGGCGATCAAGGCACGGCTCGCCGAACAGGTGGCGGCGCTGCTCGAAGCGTCGCAGCGGTTTGATCCGGATCGATTGCATCAGGAGGCGCTGCTGCTCGCCACCAAGGCCGACATCCGCGAGGAGCTCGACCGGCTCGAGGCGCATGTCGCGCAGGCGCGCAAGCTCCTGTCGGGCGGCGGTCCGGTCGGCCGCAAGCTCGATTTCCTCTCGCAGGAGCTCAACCGCGAATCGAATACGCTGTGCGCCAAGGCCAACGATCTGGAACTGACCAACATCGGCCTGGAGCTCAAGGCGGTGGTCGAGCAGTTCCGCGAGCAGGTGCAGAACCTGGAGTGACCATGAGCGCCGCGCAGAGCAAGGCGATTGCCCGGCGAGGCATGATGCTCGTGCTGTCGTCGCCGTCCGGGGCCGGCAAGACGACGTTGTCACGGCAACTGCTTCAGGATGACGACAGCATCGATCTGTCGATTTCCGTAACGACCCGCAAACCTCGTCCGGGTGAAATTGACGGTCATCATTATCACTTCCGGGACAATGCCACCTTCGACAGGATGATCGAAGACAAGGAACTGCTGGAGTGGGCGGAGGTGTTCGGGCATCGCTACGGAACGCCCCGCGCGGCGGTGAGGAAATCTCTCGGCGAGGGGCGCGATGTTCTCTTCGATATCGACTGGCAGGGCACGCAACAACTGACTCAGGAGGCTCGCAGCGACGTGGCCAGCATATTCGTGCTGCCGCCATCGATGGCGGAGCTGGAGCGTCGGCTGCGCATGCGTGCGCAGGACGATGAAGCCGTCATCAGGTCGCGGATGGCCAAGGCGGATGCGGAACTGAGCCACTGGCCGGAATACGACTATGTGATCCTGAACGACTCCCTGGATCGGGCGTTCGCACAGGTCCGCGCCGTTCTCGCGGCCGAGCGCCTGAAACGGCAGCGGCAGACCGGCCTGTCCGCGTTCGTGCGGCAGCTCCAGCAGGAAATCTGACGCCGGCTTCCGGCTACGCGGTCAGCACGACGCGGCCGACGACCTTGCCGTTGCGCAGATCGTCCAGCGCGGCCTGCGCCTCGGCAAGCGGCCGCTCGACGATCGGCGGCGGCGAAATCTTGCCGGCCTGCGCGAGTGCGACGACCTCGCGGGCTTCCTGCAATGTGCCGGTGAGGATGCCCTCGATCGCCATCGCCTTGAGGACAAACATCACGGCGGGCGTCTGGTAGTTGCCGCCGAGCAGGCCGGTCACCACCACCTTGCCGCCCTTGGCCAGCGCGCCGGTGGCAAACGCAAGAGATTTGTCCGAGCCGACGAAATCGACCGCTGCGAACACGCCGCCGGTTGCTTTCAGGATCGCCTTCCGCGCCTCCGGATCGGCCGGGTCGTAGGCCGCGGCCGCGCCCGCCTTGAGCGCCGCCTCGCGCTTGGCGGCATCGATATCCGCGACGATCGGAGCATGCGGAAACAGCGCACGTGCAATCGACAGGCCCATCATGCCGACGCCGCCGAGCCCGACCAGCAGCGCAGGACCGCGTGCGGCGCGGTCGTCGAGACGCCGCAGCGCGGAGTAGGCGGTGAGGCCGGAGCACATCAGGGGCCCGGCCAGCGCGGGCGACACGCCGGTGTGATCGATCAGATAGCGGGGATCGGGCACCAGCACATGCGAGGCAAAGCCGCCGTCGACGGAAATGCCGAGATGGCGGTGCTTCTGGCAAAGATTGTCCTCGCCGGCCTGGCAGGCGCCGCACCGGCCGCAGCCGATCCACGGATAGACCGCGACCCGCGCGCCCGGGCGCACGCCCGCGGCTTCGGGTCCGAGGCTTTCGACCGTGCCGGCAATCTCGTGGCCAAGGGTGAACGGAAGGCTGCGGCCGGCCCGCACGTCGAGGTTCTTGCCGTCCGCGA